>JBHADA010000078.1:0-35157 GCA_041854805.1 Arachnia sp.
CCCTGCAGCGGGTGGTCCGGCGCGGAAACCTCCTCCTCGGGGTCGTCGACGTCCTCGCCGACACCGACGTCACCGACTTCGCCGACCTCAACAACTGGTTCGGCACCCCCGAGGACTTCTACCACCTCAGGGGGCAGCTGTGGCCGGGCAGCACCACCGTCGCAGGGGGACTGACCCTCCTGGCCGGTGACCGGCGCGTCTTCCCCGTCGAGTACGTCGTACCGGACTCGGGCCACGCCGTCCCGGTCACCGAGCTCAACCTCTACGACCCCCTGCCCGAGGGCGCGGGCACGCGGGTGTGCGTCGCGTGGCCGGACACCGGGCAGGACACCGTCGTCGTCGATCGCCTCATCCCGGAGGGCTCGACCTTCCGGTACCCGTCCTGGCGCCTGACCGAGGTGCCCGTCGAGTCTGACTGAGCCCGAGCCTGCGGACGACGACTGCGCCGGGGCGCGCCCGCCGGTAGATTGGCGGCCATGATCCTGCGGAGCACGACCTGATGACGACGAGCCACACACCCGCCGAGCCTCCTCGGCGCCTGGGCAGCTCGTACGTCCTTGACGAACGGATCGGCGTGGGCGAAGCCTTCCAGTCAGCGGCGGTGACCCAAGCCCGGCTCGTGGTCGCGGACAGAGGGACGTGGCGTGCCCGCTGGCTGTCCCCGGATGGGGTGCGGCAGCCCATGGCGCTCCACGGGGATGCGCTGCTGATCCTCGACGCGCGACCAGCCACGCGCCTGAGAGAACTGTTTACCTGGGAGCCGGATAGTGGCGGGCCGACCGGGAACTCGCCCGTGGTCGCCGTGCGCACGATCGAGATCGAGGCCGAGCAGCCTGTCATCGAGCATATTGAGCTGGTCACCCCCGGCGACGCAGCGTCGCTGCTGGACAGGTGGGGCGAGCGCAGGCGTCCCTTGTCGTGTGTGTCCGCCAGTTGCCTCCTGGATCGCCCGTGGGCGGATGACTGGCTTCCCCTGCTGTCGGCACGCACGAGCCTGTTCGTCCTCATCGACGTGGACCCGGGCCAGTTGCTCCCTGTTTGGGGGAAGGGCGGTGGCAGCGCGTCCCGTCTTCAGGTCGTGGATCCGTCGGGGACCTGGGAGTGTCTGCTCATCGCTTCCACCCCGGAGGCGCCACGCTGGCTCCTCATCGCCGAGGAGTTGGGGATCGGGATCGTGCTACAGGGCCTGCGAGACGACGGGAGAGTGGCCATCGCCCCTCCGGACGAAGTGCCGGCCGACACGTGGGAACTGGAAGCGATCCTGACCCACATCCTCGCCACCGAGTCGTTCTTCGATCTCGGCGGTTCCCGACCACAACCGATATCGAAGACCGGAGTGCCCTCGTGACAGACCTACTCTTGACCCAACTCCTCACCGGCTCGGTCGATGATCAGCAGGTGCTCGACGCTACCGGCCTGCGCGCCCTCTGGGCGGGATTGCCCGATGCCTCCGTGATCGGCTTCGGCGAATTCGAGTCCGCGGTCCTGCAACTGTGCCCTGTTGACTGGCCGGATGCCGTGGGGATTCCTCCCGACGAACTCGGTCTCCGGGTGGGCGCCTGGCGTCTTGACCTGACCAAACTCGCAGTCAAGACGGCCCTGTCGACCGTGGTCACGGGAGCGTTGGTCTACTTGGCGTTCCCAGACGCCCCCATCGAGACGGTCGGCATCGGGTTCATGGCGTCCATCGTCGGCACGGTGCTGGAGGTGGAGCGGGTCGAGGTTACCGCGAAGGGGCGTCTCGTTCTCGCCGACCTGAAGCTGCGGCCCGAGGTCACGGAGTTCTTCTTCGATACACGCACGCTGTACGAGAAGCTGCCTGAAGAGACCCGGAGCCAAATCTGCCTGCTCGACTTCGCCGACGTGGTCAAGCAGCTCAGGGCAGCGGGCGAGACTGAGGATGGCCCGCGGGGGACGATCCGGATCCGAGCGCGACCGTGACCTCGGCGGGTGGCTGGTTCGACGGCTCCAGTTGGTGGATCAGGACGTTCGCGGCCGGATCGCGCGCCATCGAGTACGCCTCGGCCCACGAATCGCATCACCGCCAACTGCACAGCAGCACGTCCTTCGGGGGGGCTGGCCCGGATCCTCGACGAGTTGACGCTCGACTGTGCCGACAGCGTGGCGCGGGATCTGAAGAAGGCATGCTCGCGCACGCATGAAGCGTTCGCCTGCTGGACGCCTGCCCATGCGCTCGGCTGGTAGCGTGCTGAGTTGGTCAGCATCTATGACGGTTACGGAACACCCTTCGACGAAATGCAGGCGTTGGTGGAGGGGACCGGTCACCCCTACTTGGCACTCCACGCAGCTCACGCGGTCGCCCGGGCGTGCATGCAGCCTCCTGTCGCCGACATCGTGCGTGCGGTGGGGCTGGAGCGGGTGGCGTTGGCCGATTTCAGGGCGTCGCTCCGGCCGGATCGAAGGTTCCAGGCCGTGCTGCGACGCGGCATCGCCTGGGATGGGCCGATAGGACGCCTCACTGCGCGACTGGCCGGAGATGACGCTTGGGAGGAGGTGCTGGGCAATCCGAAGCTGACGGCGACTGCGCTGCGACCCGAATTGGCAAGCCTGTGGGAGGTGATCAACCGGGAGATGTTCGAGGCTGTGGCTGAGGCGGAGGGCTTCACCTCAGGAGAACCCCTCGACGCGATCTGGCGTCCGGCTGGCCCATTGACCGGGATGGTCGCGGGGATCGACGATCCCCACGTCTTCCTCGCCATCCGACCGCTGCGGTCGCTCACCCCCAACTACCGCTGCACGGGCCCCGGCCCCTGCCCGACGTCGGCAGCCGTGCTGCGCCGCTCCGTGATGACGGACGACGGTCGGTTGCTGGTCGAGCTCATGGACGTCACGGACACCTTCCCCGTCGATCCCGCGAACGCTCCCGCGCCGGTGGTGGCCTGTGTGGCGATGTCAGCCCTCACGTCGCCGCTGGCTCAGCGCTTTTGGCGCTACTTGGACGCCCGCACCTCGTCCGTCCTCGTCGACCTGCCCCTGGGAGTCCACCTGGACATCTGGTTGGACCGGCCCGGAGCGAGGTTCCGGTACGTCATCATGCGCACCGAGGCTCAGGAGCGTGTCGTCCCCATGCTGATTGCCGTCGTGGATGGTGGCGACGCCCAGTCACACCTCAGCCTTTCCCACATCGTCGGGGAAGAGGTGGTTTTCCCTCCCCTTGGTTGACCTTCCTGGCGCGTCCATCCTCGGAGGTGGCGGTATCGCCGGGATTACGTCAGACGCATGCTGCGGTGGGGAATCATCGGGCCGCGTTTGCTGAACTCGACCCGACAGCATGGCACGTCCCCCTCTGAACAGGAGCCCTGGACCTCCTCTAGACCCTCACGTGTTCAAAACTCTTCTGTGTTCATCTAAAGTGAACGCATGGGACTTTTGAACGACGAGGGGGACGCGCTGGCCCGGCGGGTGCAGCGGGGCCTCGTTCGTGCAGGGCTCCGGGATGTGGGCGTGCTGGCGGTGGATCCGGCGCATGGACGGCAGTTGGTGCTGCGGCACGGCCTGGCACTCCATCGGATCCTGGCGGTGCCGTTCGAGGGTGGACCGCCGCTCCGAAGAACGCCCGGGTGGGTGTCGCTCCTGATCGGGGACGGGTTCGACGAGGCGTTGGCGACCGGACTGGCCGATGAAGGAGAGTCCTTCCTCGATGACCGGGGGAACGCCCACCTGGTCTTGGACGGGCAGGTGGTCGTGTTCGCGCGCGAGAGGGCGCTGAGGCGGTTGTCCAACGCACCGGCACCCACGAGCCTGGCCGATGGTCCTTCGGCCCTGCATCTGGGACGCGTGAGCCATCAGGTCGCATTCGCTCTGCTCTGCGAGCCCGAGCTGGCCGGTATGCCGGTTCGTGCGCTTGCCATGCAGGCCGGGGTGTCCGTCGGCACCGTGCACAGGGTCCTCGGTGAACTCGCCGCACAGGGGTACATCGTCAAGCGACAACTACGTCAAACCCGGAAGCTATTTGATGAATGGGTCGCAACCTATCAACGCCTGGGTCATTCGTCGCTGACGTCAACACCACGGTTCGCAGCCGATCTGCTCTGGGTGGACCAGCTCGGTCTCGACCCGGTACCCCAGGCGTTGGCGAGCGGCGCGGCCGCCGGCGCAGTCGTGACAGGCCGTCTCCGCGCGGCGGACGGCATCGCCTACGTCCGTGACTTGGGTGCCACCGTCAAACTTCTCCGCCTGACGTCAACCCCGACGCCCTATCGCGTGGAACTCCGCCAGCGCTTCTGGGGGGACGACCTGTCCCCAGCCCAGCCCGGCATTGTGCCGTCCGTCCTGCTCTACGGCGACCTGGTTCGGGACGGTGATGACCGCGCAGTGGAAGCCGGTCACGACCTGAGGGAGAGCGATGCGCACCTTCGCGCCCTTGACGCCGGGTGACCTTCCCATCCCCGAGGAACTGCTCGATGTCCTCGTGGACGCCTTCGGTCCCCCCGGTACCTGGGTGGTTATCGGCGCCACCGCCCGCGACCTAGCGTTGAGGGCCGGTGACGTACCCCTCACCGCCCGGGCAACCGTCGATATCGATGTGGCTGTCGCAGCCAGTGATCCGCGCCATTTCCAGATCGCCATCTCCACGGTCGGCACCGCCACCCGGGCTTGGCAGCGACGCATGGTGGGCAATCAACAGGTTGACCTCGTCCCGTTTGGCGGGATCGAGAGCGAAGGGGAGGTGACCCTCGAAGGACACACCCTCAACGTCCTCGGTCTCGCCGAGGCCGCCGAACACGCAGACCTCCTCATGCTGCCTTCGGGCGACATCCTTCCTGTTGCGCCGCTCGAACTCATCGCCATTCTGAAGTTGCTCGCGTTCGCCGACCGATACCCGGCTCAAACCAAGGACGCTGAGGACCTCCGCATCATCCTGCTGGCCGCGTCCTCCGGGGTCTACGGCGAGGATGTCTGGGACGACGATGAGGCGATGGCAGCCTGCGAGTTCGATCATGAGCTGGCTGGCGCATATCGACTCGGACGCCGCGGCATCGCCTGCTTCCCGCATGAACGCGCCACGATGGTGTTGGCTGTAGCTAGGGACACCGAGGGGACGCTGACGTTTCCGCGCCAGCCCGAGCAGGATCCCCTGCTCGACGCCTGGCGAGCTGGGATGCGATCCGGACACGGGGACGTGAAGGGAACGGACAGGGGGACGCGAGGATGGCGGAGTTACTGACCAACTACAAGATGATGGATCAACTGTGCGCCACGAGGACCAGCGGCTGTGGCAGCAAAGCGCCACGAGCCTGCAGGCTCGTGCGTCGTTCGTCGGCCTGACCGTCCTCAGATGAGGTACTCGTCCTCGTAGCTGCGGGGATCCTCGATGGGCTCCAGATGCCCGATGACGTTGAGTTCTGGGAAGTCTTGACGGATCACGACGATCAGGTCCTCCAAGGCGTCGTGACCGCGCTTGATCGTCCAGTCACCCGGCACCAGCATGTGCATCTCCATGAAGGCCCGCGAGCCGGACACCCGGGTGCGAAAGGCGTGGAACTCCACCTCATGGGTGGTGTGGGTGGCCAGGATCTCCCGGAGCCGCTCGTTGTCCTCCTTGGGCAGCGACTCGTCCATCAGGCCAGCGGTGGACTCGGTGACCAGGCGCCATCCGGTCCAGAGGATGTTGATGCCCACGCCCAGCGCGACGACCGGGTCGAGCCACGCCCAACCGGTGAGCCCCACCAATCCGATGCCGACGACGACACCCACCGAGGTGATGAGATCGGTCATGAGATGGTGGCCGTCGGCGCGCAGCGTGATCGAGTTGTGCTTGCGTCCGGCGCGGATAAGCACCAACGCCACGGCTCCGTTGAGGAGGGCGGCGACCACGGAAATCAGCAGGCCGATGCCCACCTCTTCCAGTGGCTGGGGACTCATGAGGCGCTGGATGGCGAGCACGATGATGGTGGCGGCCGCCACGAAGATCATGACCCCCTCAATGGCCGACGAGAAGTATTCGGCCTTGGAGTGCCCGAAGTGGTGGTTCTTGTCGGCGGGCTTGGCTGCCACTTTCAAGGCGATGAGGGCGACGATGGCCGCGACGAGATTGACCACCGACTCGGCGGCGTCGGAGAGCAGGCCGACCGACCCTGTGACGAGCCAGGCGGCCGACTTGAGGCCGATGGTTGCCACAACGGCGGCGATGGAGAGCCAGGCGAACTTGGTCAGGTCGACGCGCGCGGCGGCGGTTGATGTGGTCACCAGCCCATTGTGGTGCGTCAGAGACAGAGGTGACAAATCCGATGGGCACATAAAATCACCCAACCGAGACCGAAAGGGGTGCGGAGGAGACTCGGCGTGGTCAAAGGCGGCGTGCCGGGCCGCCGGGACGGGTGACGATCGTCGATGCCCTCCCCCTGACAGCGGGGAATTCACCCAGATAGCGTTCCAGCCACGCCGCGGCGAATCGAGGGGCGTCGGCGGTGCGCACAAGCGCCCACACGGAGCCGCCGAAGCCCGCGCCGAAGCCAGACGACGCGGCCGCCCCCAGGCCGCGGGCCAGCCGCTGCAAGGCGTTGGTCTCGGGCACCTGGTTACCCAAGGCCCCGTCTGCGTTGCGGTGGGACAGGTCCGCGGCCTCGCCGAATGCCTCGATATCGCCCGCCTCGAGTGCCGCGACGGCGCGTGGAATGACGACCTCAGACTCGGTGACGAATGCCGTCAGCCGATGCGTGAGGGCCGGATCGTGAGCAGCGACGGCGCGCAGTCCCTCCAACGCTCCCTCGCCGGAGCCCAAGGCCTCGGCGAGGGAGGCGTCGTGACGTCCTGTGGACGAATTCCACACATCGACGAGTTCGCTTGCCCTCAGGGACGCGTTGTTGTAGGCGTCCAGCGCGGCACCTGTCTTTTCTGCCAGCACCCCCGAGACGGCCACGACGAAGGACCATTCCGGTGGAAGCGCTACTGAACGGCGCTTCGTGATGGGGCAGAACGTGAACTCCGTGAGGTACCCCTCGGCACAGCACAGCATGGCCGTGTGGTCCTCGGAGCCGCCAAAAGTGCCGACGCCGCGCCGCCCCTTGAGAGAGCCGAAGGTGAGGCCGTTCTCCATGGTGGCGAGGTAGCCGGCGAGGTCGGCGTCGGTGACGATGTTGTCCCGCCATTGGGGGGTGTCACGAAATCCGTTGTGATCGATAAGGGCCAATGCCACCGCCACCACGAGCGCCGACGACGAACTCATGCCCGAGGCGAGGGGAAGGTCTGAGGAGATGGCGATGTGGCAGGGAGCAAGGGGGCCAAAGTTGACGTTTAGCCGTTCCAGCACGGACTGCACGTAATGCCCCCAGTGCCCGGGCGGGAGCCCTGGGTCGATGCCTGGGGCCAGGGACAACTCGTCGCTGAGGGCATCCGTGGCGACGGTGATGGAGCCTGCGGCCGTGGTGAGGTCAACTGTGATGCCCCGATCCACTGCGGCCAGCAGGGAGCGGCCTCCGGCGTAGTCCGTGTGCTTGCCGAGCACCTCGAGCCGGCCCGGCACGAACCACCTCACAGGGCAGCCTCCCGACCGCCTAGGGCCTTCATCACGGAGGCGATGTCGCCGCGATTGCTCATGTCTAGCACCCCAGCCTCGGCGCGCACCAGCCGGTATGGATCCCCGGCATCGATGGCGGCGCGCACGGCGTCGGTGATCTCGTATTCGCCGCGTTCGGACTTTCCGATGGCTTTCGCTGCCGGGAAAATGGCTGGGGAACACAGCCAGCAGTTCATCGAGATGACCGCGTCCTTACCCAAGCGCTCGATGGTGGCCTCGTCTGGCTTCTCCACCAACTCGGCCAGGTTGCCCTCTGCGTCGGCCGTGGCCAGCGCGAACGCGGCGATCCGTTCGGCCGCGATGTTCGAGCGAGTCAGCATCGCGTCGCGTTCGAAGCCCACCAACGCGGAGCCAGGTGTCTCGGACAAGAGACGCAGCGCCTCGGCGGGATAGTAGTTGTCAGAGTTGATGACCAGCACCCGGTCATCGCCGGCGAACTCCTCGGCGGCGAGCAGGGCGTTGGCGGTACCCAGGGGCTCCTCCTGGACGACGTACTCAATGGTGACGCGCTGCTTAGGCACCGCGTCGTAGTAGTCGCGGATCATGTCGTGCTCGGGGCCGATGACGAGGCACACCTCGGTGAAGCCCGCGTCGGCCAGCGCGGTGATGACGTGGTCAAGGAAGGGACGCCCCACGGAGATCATCGCCTTGACGCCCGCGTCGGCGGCCTTGGACTGCTCGGCATCGAGAGTCACCCCTTCCGCGTCCTTGCGCATTCGGGAGCCCAAACCGCGGGCCAGGATGACTGCCTTGTGTGGTGCCTCGAAGCTCATGCGGTCAGCCTATTGCCGACGATGAGCAAGGTGGCAACAGAATCAGCCGACGTGCTTGATCGCGGTGCGCAAGATGAGGGCCATGGACACCGCGCCAGGATCGACGATGCCAACGGAGATATCAGCCTTGAGCGCGGCCCGGCCTCGCCGGGCCACCATGGCGGCGGTGGCGTCCCGGCCCTCTTCGGCGGCGTCGGCGCCACGTTCCAGCGCGCGGCGTAGAGGCAGAGCGGCCGCGGCAGAATCCGCTAGGGAGTCGGCGGCGGGAAGGAGCGCGTCAATCATCGTCTTGTCGCCCGGCTGAGCCTTGCCGCGGGCCATGACCGCGGCCACCCCGTCACGCAACGCGGCCTCCACGCCCGTGATGGTGAGCCGGGATGGCCAAGCCGCACCTGTGCGGAGGAAGAAGGTTCCAAACAGTGGCCCCGAGGCCCCTCCGACATTGCTCACCAGTGCCATTCCCACCTGGCGTAGTGCCTCGGCAGCGGTGGGTTCGTCTCCCATGTCCAAGGTGTTGGCCGTGGTGAATCCGCGCAGCATGTTGGTGCCGTGATCACCGTCTCCGAGCGCCCAATCGAGGTCATTGAGTTCCTCCGCCCGGGCCGCGAACTCGCTGGCGCAATCGTTCAACCAGGCACGAACCAGGTTCACGCCGCTCATGGCTCCTCCGATCTCTCGCGCAAATCCTATTGCAGAGCAGCCACGCCGTGGGAGAAGCGCCGTCAGCGCAGACCGCGGAGAAAGTCCTCATCGTCGTCGGGGGCCTGGATGGGCTTGGGCTTGGCGTGGCCAGCCACGGGGCGCCCCAGGATCAGCCAGGACACGGGGCCGACCACCGGCACACAGATCACGGTGAACGCCCATAGCCATTTGGGCATGGAACGCACTTGATAGCTCTTGGCCTGCGCCACCTCGACGACGCAGTAGATCGTCAGTAGCACTGCGGCGATGAGGAGCAGGACACGAGGCATGAACCCATCCTACGCCTCCGCGGTGATGCTCCATCGTCGGCCCTGGGCCCCATACCGAAGGCCGCCAGGTCCAGTAGCCTGACGCCATGCAGGACTTGGTCCGCGGAGTGCGGGACCTTTTGGACGGGGGAACATTGTGGTTGGGGCCAGGGGAAGGCCCTGCCCCACGGCGGAGCGCCGTCGTCGCGACATCCGGTTCCGCCGGGGAACCGAAACTCGTCGTGCTGTCCAGCGACGCCCTGGTCGCTGCGTCCGAGGCCGCCGAACGACGCCTCGGGTTCCAAGCGACATGGCACCTAGCATTGCCGGGCACCTACGTGGCGGGGCTCATGGTGATGGTGCGCGGCATCCTGGGCCACGGGGTGCGAGCCGTGGATTCAGGCCTAGACACACTCACCCTCGCCGAGGGACCCAACGCCATCTCCATCGTTGCTACCCAGCTCTATCGCGCCCTACGGCGGCCTCGAATCGTCTCGCGGCTAGCCGCATTCGATGCCGTGCTCGTCGGGGGCGGGGCTCTCGATCCCCGGCTTCGGCGACGCGCTCTCGATGCTGGGATCCCGGTGATCGAGACCTACGGCATGAGCGAGACCTGTGGGGGAGTGGTATGGGATGGGGTGCCGCTTCCCGGTATCGACGTGAGGCTCGATGAGACCGGCCGTGTCTGCGTCGCCGGCCCAACCCTCTTCACCGGCTACTACGGACGTGCGGATCTCACAGCGGAGGTCCTCGCCAGCGGCGCGCTCCTCACCCATGACCGTGGCCACTGGGACGGGGAGAGGCTCGTGATCGACGGGCGCGTCGATGATGTCATCGTCAGCGGCGGAATCAACGTCGATCTCGCCGCGGTGCGGGCAGCCGCGTCCACTATCGATCCCGAGACCGCGGTGCTTGGGGTGACAGATGCCGAATGGGGGTCTCGCGTCGTGTTGTTCGCCACCGAGGGAAGCTTGGACTTCTGGCGCGAGCGGCTTCGTGCGCTCCTGCCCGCCGCTGGGCTGCCGCGACAGGTGATCACCGTCGATCGCATCCCGCGCACATCGGGTGGCAAGCCGGACCGTCAGCGTCTTCTAGAGTTGGCCAGGCCATGACCGAATCGATCGCCCCATGGGTGGCCGGCGCCCGCCCCCGCACCCTCCCCGCCGCCGTCGCCCCCATCCTCGCGGGAGCCGCCTCCGCAGCAGCCCTCGGCCGCTACCACTGGGGCCTAGCTGTGCTGTGCCTCATCGTGGCACTAGCCCTACAGGTGGGAGTCAACTATGCCAACGATTACTCCGACGGCATCCGCGGCACCGACGATCACCGCGTGGGTCCGGTTCGTCTCGTCGCATCCGGCCTCGCCTCGCCGAAGGCGGTGAAGCTGGCCGCGTTCGTATCCTTCGGGATCGCCGCTGTGGCAGGGCTGGTCGCCGTGGGGCTCAGCGAACACTGGTGGCTCACCGCCGTTGGCGCCGTGGCCGTGGCCGCGGCCTGGTACTACACCGGAGGCAAGCAGCCCTATGGATACCTTGGGTTGGGTGAGTTTATGGTGTTCGTCTTCTTCGGGCTGGTCGCCACCGTAGGGACGGGACTAGTCATCTCCGGAGAGGCACCCGCTCATTCCTGGGCTGCGGGCACCGCGGTGGGGGCGCTGGCCAGTGCCATCCTCGTGGCCAACAACCTGCGCGACATCCCGACCGACCGTGCCGTTGGCAAGATGACCCTGCCTGCCCGGCTCGGTGATGTTCCCAGCCGCTGGTTCTACGCGAGTCTTTGCGCGATGGCGGCCGTGGGCGTCGTGGCCTTCGCCGCGTTGACCACCTGGTGGGCGTTGCTCGCGCTGCTGAGCATGGGGCTGCTTGTCGCTCCGCTGCGGCGCGTGCTGGGTGGTGCGACGGGCGCTGCGCTCATCCCCGTGCTCCAGGCCACGGGCATCGCGGAGATCGGGGTCGGTGCCGGGCTGCTCGCCGGCGTGATGCTCGGATGATCCCGCACGTCTTTGACCTTCCGCTGCGGGTGCCGTTCAGAGGGATCACCCGGCGCAGCGGCATCGTCGTCGAAGGCCCATCGGGGTGGGCCGAGTGGAGCCCCTTCCCCGAATATGGCGACGAGGAGGCCGCCGCTTGGTTTCGGGCAACCATCGAGGCTGCCACTCTCGGCCCACCTCCGATGAGGCGCGGCCGGGTTGAAGTCAACGGCATCGTCCCGGCGCTCTCCCCGGCAGACGCGGCCGCGCGAGCCGTCGCCTCCGGCTGCCGTACCGTCAAGATCAAGGTTGCCGCAGGCCCCTTGGCCGACGACGTCGCCCGGGTAGCGGCAGTGCGTGAGGCGCTACCCAAGGCACGCATCCGCGTCGACGCCAACGGGGGCTGGAGCCTCGAGGAAGCCACCCGCGCCCTCAATGCCCTCGCCCCGCTCCGGCTCGAATACGCCGAACAGCCCTGCTCCACCGTGGACGCTCTGGCAGAACTGCGCCGCCGCGAGTTGGGCGTGCCCATCGCCGCCGACGAGTCCATTCGCAAGGCCAGCGACCCACTGCGGGTGCGTGCCGCCGAAGCCGCCGACGTCGCTGTGCTCAAAGTGCAGCCGCTGGGCGGAGCCGCCGCTTGCCTGCGCATCGCGGCCCAGATTGGTCTACCCGTGGTGATCTCCAGCGCCGTCGAGTCCTCCGTCGGGCTGGCCATGGGGGCGGCGGTGGCGGCGGCCCTACCTGAGGCTCCGCTGGCCTGCGGGCTGGAGACGGGAAGACTGCTCGGCGCCGATCTGGTCAGCCACCCGCTCATCCCCGCCGCAGGCGAACTTGAGGTGCGTGGCGTGAGGCCGGACCCGGAACTGCTGGCCCGCTACGCGGCCGCTCCGATGCTGCGCCGGTTCTGGCTGGAGCGGTGGGAACGGGTCGGCCGGATCGTCGAGGAGGGGCAGTGAGCAGCATCCAACTGGCCGCCACCGCAGTGGACGCCCTCGTGGGCATGGGAGTGACCGACGTGGTGCTCGCTCCGGGGTCGCGGTCCGCCGCGTTGGCGTTGGCCGTCGAACGCGCCGACCGGTGCGGCCGGCTGCGGCTGCATGTGCGCGTCGACGAGCGCGTAGCAGGGTACCTCGCGCTCGGCTTAGCCAAGGGCTCTGGGCGAGCGGTCGCTCTTATCACTACGTCCGGTACCGCGGTGGCGAACCTGGCGCCCGCTGCCATGGAGGCCCGTGCCGCGGGCGTGCCGCTGGTGGCGCTGACGGCCGACCGGCCCGCCCACCTCGTGGGCAGCGGGGCCAATCAGACCGGCGATCAGGTGGGCGCGTTCGGCCCCTCCACGGTGGGGCTCATCCGGTTGTCCTCTGAATCGGGAGACGCCGCTGCCTGGGGAGCGGGGATCAGGCGTGCCGTGACCCTGGCCGAGGGGCGTCGCACCCGGCGCCCAGGCCCTGTGCAGGTCAACATCGAGTTTGCCCCGCCGCTGGTAGGGCCCCTGCCGCCACAGCAGGACCCGGAGGTGCGGGTGACCAGATCCGCCGGAACCGAACTGGTGGAACTGGACGGCCGGCGTACCGTTGTCTTGGCCGGCGATGCCAGCCCTCGCGTGGGCGCCGAGGCGCGCGCGGCCGCCGAACTCGCGGGCGCCCCGCTGCTGGCCGAACCAACGTCGAATGCCCGCGGAGGCCCAAATGCCATCCCCAGTTACCGTGAGGTCTTGGCGAGTTTGGCTCCGCGAATCGAGCGAGTGGTGTGTTACGGCCACCCCACGCTGTCGCGCCCAGTTACCGAGCTGCTCTCGCGCCCAGACATTGATCTCGTTGTCGTGGCCAGCGAGGCCGATTGGCCCGACCCGGGGCACCGCGCCGCCACGGTGGCCGACCGTGCACTCGTCGGGGAGCAGCCACCGGGCTGGCTTGCTGACTGGCGCGCCGCCCCCTATCCGTGCCCACCCGAAGGTTTCACCGCGCGACGTGTGGTCGACGAGGTTCTAGGGCACCTGGCCGGCGACGACTGCGTGGTGTTTGGCGCCAGCGGAGTCATTCGTGCCGCCGACCTCAGCCCCATCTCCTCCCAGCCACCTCGGGCGTTCGCCAACCGGGGCTTAGCCGGTATCGATGGTGTCGTCGCCACGGCCACGGGTATTGGGCTGGCCACCGGGCGGCCCACCACAGTCCTCGTGGGAGATCTGACGGCCCAGCACGACCTCAGCGCTCTCGTCCGCCCTCCCGGTGAACCAGTTCCGGCGCTGCGGGTCATCGTCGTCGACGACGGGGGAGGCACCATCTTCCGCGGATTGGAACAAGGCGCTCCCGAATATGCCGGCGCCTTCGACCGGGTCTTCCTCACCCCGCAGCGCGTGGACTTGGCCAGTGTGGCTAGGGCCCTGGGCTGGCAGGCCGTCACGGTTAGCGACGAGCCGGGCCTTCAAGCCGCCTTGGCCGCCGGAACCGAATTCGTGGTGGCGAAGGTCTCCTGAGGCCGTGTTGGGACATTGCCTGGCGGAGCGGCCGCAGGGCTGCTGAGATCAGCCATTCTCTTGCGTGTCCTGCTGTGTGAGCCACTCGCGCACGGCGAAGGTGGCGCGTACGTCGTCCTCGTTGTATTCCAGTACTCGCCGTCGAGCGGCCTCCCGCTCGCGGCGGCTCTTGGCATTGACGGCGTCGTTGAACCACGTCTGCGAGGCCAGGCCGCCAGGCTCGGAGTCGCGCCAGTGGAAGCCGACCCCCGAGGTGGCTACCACCTTTAGGCCCAGCCCCTCGACGCCCACGAAATTCTCCCGGATGTAGGCGAACAGATCCACGAAGTGCTTGCGAATCAGGTCCGCGGCCGCAACCACATCCGGTATTCCGCTGCGTTCGGCGAGGCGTGCCAAGTGCACCGGCTCGTAATCGCTGTAGTGGTAGATCAACGCATCGGGATGCTCGCTCAGGAAGTCGATGAGCCACGACGCGAACTCGGCGGCCAGCCGCGCCTCAGTCTTGCCAGTGAGCTTCTCGAACCGGCTGAAGTGCTTGTACCGAGAACCTTCCTCGTCGGTGATCAGGACTCCCCACAGGTACACGTTGCCGTCATCGGAGGTCTCGATGTCTAGATCCACCTCGACGGGGGAGCGGGGCACACCGATCGGATCCTGGCACACCCGCTCCAGCGCTACCCCATTGGCGAGCATCCGGGCCCGCAGCGCCGCCTGGCGCAGACGCTGCTCGGCGCGGTCGCGGTGCCCCGTCAACGGCAGGTACTCGGGCAGGATGGCGTCAACGTCCGCCTCGGCCAGTTGAGCCACGGTCGTGATGCCCAACCCCATAAGGGTTTGCAATTCGCGCACGTCCAGTGGCGCCTTGGAAATCCGCAGAGACAGGTCGTCGTCGTCGATCATGGGCCGGCACACCGACCACCATGCGCACCATTCGCATTCGCGCACCCTGATGGGGCGCACCACGGGCGGCGTTTCGTCGTCTGGCGCACGCTGCGATGCGTGTTCGGCCACATAGACGCGGAACTTGTGTTCGTGGTCGTAGCGCTCCAGCGGCGCCCGCAGCTTATGACCCGCTGTCTTGGAATAGGTGCGGATCAGCTTGACGCCAAGATCGACCCAGGTGACGGTGGGTGGATGTTCGCGTTCGTCACCCACCACGGCCCCCAAGGGACGAGACGAGGCGAATCCGCACGACTCCAATAGCCGCCAGAAATGGGCCAACTCCATCAGTACGCCCTCGCGGAAGACCCGGTAGCGCATGTCCGGCAGCGGTTCCAGTTTTCCGATGCTGCTGAGCCGCGACATGCGCAGCGAGTCGGCGCCCACCTGCCGTTCCCGCACCCGATAAGGCTTGACCCGTAACGGCCAGTAGCCCGGTGCGCCCTCAGCAGTGTCGTTGCCGCGCACCAGCGCGTCGGGGCGTCCACTGCGGTGCCCGTCAAGGTCCAAAGGGAGCACGCCACCAAGGATCACCGGAACACCCGACCCCATGGTGGTCAGGCACGCATCGAGGCGTTCCTGCCATGAGGCGCCATCCTCATGCAGCCCCCTCAGGTCGGTGACGCCTTTCGCCTTACGCGCGATGCGCTCGAGCACCGCATCGCGATAGTCGGCGCCGCCCAAGAAGGACTCACGCAGTGACTCGTCGTGCGGGTGCTCCGGCTGTGCCACGGTCGGATCGAACGTGTGGTGGGTCTTGACGGGGCAACTCCGGGCGGCATAGGCGTCCAGCACGAACCGATTCACGCCAGCTTCCACCCCCGATGAAGCGCGACGATCCCCCCAGATAGGTTGCGCCACGCCACATCCCGCCAGCCCGCCTCGGCCATGAGATCAGCCAGGCCTTCCTGGTCGGGCCAGGCCAGGATCGATTCCGCGAGGTAGCCATAGGCCACTGGATTGCTGCTGAGACGCGCCACGTGGGGAAGTGCCGCCAGCGCCACTTCTTCATACAGGAACCGGAGCCCGGCGGAGACAGGCGTGGAGAACTCGGCGACGACGATCCGCCCGCCAGGTTTGGTGACCCGCCGCATTTCCGTCAGAGCGTCCCCGGTGCGTTCCACGTTGCGCAACCCGTACGAGATGGTCACGGCATCGAAGGTATCGTCAGGGAAGGGCAGGGCTAGGGCGTCCCCGGCCACGAAATCCACCTGCGGTTGACGCAGTCGCCCCTCTCGCAGCATTCCAAGCGAGATGTCGGCGGCCACCACGTAGGCTCCGCCGGTGGTCAAGGCGGCCGACGAGGTGCCGGTGCCCGCTGCAAGATCTAGTACACGCTGTCCCCGGCGTGCGGCGACGGCGGCCACTGTGGCCCGTCGCCAGAGTTCCACCTGTCCCAGACTCAGCAACGAGTTGAAAATGTCGTACCGCTTGGCGACTCCGTCGAACATCGCCGCGACATCGGCCCGGCGCTTGTCTAGAGTGGCCCGCTGGTTCTGCATGACGTGCAAGCCTAGTGCGCTGGGTCTGAGGTTCGCTAACTTGCTTTCCCTGCATCCGTAAAGGCGCCGCTTCGCGGTGTCCTCGGCATCGCGCAGTCCGTTCCTGCGGCGCGGCAGGTTTCGTCTCGTATAACTCACGGTGCCGGGCCCGCTTTGGGTTGGTTTGTCCGGTGGGTGACAATGTCCTGCGTGGCAAAAAAAGACGTCGTGTTGCAGGTCGAGGGCCTGAAGAAGGGCTACGGCCCAGTCAATATCGTGTCGGGCTTCAACATGACCGTACGCGCAGGCGAAGCGGTTGCCCTGGTGGGTCGCAATGGTGCGGGCAAGTCTACGGTGCTGCGCTGTCTCGTGGGAGCGGACCGGCCGGAGGAGGGAACCGTCACCGTTGGCGGCGTCAAGGTCTCCGAGACCAACCCACAAATCCGCCGCGACGTGGCCACCGTCATCGACGACTTGGACTTCTTCCCTGATCTGTCGGTCGTGGAACATCTCGATCTTCTCGCCCGGGCACACGGCATCGAAGATCCCGATGCCCTCGTCGACGAGGTACTCGAAGAGGTGCAGTTGGTACCGCAGGCCGGGCAACTGCCCAGCACTCTCTCGTCGGGTCAGCGACGCCGTCTCGCCCTCGCCACGGCCTTCGTCCGGCCGCGCAGGCTGCTCGTGCTCGATGAACCTGAGCAGCGTCTCGACGTCGAGGGAGTCGACTGGCTTGGGCGCCGCCTCAAGGAGGACCTCGGCGGCGGATTGGCCATCGTGTTGGCCAGCCACGAACCCTCCCTGCTCAAGGCCATCGGCGCTCGCGAAATCCGGTTGGGTGCCTGATGGACGAGGAACGCTACGGCAGTATCGGCGTCGTCGATGAGCGGCAGCTCAAGCTGCTCATGCGCGACTGGAGACGCGGGCGGGCCGACCGGAGCCTGTGGCAGGCCCTGTCCGACGGATACATCATGGTGTTCAGCATCGTGCTCATCGGTGCGATGCTGATCTCGTCCATCGTCCAGGCCCAACAGGTGGTGTCCGTATGCGACAGCACCGGGTGTCTCGCAGCACGCGGTCTGCTGCCCTGGGCATCGGTGGCTGGGATTCTCGCTTTCACCCTCGTCGTGGCCCGCATGTTCGGCCCAGTCGTGGCCTCGGCCGCGGAGGGATTCTGGCTCATGGACGGCCCGACCGACCGCAGGCGGCTTTTGTTTGGACGCATGATCGCCGCGATCGCCGCGGCCTTGGTGATTGGGGCGGCCGCGGGGGCGCTCATCGCCGCGCTCACCGGATCTCCATTGACGCACATCGGGATCTGGGCCCTGGCAGGTGGCTTTGGCGCGTCGGGGCTCGTCGCGCTGGCCGTGGCCGAGCAGGGCATCGACCGTCGCGTCGTCGTCGTCGGGCTGCAATGGATCATCGGTCTCGTCGCTGTCGGCACCCTGGGCGTGCTGGTGGCGGGAGCCGCTGGCTGGATGGACTTGGGGGCCTTGACCACCCTGTCCGTCGAGTTGGCCTACATCATTGCTGGGGCGGGCGCGCTGCTCATGGTGCTTGCCGGTTGGCTCGGGTACCTGCGGTTGCGGGGAATCCGGCGTCAGCGCCTGACCTCGGGTGGCTCGCTGCTGAGCGGCCTGCAGGGAGCCGCGTTCGCGCTGGAGTTCGCTCTCATCCGCGACATCCTGGTGGAGGCGAAGGCCAAGGAGCGCGGACATGTGCGACCCACGCGCGGTGCTGGCTCTGGCACGACGGCTCTCGTGCTGCGCGACGTGCAGCGCCTTTGGCGCAGCCCAGTGACGTTGGTCGTCTTCCTCGCCACCATCGTCGTTCCCTATGCCGTCCAAGCCCTCGGGCTGACCATCCTCAATCCACCCATCTCGGCGCTGGTGCTCATGACCGCGCTCATCCCGTTTATGAACTCGTTGCGCGTGCTCACCCGCACCAAGGGTCTCCAACGTTGCTTCCCGTTCGATCCATCCCAGGTCAAGACAGCAGCCATGGTGGTGCCGGCCGTCCTGGCGGCTGTGTGGGCGGCGGCGACCATTCCCGCCTTCCTTGGACTCGCCGGGGGAGCAACGGCGGAATCCGTCGTGGATGCGGCCTCGGCGGCTTTGGTCACGGGGATCGCGGGATTGCTGGCTGCGGTCCGCTGGATCTCCGCGAAACCCGCTGACTACTCCGGTCCCATCGTCTCCACCGGAGTGGGCGCCATGCCGCCAGGACTCATGTTCTCGTTGGTGAGGGGCTTCGACATGGTGGCGCTCATCACGCTGCCGGTGGTGCTGGGGTGGCCGGTGTGGGTCTCCTTGGTGATCGCCACCATCGCGTTCATGCTCCTGCGTTCGGGACTGGACCGGGAGACCCTCATGGAACAGCAGGAGGAGCAGAAGCGTTTGCTGGATGAGGAACGTGCCAAGCGCAACGGCGGCGGCTCGGCCAAGACCAAGATCACTGTGCAGCGAAAGCGTTGAGCCCTAACGCCTGGAGCATGGGCACCAGTTTGGCCTCGGTCTCTTCGAACTCGATGTGTGGTGCGGAGTCGGCCACGATGCCCGCGCCAGCGAAGAGCTGGATCTCGTGGGGGGTGTCTGGGCGCACTTGACCGCATCGCAGGGCGATGGCCCACTCGCCGTCGCCCTCCATGTCTACCCAGCCCACGGGGCCGGCGTAGCGTCCCCTGTCCAGAGACTCGAGTTCGCTGATGATGTCGAGGGCCAAATGGGTTGGGGTGCCGCACACGGCGGCGCTGGGGTGGAGGGCCCCAGCCAGGGCCAACGCATGGGTCTGCTCGTCGACGACGCCCGTGATGTCGGTAGCCAGGTGCATGACGTTGGGCAGCTTGAGCACCGACGGTGCCTCCGGCACGTTGATGGCGCGGCAGTAGGCGCCCAAGGCCTCCGCCACCGAGGCGACGGCGAACTCGTGTTCGGCGATGTCCTTTTGTGACTTGCTCAGCCCTGCTGCCCGAGCGAGGGGGTCGGCGTCCCGCCAGTAGGTGCCGGCCAGTACCCGCGACGTGACGAGGCCGCCCTCGCGGCGGAGCAGGAGTTCGGGAGTGGCCCCGACGAGGCCATCCACAAGATAGGTCCACGTCGTCGGATACGCCTCAAGGAGACGGCCGAGGACGTGGCGGAGGTCGATGGGCTCCTCACCCACCACACGCAGATCCCGCGCGAGTACGACCTTGCGCACCTCGTCGCGTTTGATGAGGGCGATGACCTCGGCCACCATCGAGCGCCATAACGCTTCGGGCATCGCGCCGCCGTGCAGGTGCAAACCCTTGGGGGCTCGGGGTGGCTCGCCCCGAGGGGGGACCCGGACCTGGCGAACGTCTCCGAGACAGGTCATCCAGTTCAGATCGCCACGCCGTCCCAAGATGACCTCGGGAACGACGAGGGTCGAGCGGTCCTCGGAGCGGTCGGGATCGAACGTGAACGAGCCTATCGCCAAGGGGCCGGTGCCGAATTCTCCTGGCATCTCGGAATCGTGATCGATCTGTGCGGAGATCTCGCTCCACCACACATCGCCGGCCTCGGGGGTGTCCGTCTCGAACCGGGCTACTTCGCCCAACGCGACGATTCCCTCGCCTCGACGCAGAAACGCGGCGGCGGGGCCCGATTCGGGGAGGAAGGCCTCTAGCGGACCCAGGTCCGGCGTGGCTACTGTAGTCGCGCGCATCCGTGCGCTGCCGAAGTCCAGGATCACCCTGGCGAGCTTAGCCGCGAACGTGTCTGGTGGCCAACGACTGTTGCCTCGCTTGCCTCGTATTCTGAGACAGCCACTGGTGATTGACCCCAGCGTCCGCTTCACTAGATGCATGAAGCGTCTGAGTTGGGTCCTCTCGTTACTGCTCGTGGTCTCTTTTGTCGTACTGGCTACCCCTGGCGCGCGGGCCGATCCGCCCGCCGTTGGAGCGCGGATCGCCGATAGATCCTTTGCTGCGGTCCACCGTGTCCGAGACACCTGGCAGGTGACAGCGACGGTACCGGTGCTTGGGCTCAATGAGAGTGCCTTGAACACTCTTGCCCAGACCCAAATCAGACAGCGAGTCCAGTCAGGCGCGATCCCCAACACGAAGGCGGCCATTCAGGAGGCTCTTGTCGACGCCATTGCCGCCGCGCCCACCACGTATCTGGTGCCGCGTTCGGAGACTCGTTCGATCGAGACGGAACTGACGGGCCACGGCTCGGGCTGGACCATCACCCCTGATGGGTACCTGGTGACCGCCGCCCACGTGGTGCACAAGACGGACAAGGCCTTGGCCAAGGGCGTGCAGGACAAGGCGCTGGAGCAGATCCTCAAGGAGGACATGGCCGCCATCTCTCAGTCGAACTACCCATGGACTCAGGGGCAGCTCAAGAAGCTCAGCACGGCGATGCTGACTGTGTACGCCGCCAACATGTCGCTGGGCGATCCGAGGCACTCCGTGTCCGTTCGTCTGGAGGAGAGCGCCGAGGATGGCACGAAGGAGGGACGCTTCGTCGAGGCCGAGGTGGTTGACAAAGGGGAGGGGTTCCCTGGGTCGGACTGGGCCCTGCTCAAGATGAAGGACGTCAAGGATCTGCCCACCATCCCGATGGGCGACGAATCGGAGATGGTGGCTGGCGGCCCCATGTTCATCATCGGTTATCCCGGCACGTCAGACCTTGTCATCGGTGAGGCGGAGGATGCCAACAACACCCCGACGATCACGGAGGGATCCGTCACATCCATCAAGACCAACGAGGAGGGCGTGCCTCTGTTCCAGACGCAGGCCCCCGCCTCGGGCGGAAACTCCGGTGGTCCGGCGTTCAACGAGGATGGCGAAGTGGTGGGCGTGCTCGTCGCTGCCACGGTGGACCCGGAGACCGGCGCCCAGGTGCCCGGCCAGGGCTGGGTGGTTCAGGGCAGCGAGGTCAAGAAGGCCCTAGAGAAGAATGACATCAAGCCCACCGAGTCGAAGCTGAGCAAGGTGTATAACGAGGGCTTGGAGCTGTTCTACAAGAATCATTACTCCGCGGCCTTGGACAAGTTCAAGGAAGTCAAGGAGATCTACCCCAAGCATCCCTACGTCCAGACGTTCATCGACCGGTCCGATAAGGCGATCAAGGAGGGGCGTGACGAGACTCCGGAAGAGGCCGAGGCTCCCAAGGGTTTGCCGATGTGGCTGTGGATCACCATCGGCGCAGCGGGGGTGCTCGTGGTTGGGCTCGTGGTCTTCGGGGTGGTCAGGTCGCGGCGAAAGGCCGCGCAGCGTCCAGAGGCGGTGGGATGGACGCCGTCTGGAGTGCAGCAGTCGCCCGTTCCGCAGCCGTCCGTCCAGACGCAGCACATGCAGGGCGGGTGGCAGCCAAACCAGCCATCTCAGGGGCAGTGGGCTCCGATGGGGCAGCCTCCTGGGCAGAGCAACTGGTCTCAGCAAGGCTGGCCTCAGCAGGGCTCTCAGCCGAACCCGCCGAACCCGCAAGGCCAGCCTCAGCAGCCGCAGCCGGGTACCTGGCAGCAACGCCCCAACCCACCCCAGCAGGGCAACTGGCCGCAGCAGGGCAACTGGCCTCAACAGGGCCAGGGCCAGGGCTGGTAGCGACAACGAAACGAACGGGCCCGCCGCGCTCAGCACGGCGGGCCCGCTTCTCAGTGGCTGGCGATCCAGGAAGCCAGCTCCTCGTTGTAGCGCTGCTGAACGAGGGGATCTGGCTCCGCGGTGAATCTGCTGACGCCTTCCAACGGCCAAGACGGTGGTCTCTCCCAGCCGCCCAGCACCCATGCGGCCTGGCGGGCGGCCCCGAGCGCGACGTATTCCGCCTCGGGAGGCACGTCCACTGGCCGGCCCAGGACCTGTGAGGCGATCTGACGCGTCGCCGACGACTTCGCCCCGCCACCGATGAGCAGCACACGCTCAATTTCGGTGCCCCCGGACACGAGACGTTCCACGCAGGCGCCGAGCAGGCACAGCATCCCTTCCACCGCGGCCCGGGCCACCGTCTCCCTGCTCAGATTGCCAGACGTGAGCCCAAGCAGTGACGCCGTGGCGTCTGGCAGGTTGGGTGAGCGCTCGCCCGCCAAGAGGGGTAGGAAAACCGCACCGTGTGAACCCGATGGGGCGGCTAGGGCAAGCGCACTGAACTCGTCGTATCCCACCCCGAGGAGGGCACCCATCTGGTCGATGATGCGCGACGCGTTCAGCGTGCACTGCAACGGCAGGAAACGTCCCGTGGCATCGGCGAATCCCGAGATGACGCCCGAGGGGTCGTGGCTGGGGATCTCCGAGACCGCGGCCACGACGCCCGAGGTGCCCAACGAGAGCCAGGTTTCACCAGCCGCGACCCCCATGCCAAGGGCGGCCCCAGCGTTGTCTCCGCACCCCGGCCCCAGTACCACTTCCGGCAACCCAAGCCCCGCGGCGCGTCCGGCCTCGTCGCGGGGGCCGAGGACCCTCGGCAAGGCGATGGCCTCGGCCCGCTCAGGCGAGATGCGTAACGCGTGGGCGAGCAGATCGCGCCGGTAGCGGTTGGTCACGGCGTCGAAGTAACCGGTGCCGGAGGCATCGGAGCGATCCGTGATCAGGTCTTGGAACGCGGAGGAACCGGAGGCCCGCCACGTGAGCCAGTCGTGCGGCAGACAGATTGCGGCGATGCGCTTGGCATTGTCTGGCTCGTGATCTGCCAGCCAGCGCAGTTTCGTGACCGTATACGACGCGACGGGTACCGACCCCGTGCCAATGGCCCAGGTCTCGGCGCCCAGCTCCGAGACGAGATCGGCTGCGGACGGGGCGGACCTGGTGTCGTTCCACAGAAGAACATCACGGATGACTTGCCCATCGGCGTCGAGGGCGACCAGCCCATGCTGTTGTCCGCCGATGCCGAGCCCCGCCACGTCGGCGAGACCGCCTGCGGCGTCAATGGCCTCGAGCAGGGCCGTCCACCAGGCCTCCGGATCGCAACTGGTTCCCGCCGGATGCGGGGCGCTGCCGGAGCGGACCACCTCGCCGGTGTCCGCATCGACAACCACCACCTTGCACGATTGTGTGGAGGAATCCACTCCCGCGACGAGCATCCCTCAGCCGATCAGGTGACGCAGCGCGGCCTGGTACAGCTCGACGTAGCGATACTCGCGCGCTCCGGCGGCATCAGCGTCGAATGGTTCGTCGGCGGCCAGGAAGTCATCGATCGACTCGTTGGGATCCAGCGTGGGCACCGCCAGCTCGGCGACGCTCGCCTCGTCGAGGATCGCCTTGACCTCGGGATCGGCGCGGAAGGCCCGCGCCTTGTCCGCCAGTAGGAGGTAGGTCTCCATGTTGGCCTTGGCCGAGTCCCACACGCCCTGCATTCCTTCGGTGCGGCTGGGCTTGTAGTCGAAGTGGATGGGACCGGTGTAGGTGTTGGCGTCCGGAGAGAATGGGAAGCCGTTGACGAGCAGGTCCACCGTGAAGAACGCGCTCAGCAGGTCGCCGTGGCCAAACACCAGGTCCTGGTCGTACTTGAGGCCCTTCTGGCCGTTGAGGTCGATATGGAAGAGCTTGTCGCAGTAAAGCGCCTGGGCCAGGCCGTGGGTGTAGTTGAGGTTGGCCATCTGCTCGTGACCAACTTCCGGGTTGAGGCCGACGATGTCGCCGTTGTCGAGCGTCCCGATGAGCGCGATGGCGTGTCCGATGGTGGGGAGGAAGATGTCTCCGCGGGGTTCGTTGGGCTTGGGCTCCAATCCGATCCTCAAGTCATAGCCCTGCTGCTTGATGTAGGCGGCGACGGTGTCGAGTCCCTCGGCGTAGCGAGCGTGCGCGGCGTAGAGATCCTTCGAAGAGTCGTATTCGGCCCCTTCGCGGCCGCCCCACATGACGAACATGGAGGCACCGCATTCCGCTGCCAGATCCACGTTGCGCAACACTTTCCGCAGCCCGAAACGGCGCACCGAACGATCGTTCGAGGTGAGGCCTCCGTCCTTGAAGACGGGGTGGGTGAAGGTGTTGGTGGTGACCATTTCGATGACCAGGCCAGCCTTGTTCGCGGCGTCGCGCAGTTGGGCGACGCGTGCCGTGCGCTCCTCGTCGGTGGCATCGAAGGCGAAGACGTCATTGTCGTGGAAGGTGATTCCCCAGGCGCCGAGCTCGGCCAGCTTGTCGGCGTACTCCCAAGGGTCGAGGGACGGGCGGGTGGAGGTGCCGAATGGGTCTGTTCCGGTCCAGCCAACGGTCCAAAGGCCGAACGAGAACTTGTCTTCGGGGGTGGGCTTGCGGGTCATGGCTCTCCTCACTGAGACGCAAGATATTGTTGCAGTATGCAACTTAATATCGGTGGGATGGGGAGTCAAGTCCTCTCATCCGCGGATCGGGATAGGTTTGCTCCCATGCTGACCTCCGCCGCGGAACACATCGATGACCTCGCCTCCTTCGTGATGGCCTCGCCCACTGCCCTCCACGCCGCTGCGATGATCGCGCAGCGGTTGCGAGGGTCGGGATTCGAGGAGATGGACCCGACGCGCCCGTTCGAGGCCGTGGGTGGGCGTCGGTTCGTGGTGCGCGACGGATCTGTCGTGGCGTGGATCGCCCCGGAGCGGCTGACGAGCGAGGCCTGTTTCCGCGTCGTGGGTACGCATACCGACTCGCCATCGTTCAAGGTGAAGCCAGGTGTGCTCTCGAGCCAGCCCGGATGGACGCAGCTTGGGGTGGAGATTTATGGAGGGCCGCTAATCAACTCCTGGTTGGACCGCGACTTGGGCGTTGCCGGCCGTGTCGTCACCCTGGATGGGGCTTCGCATCTGGTCAAGACGGGGGCGATCGCGCGCATCCCGCAACTTGCCATCCACCTCGACCGTTCCGTGGGCGAGGGGCTGAAGCTGGACCGGCAGGCCCACACCCAACCCGTGGTGGCCGCGGACATCGATCGTCCCGTGCTCGAGCATCTGTGCGACCTGGCCGGTGTGGACCCCCGCGACGTGGCACTGCATGACCTGTTCCTCTTTGATACGCAGGCTCCCGCCGTCATCGGGATTCGAGGCGAACTGTTCGCATCGGGCAGGCTCGACAACCTGTCGTGTACCCATGCTGGGTTGACCGCGATCGAGTCCGCCGGGGCCGCGGAAGACGTGGCCGTGTTCGTCGCGTTCGATCACGAGGAGGTGGGCTCCGCCACCACCACGGGCGCGGCAGGGCCGGTGTTGCAGGACGTGCTGGAGCGGGTCGCCTACGGCTACGGACTGGGTCTCGACGAGACCCGGGCCATGCTGGCGCGTTCGGTGTGCGTCTCCGCCGACACCGGGCATCTCGTGCATCCCAACTACCCTGGCCATCACGACCCGGCGAACCGTCCGGTTCCGAACCAGGGGCCGCTGCTGAAGCTCAATGCCAACCAGCGCTATGCCACCGATGGTGTAGGTGCCGCGCACTGGATGCGGGCCTGTCGCGCGGCCGGGGTGCCGACACAACCCTTCGTCTCGAACAACGCCGTGCCGTGCGGATCCACCATCGGGCCTATCACCGCCACTCGGCTTGGCATCACCACGGTCGACGTGGGTGTGGGCCTGTTGTCGATGCACTCGGCTCGCGAACTGTGTGGCGTCGATGACCCGTGGTTCCTGGCTCGCGCTGCTCAGGCCTTCTTCTCTGGGGCCTAATCGGAGGGACACGCCCGGGAAATTAGTTTTTGAACCCGGTGTAAAAAATTTGTTAACTTGCCTGCACAAGACGGCGCGGTCGTCAGGGGGGTAAGGCAGGAAGTGTCGGGGTCCCCGGCGACGGATCGTGCCTGACATATGGAAACGCAACCGATCTCCCGCAAGGAGTATCCATGCCAACAGACCGTCTCATCAAACGTCGCCGCTTCCTCGGTGCTGGAGGGCTCGCCGCCGCCTCGGCCTTGGGGGTGGGAGCCGTTGGCCTTGGAGCTTCCCCCGCTCACGCCTCGTCGCTTCGGGTGGTGGAACATCAAGACTATGGCCGCCTGCAGTACTACCGCTTCTCCACTCCGTCCATTGGCTGGAAGCCAGCCGCCAACGTGCTGCTGCCCGAGGGCTATGACAGGGGGAAGCGCTATCCGGTGCTCTACCTCCTGCATGGAGGCCTTGGCGACTTCCGCGAATTTCACCGGTTCCACGACATCATCGGCCTCACCGCGGGAAAGGACCTCATCGTGGTCATGCCCGACGGCGGGAAGGCGGGCTGGTACTGCAACCCAGCCACCGTCGGCATTCTGGCGGGTCCTCGCAACTGGGAGACTTTCCACATGAGTGAACTGCTTCCCTGGGTGGAAGCCAACTTCTCGACCCATGCCGAGTATGCGGGCCGAGCCGTGTCCGGCTTCTCCATGGGTGGTTTTGGCGCGCTGAAGTACACCGCGAAGTACTACGGTCATTTCGCCTCGGTGAGTTCTCACTCCGGCCCCGCGAGCCTGCGTCGCGATCACCAGCGTTTGATCCGCTACATGAACGTGTCCTCCGCGGCGGTTGAGACCGGGGGCCGTCCGGTATACGGCTTCCCTTGGCGCCAGAACCTCATCAGCGCAGACAACCCCGTCGAGCGGATCGAGAGCTACCGCAACAAGCGGATCTTCCTGGTCTCGGGAACCGACCGCAGCACCATGTTCGACGGCAAGATCAACATGCCGAGCCTGCCATGGGAAGAGTTCATGGGTGCGGTGCAGGAACAGCACGTGGCCGACGGCCAGCGTGAGTTCGGCGCCCTCCTGCAGAAGGCCGGCATTCACCACCAGCGCTACGAGGAGCCTGGAGGACATTTCGTGCGCGGGCATCGGCTGAGGGAGGATATCGAGGGCATCGTCAAGCACCTCAAGCCCGCCGGTTGATGGGCATATTGGTTGAGCCGGCAACACCCGGTTCAATCGCCTGAGCGCGTCGAAATCCTGACTCTTCGGGAGTTCGGCGCGCTCGTCCGCTGATCCAGGTGATTGTGGTCAGCGGGAATTCTTGGGAAGTGGGTTCGGCATCGGCGTCGGATTCAGACGTACCCATGCCACGGCGAGTTCGGTAATGCAATCGATGGCGTCTTCGTCTATCTCCTCATCGCGTATGAGGTCCAGGCTTTCCCGGGCGGCTTTCAGTTCGCTGGACGGAAGAGGAGTTCCCGAGGCGAGAATCTCTTCGAGGCCCATCGTCAGGGCGTCGTAGGCCTCGTCCCAGTTGACTCCGCCGTTGTTGAGAAGTTCGTTGCCGATGCGGCCGCTGATCCGGATGGCCTCGCCCTGCGCGGTGGTGGCTCTGCCAAATTCGGGAACCAGCGAATCCCACAGGGCCGAATGCGCCGTCCGCCACCGCCCAGCGGGGACCTCGATAGGGCTCGTGCCGTCATGGATGTGGATTGGGGCCACTGGTTCCACCCCACAGATCTCGTAGAGGCGCTTGAGCGCGGTGTCCCTGGCCGCGATCCGCTCGTTCCAGACCCCACGCGCGAGGACGCGCTGGTGCTCCTTGCCAAGCCGCCTCAGCGGCCCCGTCTCGGCCCCGCTGGGTTGGGCACCTGCGTCAAGGAGACGCTCGATGGTCTCCAGCATGCTGGGTATTAGGTGAACCTCCTCTCGGTTCAGCGCTCGGGTGATGACGCTGTGGTTCTCGCAGCCCCAACCAGTGGTGCGCAGGGTCGGGTCGGCTCCCGCATCGAGCAGGATCTCGATCGCCTCGAGGCTCAGGTGCTCGGCGGCCGCGTGCAGGGCGGTCGCCCCGTTGCGGTCGGTGGCCTCAAGCCTGGCGCCGAGGCTCAGTAGGAGCGGGATTTGTTCCCAACCCGACCAACGGCAACGCATGTGGAGAGGACGGCGCCCATAGCGGTCCTCGGCATTGATGTCCTCGCCGCGTTCCACGAGCCAGCGCACCACGTCGTCGGGGCAGGGGACGAGGTGAAGCGCGGTCTTCAGGTAGTAGTTGTCGCACCTCGCGCCGACCTTGCACTGGGACAGCTCGACGATGATCGCCTCGGGAGTCGCGTTGGCGAAGAGGTCGGAGATTGTATCGGGGAGCATCTCGTGTAGTTGGGGCATCGCGGTCTCCTCTGAAGTCTCGTTGGATGACAGTCCGAGGCTACCTATTCGGCCGGTCAGCGCCCGGTCGGTAGACTGCCGGCTCGTGGCACTCACCATTGGAATCGTCGGTCTCCCCAACGCCGGCAAGTCGACCCTGTTCAACGCGCTGACCCGCAACGACGTGTTGGCCGCCAACTACCCGTTCGCGACCATCGAGCCTAACGTCGGCGTCGTCGGGGTGCCCGATCCGCGGTTGCCGAAGCTGGCTGAGATCTTCAAGTCGGAGCGGATCGTCCCGGCGACGGTAAGTTTCGTGGATATCGCCGGCATCGTGAAGGGAGCCTCCCAGGGGGAGGGGATGGGCAACGCGTTCCTCGCCAACATCCGCGAGGCCGACGCGATCTGCCAGGTGACGCGGGTGTTCGACGATGAGGACGTCACCCACGTGGATGGAAAGGTGGACCCGGCCTCGGATATCGAGATCATCACCACCGAGTTGGTGCTGGCCGACCTCGCCACCGTGGAGAAGGCCCTGCCGCGTGTCGAGAAGGAGGCGCGGATCAAGAAGGAGACACAGCCCAAGCTGGCCGCATTCAAGGCAGCTAAGGAGGCCCTCGAGTCCGGGGTGGGGGTCCGCGCCGCGGGCATCGACCTGGCCGACCTGGCTGAACTGTGCCTGTTGACCGCCAAGCCGTACCTTTATGTCTTTAACTGTGACCAGGACGAGTTGGCCGACGAGGAGCTCAAGGCTCGCATGCGCGACCTGGTCGCCCCGAGCGAGGCGATCTTCCTCGACGCGAAGTTCGAGTCCGAGGTGGTGGAGATGGACGAGGAGGAGGCGCGCGAGTTTCTGGCTGAGATGGGCGTCGAGGAACCCGGCTTGGACGTCTTGGCCCGCGTTGGCTACGACACTTTAGGGTTGCAGAGCTATCTGACGGCTGGTCCGAAGGAGGCCCGCGGGTGGACGATCAGGAAGGGAGCCACCGCGCCAGAGGCTGCGGGAGTGATCCACACCGATTTCCAGAAGGGCTTCATCAAGGCCCAAGTGATTAGCTTCGACGACTTGGTGGCGGCCGGTTCGGAGGCCGCGGCGAAGGCGGCGGGCAAGATGCGTCTGGAGGGCAAGGACTACGTCATGCAAGACGGCGACGTCGTGGAATTCAGGTTCAACGTCTGATCCTGGCTCGTGGGGGCCATCGCTGCTACGGCGGGTTTCGCCTGTTCGGCCAGGTCAAGCCCGGTCCTCGTGTGAGGGCGTGGTAGTTGTTGTCGCATGTTGCCCGGCAGTACGGTCGGAGCTCGCGCGCTCATGTCTGCCGACCGAAGATGCTCAGATTTGCCGGATCAACGGCCTCACGTGTGCTGGATTAAGGCGCTCACGTTTGTTGGGTTGGCATGTTGATCCTGCTAGGGTGACAGCATGCAGCTCGATGGCCTCGTTCCCCGCCGTGTCAGCGATCTGTTGGCCGAACAGGTGCACACCGAGCCGGTGATTGCGCTGCACGGTCCACGGTCGGTGGGAAAATCGACGGTGCTCCGCGGCTTCGCTGAGGCAGTAGGCGGCTCGGTGATAGACCTCGATGATGTTGAAGTGCGTGAGGCGATCCAGGGGAACTTGGCCGCTTCGGTGCGTGCAGGGGCCCCTATCTGCGTCGATGAGTACCAGCGGGTGCCAGACATCCTCGATGCGCTCAAGGCTCGACTGAACCGCGAGGGCAGCCTCCCGGGGACGGCGATCATCACGGGCTCGACGAGGCAGGACGCTCTGCCGGCGACAGCGCAGGCGCTGACAGGTCGACTCCATTCGCTCGTCATCTGGCCGCTCTCCCAAGGGGAACTCGGGGGAGTGCGGGAGAACCTGCTCGAAGTGCTCGCGGGTGATGCCGACGCCGTCGTCAGCGCTTTCCCGTCGTCAAGGACGACGCGGCCCGAGTATGTCGACCGCGTGTGCTCCGGGGGCATGCCGCTGGCCTTGCGCCGGTCAGCCTCAGCCAGAGCTCGCTGGTTCGATGACTTCGTGCGAGCGTCCGTCGAACGCGATGCCGTCGAGCTCAGCAGGATCCGCGAGCGTCAGGCGTTGGCTGACCTCTTGGGGCACATCGCGGCGCAGACCGGTCAACTGTTGAACGTGGCAGCGACGGCGGAGAAGGTTGGGACCAACCGGGAGACGACGGAGAGCCATCTCCGGCTCCTCGAGGACCTGTTCCTGGCTGTGCGTCTCCCCGCGTGGGGCAAGAGCCTCCGCTCTCGGGTGAGCGCGAAGCCGAAAGTCCACGTTGTCGACTCCGGGCTGGCTACCCGACTGCTCCGGCTCACGCCGGAGAAGGTCACCGGCATCGACCCGACGTCGCTTACCGACTTCGGGCACCTGCTGGAGACCTTCGTCGTCGGGGAGCTGCGCAAGCAGGCGTCCTGGCTCGATGATCCCGTCACGCTCGGGCACTGGCGTACGAGCGACGGGGCTGAGGTCGACCTCGTCGTCGAGTACGACGATGGCAGAGTCGTCGCGTTCGAGGTCAAGGCCAGCGAGCGGGCCCCGGGCAAGGACTTCCGCGGGCTGGCGCAGCTTCGCGACCTGCTGGGGGAGAGGTTCATCGGCGGCGTCATGCTGACGACCGGTACTCGTTCCTACACCTACGAGGAACGGTTGCACGTGATGCCCATCGACCGGCTCTGGACGCCTGTGCCTGTCTGAGCGATCACGCAGAGGGCTCTACGTGCCTGAACTCGGTGGAGTTTAGATTCGCGCTCTAGTGCCGTGTCCCTAGAGCCCCTGGCCACGGTGATATCATGAGTGATATCAGAGGAGGTGGATGATGTCGTCAATCGTGGTTCGTGGACTCGATGACGCTGTGAAGCAGCAACTCGCCGCGCGAGCGGCGGAGCATGGTCGGTCCATGGAGGCTGAGGTTCGCGACATCCTCACCAAGGCTGCGCGGCGGCCGCACATCGGAATCGCTTTGCTGGGTGCGGCGCAGGACTTCGACGGTGCTGAAGATCTGGAGGTTCCGCCGCGCAGCGACGTCGCACGAGCGGTGGATTTCGAGTGATCATTCTCGACACGAACGTCATCTCGGAGATCTTCCGTCCGTTGCCGGAGCCACGCGTGGTGGACTGGGTCGCGTCCCTAACGGGTGATGTCGCGATCACGTCCGTCACACTCGCGGAACTGATGGCGGGTGTGCGACGGCTTCCAGATGGGCGGCGCAGGGATGAGCTGACCAGACGCATCGAAGCAGCGCTCGCACCGTATCGGGGCAGCCGTGCCGTGCTGCCGTTCGATGATGTGGCGGCCGATCGCTATGCTGACGTGCTTGTCGCTCGAGAGAGCGCGGGAGTGCCGATCAGTACGGCCGACGCGCAGATCGCCGCGATCTGCCTCGCGCACCAAGCGACCTGCGCTACGCGCAACGTGAAGGATTTCGTACACACCGGCGTCGAGCTGGTTGATCCGTGGAGCGCCGATGTATGAACTCGATCTGAGTGAGTTCGACGGCTCTTCGACAGTGCTGGCGAACCTGTCCTGGACGAGCCTGACCTGCGCGGCGGGGGTTGGCGACCGCTGACTGCAGATGGTCCACCTGCCGACACTTGGTGGAGTTTGTTTCATACCGATCCCACTGTCGTGCAGCCCTCACTGTTCCCGACCAAGCCCAAACCCTCGTCCGCACTTGGCTCGAGAGTAGCTCGCGGCTCCCTCAGACACGCCGCTACGATGGGTGGGCGCGGATTCTTTAAACCAAGTGAGGGAGTCGTGATGGATGCAGGTTTGCGGGTCACCTTGCATGACGGCTTCGTTGTCGATACAGATCGCTCCCGGCTCGATCTGACGGCTGTGCATCAGTGGTTGTCGACCGATGCTTACTGGGCGATTGGCCGTTCGTTGGATGCTGTGTCGCGGGCGGCGGATGCATCGCTGAATTTCGGTGTCTATGCCGCGGAAGGTGAGCAGGTCGGCTATGCGCGGGTGGTCACCGATGGGGTGACCTTGGGGTGGCTCTGCGACGTCTACATCGCGCGGCATGTGCGCGGCCGAGGCATTGGGACTGCGTTGTCGAAGGTGATTGTGGATGCGATCCGTCCGCTAGGCCTCAAGCGGTTCATGCTCTCCACCGCGGACGCGCATGAGGTCTATACGAAGATCGGGTTCGTCTCGGTTCATGACCCACAGAAGTTGATGGTGCTCGGACACGGAGCCTAGTGCCGGGTCTCCTAGAGAGATTGACGTTTGCCGGTTCTAGGGGGATGGATCGCAAGGACGTGGTTCGTAGCGTTAGAGTTCGTAGCGTTAGAGAGCATCCGCCTGCTCGAACGGTTGCTGCACGCCGAGCAGGACCAGGACGAGAAGTGGGTGACCCCGATGCCGCTCCAGAGCGCGTGGGCCAGATGAAGCTGTCGATGATCAGGTATTCTCCGGCGATCCGGCCGATCATCAAGGCTGCCCTCGCGGTATGCCAACGGCAGCCACCGGTGGCATCGGAGATGGATGAACGTCGCGGCGGCCTGGGGCCCACCTACGACGATTCCCAAGAGCGGCGAACTGGAGCAACGAGAAGCCCAGCAGGAGTCGCGTGATCACTTTCATGAGGTCATCGCTATCACGGCTTAACCGGGCAGGGGGGCGCGGAAGAGGGTATCGAGGAGCCGGGTGTTGATGAACACGACGCTGCGTCCGATCCTTTCCTTGACGATCAGCCCGGCACCTGCCAGGTCGGTGAGCCATCGGGCAGCGGTCTGCCGGTGTGCCAGGCCCGCGTCGACGACGTTCTCGATGCGTAGATAGGGCTGGCTGAACAGCAGGCGCGCCAGCGAGGCCGCGGGCAGGTTGGGCCCGTGGACGCGGATCTCGCGTTCCATGTGGGAGCGCATCTGGTCGGTGGTCTCCACCAGGTTGAGGGTCCAGGAGGCAGTGGCCTCGACGCCTGCGAGCATGAACAGGATCCACGGTTCCCATTCGTCGTTGCGAGTGACTGCGTTCAACCGTTCGTAGTAGGTGTCCTTGTGGCGCATGATGTGGCCTGACAGGTACAGCACGGGCAACTGGAGCAGTCCGGTCTCGATCAGCAGGAGCAGGTTGAGGATGCGGCCAGTGCGTCCATTGCCATCGAAGAATGGGTGGATCGCCTCGAACTGGTAGTGCGCCAGCGCCATGACGACGAGCGGATCGAGGCCGTGGTCGCCGTGGATGAATCTCTCCCATGCCGAAAGGCGATCCAGGATGACGCTCCTGCCCTCGGGCGGGGTGTAGATGCGCCGCTGGGTGGTGGGGTTGCCGATGTAGGTGCCCGGTTGGTCCCGGATGGTCGCGGGACGTGCCTGGAGGTGGGAACACACGTCGATCGCGGTCTGGGTGGTAAGAGGGCGGGACGTAAGCGACTCGTAGCCGAAACGCAGCGCCTCGCGATACCGCAGCGCCTCCTTGATCTGGGGGTTCTGGCGAGGGAGGCGCCGCTGGCTGCCTTGAACAGCTCATCGTTGGTCGTGACGATGTTCTCGATCTCGCTGGACGCCTGGGCCTCCATCAGCGGAATCAGATTGATCAGCATGGTGGGGTCGGGGAGGCGCTTGTACGCCCCGTCGAGGCGGGCCAATGCACGGCTCGCGCTGATAGTGGCCTTCAAGACGGCCAGACTCTCCACCTCGCGGGCCGGTGGCAAGGGTGGAAGGTCCTGATATGGCTGATCGGAGTGCTTCCACATGGTGACAGCGTAGCCACGTTCGCGAAACGTGTCGAAAAGTAGCACTAATTTCGACAGGTTTATGAATGTGTCGCGCGTGGCGACACGTCGTGTTCGTTACCTCATGGCGTGAGGCTTGCCATCGGCCTGGGCCCGCCCATTGTGTCTGGTGGCTGGGGAAGGCCGCTAGCCTATCAGCGTGGGTGATATCAGGTCGTCGGTGTCCGCCAAGGCAACAGAGCAAGCGGTGGATGCGTGGCGGAACGCCTACGCGGAGTCGAAGATGGTCGGTTGGGATTTCTCCCGGCTCGACGGGAAGCTGGCCTCGGATGAGCCGTGGTGGAATTTCGAGGAGGACTGTCGCTCGGCCATGTCGCGTTCGGAACGGATCCTCGATCTGGGAACGGGCGGGGGCGAGCGTCTACTGCGGCTCCTTGAGGGGATCGACGTTGATGCCATGACAGTTGTGGCCACCGAAGGGTGGGAACCGAACGTGGCGGTCGCACGAGAAGCTCTTTCTCCATGCCGTGTTGACGTCGTCCGGTACGACTCGGAGCGGGGGGAAGTCATGCCCTTCCCCGACGACCATTTCGATCTGGTGATGGCTCGCCATGAGGCGATCGACGTGGAACAGGTGGCACGGGTCTTGGCCCCGGGAGGGCGGCTGCTGACGCAACAAGTCGATGGCCGCGACGCGGAGGAGATCCACGAATGGTTCGGTGAGGACTTCCTCTACCCGGAGGTGACCTCGCGGCATTACGCCGATGCCATGGAGGCCGCTGGCTTGAGCGTCGGCGTGGTTGACGATTGGTCATCAACGATGGAATTCGCTGACGCGGAGGCACTGGTCACCTACCTCGCGTTGGTTCCCTGGAATGCTCCCCACTTCACGGTCGACGCCCATGCGAAGCGACTTGCCGCTCTTGACACCGACCGGCCAATCCGCGTCACTCAGCGCCGCTTCCGGGTCTACGCCACCAAGCCCTGTGCATGAGACTCAACGCTCGATCTTCAAAAAGCGACGCAGCACGTCGGCCCCTTGGACGCTTACCTTTTCCGTCGGCCTAATGTAGGTCTCCGGCGTTACCAGCACGCTCTGTTCGACGGAGCCCACCTTGCCTTCCGCCGTGACCTGCACGATACGGCGACGGCCGCCCGCCACGTAACCGATCTTGCGGCTCACCGCCGCCGATGCGTGATTGCTGAGCATGTAACCCGAGCTGCACTCGAGGGCGCCGAGTTCGTCGAACGCGAAGCCAACCACCATCTGACGCATCAACGTTCCAGTTCCCTTGCCATGATGGGGCAGCCCGAGCCACGAGCCGGTCGCGACGTGCCGGGTCTGGGCGAAGTCATTCGCCAGCATGTCCTGCATGCCCACCAGCACGCCATCGCGACGCACG
>JBHADA010000079.1:0-2934 GCA_041854805.1 Arachnia sp.
CGCTCCAGCGGATGCTCGACAACGGGCTGGGCCTGGTGCGTGAGGCCATCGCCAGCGGCCTCGCCTCCGAGGACCAGTTCGCCGCCACCGGCATCGAGGTGGCCGGGGTGCGGGTCATCGCCGTGCGCGCCGACGAGGAACTAGAGCGGGCGTTGCAGACCCAGGTGCGCGAACGCGCCCAAGCCGAGGCCGACCGCGCCACCTACGACCGGCGCGCCCAAGCCGTCGACCGGGAGCGCGCCATCAAGGAGAACGAATTGAACAACCGCACCGAGCTCGCCCGGCGCGAGGCCGATCTGGTGGAACTCCAGGGCGCCAACGAGCGGCGCCGCACCGAGCAGGAGCTGGAGCGCGACCGGCTCCGCAGCGAAGCCACGCTGACCGCCAGCCGTCTGGCCGTTGACGCGCGGGTCGACGAGTTGGCCCGCGTAGCCGAGGTCGAGAACGCCGCGCTTCAGGCTCGTCTGGGTGCCTACTCCGACGCGGCACTGCCCGCCGTCGTCGCCGCCATCGCCCCGCAGGTGCTGGCCGCGCTGCCTCAGATCGACTCGCTCACCCTGACGCCCGACACCATCGGCAACGCTGTGCGCCAGGTGCTGGCCGAGGTGACGGCGTGAGCGCCCCACGGCTGGTGATTGTTCACCGCGCCACGCAACTGGCGGGCCTGCTCGCCGAGCATTCCACGCTGGGCAACGTCGAGTTCTTCCTCGGCACCCGCGGCCAGACGGTGGCCCCACTGGTGCGGGCCGACGAGGCCCAGCGCCGGGCGCTCGACGAGACGGCCGCCGCCGTGCCCGCCGACTGGCGGCTGGCCATAGTGGAACGCGAGCACCTGTCGCGGTTCCTGTTCGAGCCCGACGATCTGGTGGTGGTCGTCGGCCAGGACGGGCTAGTGCCCAACGTCAGCAAGTACCTGGATGCCCAGCTCGTGCTGGGCATCTCTCCCGACGCGCCCGGCCTCATGTGCCGGCACCGCCCCTCAGACCTGCGCGCGTTCCTCGCCGGGGCCGACTCGCGCGTCGAGCGACGCGCCACCGTAGAGGCGGTCAGCGACGACGGGCAGCGGCTGCGCGCGCTCAACGAGGTCTTCGTCGGCGACCGCGGACATCAGTCGGCCCGTTACGACCTGACGGTGGGAGACGAGGCCGAAGCGCAGTCCTCGTCCGGGCTGATCGTCGGCACCGGCACAGGTGCGACGGGCTGGCTAGCCTCGCTGTGGCGACAGTCGCGGCCGGACTTCTCCCTGCCGGAGGCCGCCTCCGCGGATCTGGCCTACTTCGTCCGCGAGGCTTGGCCGTCACCGACGACCGGAACCTCGTTGACCAGCGGCCTCCTGGCCCCGGGAGCGGCGGCGCGGCTGACCGCCCGCTCGGCGCTGGTGGTCTTCGGCGACGGCATCGAACGCGACCGCCTGAAGCTGGACTGGGGTCAGAGCATCACCTTGGCGGCCTCTCCCATCCCACTGCAACTGGTGTTTCTCCAGCGTCGCGCCTGATCGGTCAACTGGCGACGGCTAACTAGGTGAACCCACACGGGGCTTTGCCCCCGTGGACCCCCGCCGGGGCTACGCCCGGTGGAACCCGAACCTGCGCCTGCCTCCCGTGGTCCAGCACACCGACACCACCCACCCGAGGCGGAAAACCAACGGGGTCGGTGGGAGTGGGTGCCGCGCACATAGAAGCGTTTGATCTCACCGTCGCCGACCCCGACCTTCGGGTGCGGTAGGGAACACGGGCCCGCCAACAGATAACCGATCGATGTATCTTCGTCCATAGCCAACCAGGCCTGGTGATCCGCGGAATCGAGCAACGCAGCATAGGCCTCGACGGTGTAGGTGTGCGTCAGGTAGGTGTCTAAGTCCTCAGGCGGGTAGTGGGAGCCGAAGGTCTCAACGAAGGTGCTGGCGGACAGCTCGGCCAACACCGCCGCATCCTCAAGTTGCGCTCGTCGAATCAGGATCGTCGACGCCATCTACCTCTCCCGCGATTATCCACTAAACTTCCCGATCGTTCATAACTTACACGACTGTGGTTTCCCTGCGCTGCGTGAACTTGCCGAGGCTTGGCATCAGAGACCACCAGCACGATCTCCACCGCAGTCTTGACTCCCAATAGCACGGCCAGAATCACCAGGCGGGAATCGATGTGAGCGGAATCGGGGTTCGTCGCCTGTACCGCGATGCCCCTGATCATCAAGTACCAGCACAGGAGCAAACTAACATGCAGCATAATGATCCGTCGTAATGCGACACCGTAGGTCTGACTGAACTGACGCGGCGGAGTAGCTGCCTGCCACACTGCATCCAGCAATGTTCTCGCGACGATGAGTGCGGCTGGGAGATAGAGCGCGATGGCAGTGACTTCAACACCGGTGGAAAACGCCAATATCGCGGAGAACGACAGGTGCACGGATGTGAAGAACAGCATCTGGAAGGAATACATGAAAGCGTTTGACCACTTGAAACCCTCGGTTTTGCGGTAGATGAACATCCGCAGGATTGCCACGATCGAGAGCACGAGGTTTTCAAACCACAGCAGCAAGATGATGTTGCCGATGGGCCATCCCCACAGCAGCACACCTAGGATCTGCACCCCAGCGGTGACCAGGATCAAGCCGATGTCAATGATCACGTGTTGCTTCATGAGCCCTCCGATCTCAGCGCGTCTCGGCAGCCATAACTCCATGCCAGGCGGGTGACGGCCTTCCTCCAATTGTCGATGACATCTGCTCGCCGCTCCAGTAGCCCACGACGATGCCGGCCGCGTGGGCCGCGCCCTGGGCGGTGGTCTCTGCCACCACGGGGCGCGTCACATCGACGCCGAGCTGGTCGGCCTGGAACTGCATCAGCAACTCGTTGGCGGTCTCCCTTGAGCTGTGCTGCGGTGAGGTCGGAGCCCAACACGGCTGCGGGGTTCCAGCGTCCGCTCCGGAACG
>JBHADA010000080.1:0-6181 GCA_041854805.1 Arachnia sp.
ATCAGGCGCTGCGGGAAGTCGACCCTGCTGGGCATGCTCGCCGACGAGGTCGCGGCGAAGCACCCGGAGGCGACCATGGTTCGCCTCAACCTGGAGTCCCACGAGGGGCTGGCAATCCGTACCGCGGCGCAACTACTTGACCACCTAGTGACGCACTTGCCCGACAAGCGGGCCCGCGGCTTCGTCTTCCTCGACGAGATCCAACAAGTTCCAGCCTGGGAGGACGTCGTCAACGCGCTGCGCGTCGACTGGAACGCCGATATCTACCTAACCGGCTCGAACTCGACGATGCTGGCCAGCCAACTCAACACCCGCCTGGCCGGACGCTACGTCGAATTCCCCATTAGGCCCCTATCGTTTCGCGAATTCCGCGACCTCCACGACGCACACGGCAACCCGCAGCCTCTCTTCCAGCAGTACCTCACCCTAGGCGGGTTCCCAATGCTGAAGTACTTCGGGCTCGATCCCCAGCCCTCCTTGCAATATCTCGACGCTCTGCTCGACACGGTCGTCATCAGGGACGTACTGGAACACTTCGCTATCCGCGACGTCGACATGTTCCGCCGCATCCTGCGCTACTGCATCTGCAACATCGGGCGCACTTTCTCCGCGCAATCCGTCACCCGCTACCTAAAGAGCGAGGGCCGCACCGTCAGCGTCGACACCGTCCTCAACTACCTGGGCCACTGCGCCGAGGCGTACCTCGTCGAGAAGGTCCCACGACTTGACGTCGTCGGCAAGCAGACGCTGCGGGCCGACGAGAAGTACTACGTGGCGGACCACGGCCTGCGGACCGCACTCGGATTCGATAACCGCACCGACATTGAGCTGGTTCTCGAAAACGTCGTCTACTCAGAATTGCGCTCCCGCGGCTACGACGTCCACGTCGGGTGGCGCGGCGCAAAGGAGGTCGACTTCGTCGCCAGCCGCGGGGAGGAAATCCAGTACGTGCAGGTGGCCTACCTGTTGGCAGAAGAGGCAACCGTCGAGCGGGAGTTCGGCGTCCTGGAGGACATCGCGGACAATCACCCCAAACTCGTGGTCAGCATGGACCCCATTGAACGCGGGCGCGGCGGCATTGCCCACCGCAACATCGTGGACTTCCTGCTTGAAGATCCCCTCGGCTAGGCAGGCCAGGTGCGCCGCAGGCTGTCGCACTGGCCATCACCCGTCAGGTCGTCGAACCGAACTACTATGCTGGATGTCGACTAGATCGCCTGCTGGATGTCGACTAGTTGGCCTGCTAGATGTCGAATGGAGGGGCCATGTATCTTCGTCGCACCGTCGACGATCTGCTAGATCGGTTCCTTCCCCAGGCCGCCGCCATCGCTCTGGATGGTGCCAAGGGCGTGGGCAAGACCGGCACCGCGCTGCAACGCGCCGACCGGACCTTGCTTCTGGACCGCGCTGACCAGCGCGCCTTGGTGGAGGCCAACCCAGACGGGCTGCGGGGCCCCGGCACCACCCTGCTCGACGAGTGATCCAGGATGCCTGAGGTGTGGGAACTCGTTCGTCGCGAGGTCGATAACGCGGCGCCTCCTGGGAGTTTCCTACTCACCGGCTCCGCCACCCCCGCCACGGCACAGGGCACGCACAGCGGGGCTGGGCGCATTCTGACGCTGCGAATGCGTCCTATGGCGCTGCATGAGCGGAGCGACTACACCCCCTCGGTCTCGTTGGGCGCGTTGCTCACCTCGGATACTTGCTCGGCCCCCGTCGTGGGCGAAACCCAGTGCGTTTTACCGGACTACTTAGAGGCCATCGAAGCAAGCGGATTCCCCGGGATCATGGGGCTGGATCGCCAGTTGCGCATTGAACAGTTGGAGGGCTACGTCCAGCGCGTGATCGACCGCGACCTGCCAGACCTCGGCTATGGCGTGCGGCGTCCCGAGACGCTGCGGCGCTGGCTGGCCGCCTACGCCGCCGCCTCGTCCACCACCGCCCACTATTCCAAGCTGCTTGACGCCACCTCGAGCGGCGACGGGCTTCAGCCCACCCGCGACACCACGCTGACTTATCGTGACCACCTAACCCAGCTCTGGCTGCTAGATCCGGTGCCCGGCTGGAGCCCAAGCCACAGCCCATTCGCCAGGCTTCAGCAAGCACCGAAGCATCAGCTCGCCGACCCTGCCCTGGCTGCCACGCTGCTGGGCGCGACAGCGTCCTCCCTCACCACACCACGCCATTCTCACCTGGCCGGGCCACTGTTTGAGTCGCTGGCGACGCTGACCGTCCGCGTAGCCGCCGAGGCGGCCCGGGCACGCGTCGGGCACCTCCGCACCCGCAATGGCGATCACGAAGTGGACCTCATCGTCGAGGCCAGGGACGGACGCCTCATTGGGATCGAGGTCAAGCTCGCCGCCGCCGTCTCCGACGCCGACGTGCGCCACCTCCTATGGCTGCGCTCAAAGCTCCCCGACGACGTGGCCGACCTCGCGGTGCTCACCACGGGACGCACCGCTTACCGCCGGCAAGATGGCGTGGCCGTGATCCCCTTGGCCCTGTTGGGCCCCTGAGGCGCCGGCAAGGATGCGGCCAACTTCAGGTGCGTCGCCGGAGCGACTCGCTCGACGAGCCCTCGGCTAAATCAGTCGCGCCAGGTGCGCCACAGGCTGGCGTACTGGCCGTCGACCGCCATCAACTCATCGTGGGAACCCAACTCGACGATCCGGCCGCCTTCAACCACCGCAATCCGGTCCGCGTCGTGAGCCGTGTGCAGCCGATGCGCGATGGCGATCACCGCCCGGCCCTCTAACAGCGCCGACATCGAACCCTCCACGTGCCTGGCCGACGCCGGATCAATCAGCGACGTCGCCTCGTCCAGCACAAGCGTGTGCGGATCCGCGACGATCAGCCTGGCCAGCGCCACCTGCTGCGCCTGAGCCGGGGTCAGAACCACCTTCCCGTGCCCCACCTCAGAGCCGATGCCCTCCGGTAGCCGCGACACCCAATCCCACGCCCCGACGGCCCGTAGCGCCGCCTCCACGTCCGCGTCGGATGCCGTCGACTCACGAGCCAGCACCACATTGTCGCGCACCGTTCCGACGAAAATGTGATGCTCCTGCGTCACCAAGGCGACCTCGGTGCGCAGCCGGTGCAGCGGCAGGTCCATCACGTCGACACCGCCGACGGTCACCACGCCCTCGCGGGGACGGTTGATGCCCGCGACCAGCCTCGCCAGCGTCGACTTGCCCGAACCTGACGGCCCCACCACGGCGAGACGCTCCCCGGGAACAAGATCAACGTCGACGCCGTGCAGCACATCCACATCCGGGCGATAGCCGAACCGCAGCTTAGAGCCGGTCAGTTTCACCCCGTCGGGCTCCACCTCGCTAGGCGAGCGGTCCTCGGGCACTTGCGCCACCCCGATCAGGCGCGCGGTCGACACCAGCCCGAGCTGGAGATTGTCCAACGTCCAAATCAACCGATCCAGGGGCCCCTGCAACTGCGACACATACAGCGCCGCCGTCGTGATCTGACCGACCGTGACCCAGCCGTGCGAATATCCCCACGTTCCCAGCAGCACGATCCCAACCAGCGGCAACTGGAACGAGAAATCCACCATGCTGAACAGCAGGTTCCGCAGCGTCATCGTGTATCGCTCGGCCTGCGCGGAAATCTCGGTGTCCTCGTCGAGCTGCGCGGTGCGCAACTCCCCCAGGCCTAACGCCTCGACGGTGCGGGCACCCTCGACGGTCTCCGTCGTGGTGGTGTTAATTACCGAGTAGGACCGGGACTCGGCGACGTATCCCGCCGGGGCCCGCGACAGGTAATACCGCCCGCCAATGGTCATGATCGCGGCCGTCACCAGCAGCGGCAGCGACAACAGCCAGCTATTGGCCACCATCGCCACCAGCGTCGCCACGATCATGGCGATCGAGACGATGAACGTCGGGATGGCCCACCTGGCCGCATTGCCCATCTTGGACACGTCGGAGGTGATCCGGGTCAGCAGATCGCCAGAGCCTGACATTTCGACGTGCCCCAACGGTAGCCGCAGCACGATCCGCACCACCTCTTCCCGGGCCGCCGCGAGCAGGTCGTAGCCCAGTACCGCGGAAACTCGCCGCGCCAGGAACGTACACACCGCCTGCAGCACTACAACGGCCGCCACCCCCAGAGTCAGGGCGGTCACCTCGTCGAGTGCTAGACGGCCGCCAGCGACGTCGTCGACGAGCCGCCCCAGCAGGAACGGCGCGATCAGCCCGACGAACGCCGCCGCCAGGTTCCCGACGACGGCCCACGCCAGCAGCGCCCTGCGGTTGCGCAGTAAACCGCTTAAGAAGTCGACGGCGATCCGCCCCGTCGCCACGGGGAAGCCGCGCTCGGGCTGGCGGGCGTCGCGGTAGATTTCTCGCGCGCGGGCGGTGCGCAGATGATGACGCCTGAGCAGGGCGCGCAGCTTCGCCACCATGCCGTGAACGGGCGGCACCCGCAACCCCTCCGGCAGGCGCGGCTCGGGCGGCGCGTCGCGCCAGGTCTGTACCGAGCCGGGGAGCCGTTCACTCATCGTCATCCTCCATTCCGCGCGCGATGATGCGGTGATAGTGCGGGTTGCCGTGCAACTCGTCATGCCGGCCCCGGGCGACGATCCGCTCGCCCTCCAGCACCGCCACCTCGTCGCAGTGGCGAAGCAGCAGCGGCGAGGCCGTGACGACGACGGTGGTGCGTCCTCGCCGGAACTCGGCCAGCCGTAGCGCGATACGAGCCTCGGTGTGGGCATCGACCGCGGATGTGGGCTCCACCAGGATCAGCACGTCTGGGTCCAAGAGCAGGGCGCGCGCCAGGATCAGGCGTTGCCGCTGCCCGCCGGACAAACCTCGGCCCTTCTCGTCAATGACGCCCTGCCAGCCGCCGGGAAGCATCTCGAAGATGTCCTCGGCCGACGCCGCGATCAGCGCCGCCTCGGCCTGCTCACGCGAGTGTGTGCCCCACGGGTCGACGGCCCTCTGCAAGGTACCGGCGAATAGCCCGGCCCCGGTATCGGAGACGACGATTCGGCGGCGCAGGACTGCGGGGTCGAGGTCGCGGTAGTCGATGCCGTTGGCGGTCACACCCCACGGCCGCCGCGCGATCTCGACGTCCCGCTCGGCCTGCCGCTGCCTAGCGGCGATCCTCTCGCGACGGGCGCGGCGCTTGTCGCGCCGGGATAGGCCGGTGTCGTCGGGCGCATCCTCCGGCTGACCGGCCAGGTAGCGCCCGAGCCGGTCAGCCAGGGCCGCGGACGCGTCGGGGTCGGCGGAGACGAGGCCCAGCAACTGGCCGGGGCGCACCTGGAACCCGGAGCGCTCGTCGAGCAGGGTGGGAACACCGTCAATGCGTTGCCCACCAGCCGGCCAGGGGCTTTGCGTCCCCAGCAACGCGATGGTTTTGCCCGCGCTGACCAGGCCCTGAACCCATTTTTGACCGAAATCGAAGATGGCCTGCATGGGGGTAACGAGGAACATCGCGTAGCCGAAGAAACTGATCAGTTGCCCCACGGTCAACGCCCCGGCCAGCAACTGCCGAGACCCGAGGTAGACGAGCACGACGAGCAGCAGCCCGGACAACAGCACGCTGATCGCCTCGACGACGCCCTGCCAAGTGCCCAGCCGGGTCCCGAGGCGTCGGACCTTCTGGGATTGGCGCTGGTAGTTCTCGGCGAACCTGTGCTCACCACCAATGCCGCGCAGGATCCGCAGCCCAGTGACGATGTCGGTGGCCATCGAGGTCAGCGTCGAATTCTCTGTGCGCTCCGCCGATTGTGCCGCGGTCAACGGCCGCAGCACGGGTACGGAAGCACCGAGCAGCAGCGGCGTCGCAATGAGCACGATGAGGGCCAATTCCACGGATGTGCGCAGCATCAGGGCGCAGGCGATCAGGAAGCTCATGACGGCAGCGAGGGCCTGAGCGAATGATTCGAGCGTGGCGCCAAACTGGTCGCTGTCGGATGCCGAGACGCTCACCACCTCACCAGTGGGCAGCCGCCGGTTGAGGACGTGGCCCAGCGCGGCGGAGCGCCGCGCCACCCGGCGCTGAATGCCGTAGATGCTGAGCAGCCACATTCGCACCGACAAGGTATGAAAGAGGATGCCTCCCGTCACGCCGAAGGCGATCACCCCGATCAGCACGGCCACCCACGAGAGCGTGGCCCAGGCGTCGCTGCGGACGACACCCGCATCGATGGCGCGGCCCAGCAGCC
>JBHADA010000081.1:0-8101 GCA_041854805.1 Arachnia sp.
ATCCTGCTGGGGGTGTTCGGGGTGGCGCTGTTGGCCGAGCGCCTCTCCAGGCGGGCCCTCGCGGGAGCGCTCGCGGCGTTGCTCGTGGGCTCGCAGGGGCAGTTCGAATTCTGGAGCACCTACATGGGAAGCTCCAACTACTTCATGGGGGTCTCACCCACCCTCGTTTACAGCCACCCGGTCACGCTCCTGACGGTGGCTCTTCTGTGCGAGGCCGTACGTGGAAGGCTGCCGCGCTCCGGATGGCCGCTGCTCCTTCTCGCCGCCGTGACCTGTTCTGGGTCGAAGTCCTCAGCCATGATCATGCTGGCGGGGGCGGTGGCAGGCACCGCCGTGATTGCGGTCGTCCTCCGTAGGCGGATCGCGACCATGGCTGTTCTGGTGGTGGGTGCGGTGGCCCTGACCGGGTTCGCCATGGCGCTGGTCTCGGGCGGTGGAGACAGCAGCAAGATTCAACTGTTTGGGGCGCTCACCCTTCTCCTCCCCTTTCGCGCCCTGGGAGGAGACCCCGCCTTCGACCAGACGTTCGCCACGGACCTCGTGAGCATTCCCGACGTTGGAGGCTGGCTTCTCGCCGGGCTACTGGTGGCGGTGTTGCTTCGAATGGTGGTGGCTTTGGGGTTGGTCATGGTGCCGTTCATGCGGCGGCTCCGCATCGATCTGGCAGCGTGGCTGCTCGGCGGCATCATGGCTGTGGGCTGGCTGGGCTTCCTCCTCATGAGCCACGACGGCTACAGCCAGTATTACTTCATGTACGGCGTCATTCCCTACGGGGCCGTGGCGTGGGGGTGGGCCCTCGCGCTCCTGGTGGGAAGGGTTCGCGCCCGGTTCGCGGGATTCGCGGCGGCCGCAGGTGTGGGGCTGGTCGTCAGCCTGCTTGCGAGCCTCCCCCCCAACGCCCGGCCAACTGGTCCTCACGAGTGGGCAGCGGGCCTGCAGGGTTTCGTGGTGCAGGCGCTGGTTGTTGTGGCGGTGCTCGCGGCCCTGATCGTCGTTGGCCGGCGTCTGCGGGCTCGGGTGCGCTGGTTTGGGATGGTGGGGGCTGGTCTCGCCTTCGGCGCCATGCTGGTACCCAGCGTCTTGGCTTCCTCACCAGTGGCTCCAGGCAAGCCTTCCGTCTTCGCCGCGGCCGAGAATCGCGCGGCTCAATGGATTGCGAATAACACGGACACCTACGACGTCTTCGCCACCAACACGGCCTGCACGGTGAGCGTGTCTCGGTGTGATGCCCGGCGATGGTGGATCAGCGGGCAGGGCGGGCGCCGAGTGCTGGTGGAGGGCTGGCGTTACACCCCCGACGGCGCCGACGGCATGCTTGACGATTACCCCGCACTCGCGGTCAACAGCAAGGCCTTCGCTATGCCCAGCGAGGAGACGATTGCTGCGCTACGCGACCGGGGCGTTGACTACGCGGTGGTGGAGCAACGCTCCGGGTTCCCGAAGCCCAACCTTTCGCCTTGGGCGAGGGTTGTCTACCGCAACGAACTGATCACCATTTATCGGCTCACACGGTAGGCTGCCCGCGTGACGAAACTCTTGGTTACTGGCGGAGCGGGCTTCATCGGGAGCAACTTCGCCCACTGGACCCTCGCCCACACCGACGCCAGCGTGACGGTACTCGATGCATTGACCTATGCCGGAAACGTCGCCAGCCTCGCCGGGCTGGACGAGGCCCGGTTCCGGCTGGTCGAGGGCTCCATCACCGACCCCGGGCTGGTCAACGAACTCGTGGCCGATCACGACGCGGTGGTCCACTTCGCCGCTGAATCCCACAATGACAACTCGCTCGAGGGGCCGGCGGTATTCATCGAAACCAATATCCTTGGCACCTTCCACGTGCTTCAGGCGGTACGCCAGCACGGCAAACGCCTGCATCACGTGTCCACGGATGAGGTCTACGGGGATCTGGAACTCGACGACCCGGCCAAGTTCACCCCCACCACGCCTTATAACCCCTCGTCGCCGTATTCGGCCTCGAAGGCCGCCAGCGATCACCTGGTCCGGGCCTGGGTGCGTTCCTTTGGCGTGCAGGCCACCCTGAGCAATTGCTCCAACAACTACGGTCCGCGTCAGCACATCGAGAAGTTCATCCCGCGCCAGATCACCAACATCATCGACGGGGTGCGGCCCAAGCTGTATGGCGCCGGCCTGAACGTGCGCGACTGGATCCATGTCGACGACCACAACAGCGCGGTGTGGCGCATCATCACCGAGGGCACCATCGGCGAGACCTACCTCATTGGCGCGGATGGCGAACTCAACAACAAGACAGTCGTCGAACTCATCCTGGAACTCATGGGGCAGCCCGCCGACGCCTACGACCACGTCACCGACCGCGCTGGCCACGACCTGCGCTACGCCATTGACGCCACCAAGCTGCGCGACGAGTTGGGCTGGCGTCCCCGCTATACCGACTTCCGCGAGGGCTTGGCCGCGACCATCGATTGGTACCGCGACAACGAGGCCTGGTGGCGTCCGATGAAGGAGGCCACCGAGGCCAAGTACGCGGCCAAGGGACAGTGATGGGTGAGCTGCGGGTCAACCAGACCGAGATCGAGGGCCTTCTGCTCATCGACATTCCGTTGCACGGGGACGCCCGGGGGTGGTTCAAGGAGAACTGGCAAAGAGAAAAGATGGTGGCTCTCGGCCTGCCGGACTTCGTGCCCGTGCAGAACAATATGAGTTTCAACGAGGCTCCTGGCGTGACTCGCGGTATTCATGCCGAGCCGTGGGACAAGCTCGTCTCGGTGGCCACGGGGCGAGCCTTCTGCGCCTGGGTGGATCTGCGTGAGGGAGAGGATTTCGGCCGGATCGTCACCGCGGAACTCACCCCAGGGCGTGCGGTGTTCGTGCCTCGGGGGGTGGGCAACTCGTACCAAGCGCTCACCGAGAGCACCTGCTATAGCTATCTGGTCAATGAGCATTGGTCTGCCGAGGCGAAGGACAAATACACCTTCCTCAACCTCGATCACCCAGACATCGATTGGCCGATGCCCTTGGCGGAGGCGACCATTTCGGATGCGGACCGCCACCATCCGCGGCTCGCTGACGTGAGGCCCTTTCCCAAGCCGCGCCCCTTGATTGTGGGCGCTGCGGGGCAACTCGGCAGGGCCTTGTCTCGGCTGCTGCCCGACGCGATTCTCGTCGACCGCGACGAACTCGACATCACGAGCCGGGCCGCGGTGGAGGACTTCGACTTCGACGGTGTCTCCTTTGTCGTCAATGCCGCCGCTTGGACCGCGGTGGACGCGGCCGAGGGTGACGGACGCGCCGGGTGTTGGCGGGTCAACGTCACGGGTGCGGCAAACCTGACTGAGGCGGCTCGTCGTCACCGCCTGCCGCTGGTGCACATCTCAACCGACTATGTCTTCGACGGGACGCGCGAGTCCCATGCCGAGGACGAACTGTTCAGCCCGCTGAGCGTCTATGGCGCGTCCAAGGCCGCCGCCGATGCCGTGGTGGCAACGTGGCCGCGGCACTACATCGTGCGCACCAGTTGGGTGGTGGGAGATGGTGGCAACTTCGTGCGCACCATGGCCAGGCTCGCGGATCAGGGCGTGAGCCCGTCGGTGGTTGACGACCAGTTCGGCCGGCTCACCTTCGCCGACGACTTGGCGCGCGCTGTAGTCCACCTCGTGGACTCAGGTGCCGAGTACGGCACGTACAACTGTTCCTCGGACGGGGATGTGGTGTCCTGGTTCGACATCGCCCAGGCCGTCTTCGCCGCGCGGTCGGCGACAGGCACCGTTAGCCCCACCGACACCGCGACCTTCTCCGAGGGCAAGGTCGTGGCGCCGCGTCCCCGCAACAGCGGACTCGACCTACGCAAGCTAAAAGCCACGGGTTTTCGTCCCGTTGACGGGGCAGCGGGCTTGGCCGAATACCTCGCTGAACTCTAGGGCTAGGATTGAACCGAAATACCTGTCGGACGAATCCCAACCTCGGCGATGTTCTGGGTCCTGACGGGCGTCTTCTTGGGAGGAAAACCCCGCGGGTCGAGTAGCTGGCCGCGGAGCGGCCAGCGTGTGTCGAGACCGTCTGGTGAGTGTCACGGCCCACGCGGGGCTGTGCCCCGTGAACTCCGGTTCAGCTCATTCGCGGTTGGACGATGCTCTCGTTGCTGAAGACTTCCTAAGAAGTACCGTGTTGCTCGGTAATGGCCTGCCGGTCCCACTACTATCTGGCCGTGCCAATCCTTTCCTCGGTGCGCGTTGTGCGCGCCGTCAACACCGTGCTGATGTGCGCCTTGGTGCTCTACGGCGCATCGTTGGTTCTGGCTTGCGGGATCTCCCTCGGGGAGGTCGCGCTCTACGGGATCTACCTGTTGTTGGGGGTGGCCGCCCCTGGAACGCTCGTGCTGAAGGCGGTTCGGGGCACCACGGGCTCTTGGCTTTCCGACATTGTCCTCGGCACCGTGGTTGGCATCTCCTTGGGCCTCTTGGCGTGGGCGTTGTTCAGTTTGGCCGGGCTGCGCGGGATGCTGTGGGCGTGGCCGCTGTTGACGCTGCTAACCCTGGCTGGCCCGGTGGCACGGCGACGCATCGCACAACTCCCGTCGCGGCCGTGGCCGCTGTGGGCCAGTGGCTTGCTGGCCTTGGGCACCGGGCTGATGATGCAATTCCAGGCGACGACCTTCTACCAAGGCCAGGAACCGTGGCCGACGGGAGTGCAGCCGTACGTCGATATCCCGTGGCATCTTGGCCTGATTCATGAGGCCGAACGTGCGTTTCCGCTGCTGACGCCGCAGATCATCTCCGACGGTCCGCTGAAGTACTCGTGGTTCGTCCACGCCCACCTCGCCACAGCGTCCATGAGCACAGGCATCGAGGCCGAACACGTTTTGCGTTTCTTGTGGCCACTGCCCGCATCGGCACTCACTTTGCTGGTAGTGGCGTCCGTGGGACGTTTGCTGAGCCGGCGCGCCTGGGTGGGCGTCCTGGCTCTGTGGATGTTTTATCCGCGAACCTCCGTTGATCTATGGCCCAACGCGATTATTGGCTCCAACCTCTTTAGCCCAAATTCGCCCACGCAACTGTTCTCCTACGCGATGACGGTGACCTTTGGGTGGCAGGCGGCGGAGATGCTTCGTGGCCGCGGCGTCAGGCGGCCCGCGTCCTGGGCGTTGCTGGCTCTGCTTGGGCTGGCGGTCAGCGGAGCCAAGAGTTCGTCTATGTCGCTCATGTTTGGTGGGGCCGCCGCGGCGATGCTTCTCGCCCTGATCCTGCGCCGCCGGCGCCTCGCGGCGCTTGGGGTGCTTCTCGTCAGTGCCGTTTTCGAGGTTGTTAGCCTGGCTTTGGTGTCGGGTGGGAACTACGGCAGCAAGACGTATTACTTCGCCATCTACCAGGCGCAACCCATGTACGCGGGAGTCGTGAACACGCGCACCCTGGAGGGCGGCATCACGCCATCCCTGTTCGACACCCCAGAACTGGGCCCATGGCTGTTCGTCGCCGCCACACTCGGGATCCTCCTCTATGCCGCGCGCCAGCTCGCTTTCATCGTTCCCCTAGTCCAACGGCGGCTTCGGAGGAGCCTCGCCGCCTGGTATTTCGCGGGGTGTGTTGCGGCGGCCTGGCTTCCCTTCCTCATGCTGGGGCACGGCGGGTTCTCACAGATCTATTTCATCATGGGAGCGGCACCCTTCGGTGTGATCCTTTTCGCTTGGGCACTGGGCGAGGCGGCCGGCCGGGACGCCCGCATGCTGCGTGCCGTTGGAGTGGGGTTGGGCCTCGGCGTGGCCCTTTGTCTGTTGGCCAAGACTCTGGCTCCCGGAGATAGGCCCCAGGGGCGCGAAGCGTGGGTGGAGGCCACTGTCGCCTTCCTGTGGCAGATCGGTATCGTCACTGCGGTGGTCGCGGTTGGAGGGGCCATCTGGTTGTACTGGGCTAGGCGTCGCCCAGGCCGGGTGGTGCTGTTCGGGCTGCTCGCGGCGCCTTTGCTAGTCTCGGGGCACAGTTTTCAGCCCAGCGTGCCCCCCGCGCCCGCGGAACCCGTGCCAGCCGTGAGAGACGAGCAGGCGGCCGGGGTGTGGATGCGTGACGTCGCGCCTGCGGAAGACATCGTGGCCACCAACGCGATCTGTCGGCCTACCAAGACGAATTCCTTCGTATTGAACCGGAGTTGTGACTCCCGGCGCTGGTTGGTCTCCGGCATCGGAGGTCACCGGGTGCTCCTTGACGGATGGCGCTACACCGCCAAGGGAGCGGTTGGCGACTACGAGGACGAGGAACTCTTCGAGTTCAACCGCGTCCTGTTCCACGAACCGACCGAGGAGACGATCGAACGAGCCAAGCAGCTCGGCGTGAAATGGCTGTTCGCCGCGCGCGCCGACGATCGGCTCTCGCCCAGACTCGACGAGTTCGGGGAGCGTGCTTTCGTCAACGACGCGGTGATCGTGTACCGGCTTCGATAGCCGACCCGGGGGCCCTGACGATGACGAGAGAGGCGTCGTCCGACATACTGGGGGCATGCGTGGAATCATTCTCGCCGGGGGCTCCGGCACTCGGCTACACCCGATCACGAGGGCGACCAGCAAACAGTTGCTGCCTGTCTATGACAAGCCGATGATCTACTACCCGCTGTCGACGCTGCTGTTTGCGGGTATCCGTCAGGTCTTGGTCATCACCACGCCTCACGAGTCGGAGCAGTTCCAGCGTCTGCTGGGAGACGGCTCCCAGTTCGGCATCGAGATCAGCTATGCCGTGCAGCCAGAACCGAAGGGGCTGGCTCAGGCGTTCACCATCGGGGCGGATTTCGCTCGCGGTGAGAAGGTATGTCTGGTGCTGGGCGACAACATCTTCTACGGGCAGGGGCTCGGTACCCAGCTCAACAAGCTAAACGGTCTTGAGGGTGCCAGCATCTTTGGGTATCGAGTCAGTGACCCGAGCGCCTACGGCGTTGTTGAGTTCGACTCGAGCGGTACTGTCATCTCCATCGAGGAGAAGCCGGAGCGTCCCAAATCCCGCTACGCGGTGCCTGGTCTGTACTTTTACGACGAGCAGGTCGTCGACATCGCTGCCAATATCGCGCCGTCGTCGCGGGGCGAGTACGAGATCACGGACATCAATCGTGAATACCTCAACCGTGGTCAGCTACGCGTGGAGATCCTGCCTCGGGGCACGGCCTGGCTCGACACAGGCACCTTCGATTCCCTGGGGGACGCCACCAATTTCGTGCGTACCCTCCAGGCCCGGCAGGGACTACAGGTCGGCTGTCCGGAGGAGGCGGCTTGGCGTATGGGTTTCTTGAGCGACGACGGCCTGCGCGAGCAGGGGGAGAAGCTGGCCAAGTCCGGTTACGGGGGATACCTGCTGGGACTCCTGGCGGAGTGAGCCCGGTCTGGGGAGAAACCGCTCACTCCCCGACGACCCCGTTGCGATAGGCCAAGACCACTAGTTGGGCCCGGTCACGGGCACCTAGCCGGCTCAGGAGCCGTGAGACGTAGCTCTTGACCGTCGCCTGGGTCAAAGAGAGTTCCTCGGCGATCTCCGAGTTGCTCAGACCTTGGGCCACCAGCCGAAGCAGTTGCACATCCTTCTCGGGGAGTTCGCCGATCTCTTTCGACGGGCGAAGCCGGTTCTCGTAGGTGGCCAGGACGCGTGTGATGAGCTTGGGGGACAGCATCGACTCGCCCAGGTAGACCTGTTGGATGGCATGCATGACCTCGCCCCGGGAACTGGTTTTGAGGAGGAAACCAGCCACGCCCGCGCGCAGCGCCTCATGAAAGGTGCTCTCGTCCTCCAGGGAGGTGAGCGCGATCACTCGTGCCCGCAGCCCCAAGTCGACGATCTGCCGGGTGGCGCGGATGCCGTCGAGGACAGGCATGTTGAGGTCCATCAGCACGATGTCCGGGTCGAGGCGTTTCGCTGCGGAGACCGCGGCCAATCCGTTCGCCGCGGCGCCCACGACCACGAGCCCAGGCATGGCGTTCACCATGCGTTCGATGCGTGCGCGCATCTGGTCGTGGTCCTCGGCGATCAGAACCTGGATCTCGGCTTCGGTCATGCCCCCAATCTAGCGGCGAACGTATCCGTGAAGCCCGCGTGATCTCCCGAAGTTGATGACGATGTGTACCTCAGGAGCAATGAGGTGATCATGGTAA
>JBHADA010000082.1:0-3774 GCA_041854805.1 Arachnia sp.
GATAGCGGGCGCGCTGGCTGGCTGGGGCGGCGAAAGCAGGGCTGACGCCGATCAACCCCGTGGTGGCGCCCAAACCGAGGGCTGCGAGCACGGTGCGGCGGGAGGTGTTGGGTGTGTTGACCATGATGTCTGTCTCCTTGGCATGGGAAAGGGCGGTCAAGCTGGGGCGATCGAATCGCGGATCACGGGGGGGCAGTCGATGGTGAGCAGTCCGCTGTCTGGAATGTCGTCCAGGCCGAGCAGGACCCGTACACCCATCGCGCCGAGTTCGTAATGTGGCAGGGCCACGGTGGATAGCGGGGGATGCAGGTGTCCGGCGATCACCTCCTGATTGTCGAAGCCGACGACGGATAAGTCGCTGGGGATGTTGAGTCCCTTGCCGCGAAGGGCGTCATAGAGTCCCATTGCTACTCGGTCGTTGTGGACGCACACCCCGCTGGCTCCGGTGTCTAGCACCTTGTCTGCGATGGCGAACCCTCCCTCTTGGTCGGGTTGGGCATCCAGCACGAGCGCCTCGTCGAGCGTCACCCCCGCCTCGGTTAGGGCCTCGACATAGCCCCGGTAGCGCCCGGAGCGCGCCGGCGAGGCGACGGTCGTGTTGACGAATGCGATCCTGCGGTGCCCTTGGTCTAGGAGGAGCCGGGCCGCGGTGCGTCCACCCGCGACCTCATCGGGCACGATGGCGGGCGCGGCGGACCCCTCGTCGAAACAGTTCACGAGCACGGTGCGGGTCTCGGCGAGCGAGGCAGGCGGCACTATCGCGTGGTGATACCACCGCGAGTAGAGGATGCCCCGCACGTTGTACTGCAACATCATCGCGATGGCCCGCTCTTCGGCCTCGGCGTTGCCCTCCGTGTTGGTCACCAGCAACACGTGTCCATTGCGCCACGCTTCCTCCTGGGCACCATGGACGATCTGGCCCGCGAAGGGCGTCGATGCGATGGAGTCAGCCACCAGTCCAACAAAGGGCGTGGTCCCCTCCACGAGGGTCTTGGCAAGAGCATTGGGCCGGTACCCGAGGTCCTCGACCGCCTGTAACACGCGACGGCGAGCCTCTGCACCCACCCGCGTGCCCGGTTTCTGGTTGACGACGTGGGACACGGTGGCCACTGACACCCCGGATCGCTCGGCCACCTGTTTCATGGTGACTCGGTGGTGTTTGGCGCGCATCTGTTTCACCCCTTCGTTGAGCCGCTCTCCAGACCGTAGATCATCGCCTTGTTCAGTACCAGGAAGGCGAGTAGCAACGGTGTGACGGTGGTGGCCGCGGCCGCGAAGGTGGCGGTCCAGTCGGTCTTGCCCATCGCGCCGATGTAGTTCTGCAAGCCGAGTGGGATGGTCTTGAGTTCCTCGGTGAGCACGAAGGTGTTGGCGAAGACAAATTCGTTCCAGATGAAGATGGCGTTGACCATGACCACCGTGATGATGGTGTTGACCGACATCGGCAGCGTGATGCGGGCGAAGATCCTGTACGGCCCAGCGCCGTCGAGAGACGCGGCCTCGTAGATCTCGCGCGGCACGTAGCTGAAGAAGGAGGCGAACAGGAACAGGGACATGGGTAGTGCGAAGCCCGCCAGCGGGACGATGATCGACAGGTGCGTGTCGAGCATTTCGATTACTGAGTAGTCGATGAACAGCGGCACCAGAGCGATCTGCACAGGCACGACGATGCCCATCAGGAAGATGCCGCGCACCACTCCTGAGCCCTTGAAGCCCAGCACCTGGATGGCATACGCACCCATCATTCCGCACACGACGATGAGGAAGCAGGAACCGAGTGTCACGATCGTGCTGTTGAGGATATAGGTGCCGATCTCGCCCTGCTCGAACGCACGGGCGAAGTTATCCAGCGTGAACGAGGCGGGCAGGCCGAATGGGTTACCTGCCGCGAAGTCCTCCGGGGATCGCACCGAGGTCAGCAGCAGCCAAAACAGCGGGTAGACCTGGATGACTAGGACTAGGCCAAGCAGAACTCGGTAGATGATCTGCGCCAGCCGTAGGCGTCGGCGGCGTTGCTTCGGCGGCAAGGCCGCGCCGAGGGCCGGCGCGGGCACGGTCTTGGTCATGACCGGTCCCCCTTCCGGAAGTAAACGAAGATGAGGGCGACGGCGACGAGGCACTCCACCACGATGAACACCGAGATCGCCGACGCATAGCCGTAGTTGGTGCTGGTGAAGGCCGTCTTGTACATGTAGGTGGTCACGAGCTCGGAAGACTGCCCGGGACCGCCATTGGTCAGCAGGTAGGGCACGTCGAACCCGCGCAGCCCGTAGGTGACCGCCATGATCAGCGTGGTGGTCCAGACGGGACGGATGTGGGGGAAGCGGACCTTGGTGAAGACCTGCCAGGCGTTGGCGCCGTCGAGCTTGGCCGACTCTTCCAACTCCTTGGGCACCGACAGCAGCGCCGCGTAAAGGATGATGGTGTAGAGGCCGAGGAAACGCCAGCCCTCCGGGACGGAGACCGCGGCGAGCACGGTGCCAAGATCCGACAGCCACGCCCGGCTGAGGCCCTCGAGACCCACGGCCCCGAGCAGATTGTTGATGAGCCCGGCTGGTTCGAACGAATAGATCCGCTGGAACAGCAAGGCGATGGCCGTAGTCGAGATGACGGCGGGCAAGAGGTACAAAACCTTGAGGATCTCGCGACCTCGGGTAATGGTCAGCAGCAGGCATGCGATGGCCAGCCCGCCGCCCATCTGGATGGCCACGCAGATGAGCAGGTAACCGAGCTGGTTGAAGAAGGCCTTCCAGAACGTGCCATCGCCGACGAACATCTTGACGTAGTTGTCGAGGCCGACGAAGCGCAGGTCGGTGATGCCGTCCCACGAGAAGAAGCTGAGCAACAGAGACTGGAGGATGGGCAGCAATACTCCGCCGCAGAACAGCAGCACGGGTGGCAAAAGGAAGATGGCCACGGAAAGCCGGGATCGGTGTGGGAGCATGAGGGGCCTCCTGGGTGGTGGGAATGGGGCGGGCGACGGAAAGCCCGCCCCGGTCTCTCACTCGGCGAAATACGCGGGGGCGTTTTCCGCCACGGCGGCGTCCATCGTCGCCAGGAACGCGTCGACGGTGATGTCGCCCTGGACGAGCAGCAACAGTTCCTGCTGCAATCGGGTGTTGGTGGTGGGGTCGAGCTGGGTGTCCCACGGCATGAGGGCAGCGCCGGTCACTTTGGCGGCCTCGTCGATTGCCTCCTTGTAGATCGGCAGGGCATTGTCGGGTACGACAGGTGCGACATTGGTGGGGCCGAGCAGGCCGGTCGCGGCGTACTTTTCCGGGTAGGCCTTGAGCGCATACTTCAAGAAATCGTGGACCAGGGCGTCGTAGGTGCTGGCGTTGACAGCGACGCCGATGCCCGAGGGCGCGACGTACTCGTTGGCCCCGGTGGCCGAGTCCTTGATCGTCGGCAGCGTGAAGTAGCCGATGTTGCGTTGGAGACTGGCCGGTAGGTCGGTCGTGGCGAGGCTGGGCAACTCCCAGGTGCCCATGTTGTAGATGGCGGCCTTACCCGAGGTGAACAGGTTCTGCGCGTCGGCGTAGCCCACCGAGGAGAAACCCTTCTGGAAGGCGCCGGACTGACCCAGGTCGTGCAGCCATTGCGCCATCGTGGCGCCGGGTTTGTCGGAGAACTTGGCCTCGGCCTTCTTCAGCTTGCGGATGTACTCTTTGCCGGCCACTCGGAACGGCTGGTAGGCGGCGTAGCGTTCCAGCGTCCAGCCGTCGAGGCCGTCGAGCGCGATCGGCACGACGCCGGAGGCGGCTAACTTCTTGC
>JBHADA010000083.1:0-7958 GCA_041854805.1 Arachnia sp.
GTCGGCCAGTGTTGCCGGGCGTATGGTCGTTATACCCATGCCTGCCACGATAGGTCTTCGAGTGTGCTTGAAGGCAAGTCCCGCACGGGGGCTCTGCCCCCGTGGTCCCCCGCGGAGGGGCTCGCTGCGCTCGCGCGACCTAATTTCCATCCGGCAAGCGACTTCGTCGCGCCGGATGGTCACGGGGGAATCCCGCGTGTGGGTTGGGTGGTGGGTGTTGCTTCTGTTGAGGGATTCTCCCGTGAGGTGCGTTGCGTGGGGTTTGCCTCCGTGGCTTCCCGCAAGAGGGGCTCGCTGCGCTCGCGCGACCTAATTTCCATCCGGCAAGCGACTTCGTCGCGCCGGATGGTCACGGGAGAATCTCGCGTGTGGGTTGGGTGGTGGGTGTTGCTTCTGTTGAGGGATTTTCCCGTGAGGTGCATTGCGCGGAGTTGCTCCCGTGGTCCCCCGCAGCGGCCATCATCAGAGCGCAGATTCCCAGGTAGGCGCCGGCAATGACCCACGGCCGCGACTCCAGGTCACCGAGGCGGTCGCTCTCAACGTGCTCCGGCTCCAACTCGCCCGCCTCTTCGCCGGCGACCCGGGGGCGGTAGGACGGAAAGACGGTCAGACCGGGAGGGCCTGGGCGGCGTTGGCCTTGAGAGCATCAAGCGTCGCGGCCACCGCGGGCACCCCTTCGAGGTCCGCCGTCGTCACGATATAGATCTCGCGAATGGTGGTCTGCCGCAGCGGGCGCACCACCACGTCGGCATTGTGGGTGGCGTTTCGGATGAGATCGGGGATGAGCGCCACACCCAGGCCAGCCGCGACGAACCCCTGCACCGCCACGTAGTCCTCCGTCTCGAAGGAGAGCCGCGGCTGGAAGCCCGCGTCGGCGGTGACCTGGAGCAGGTGCCCCCGGCAACGTGGGCAGCCGGCGATCCAGTCGGCGTCGCTGAGGTCCGCCAGGTCGACGACCTCCGCCCCGGCCAAGGGGTGGGTCCGCGGAAGCGCGACCTGGACGTCCTCGGTGAGTAGGTGATGCACGACGAAGTCGTCGAGGTCCTCGCCGCGGGCGACGGGAGAGCCGGGGTAGGAGAAGGCGACGGCGAGGTCGCATTCACCGGCACGGAGCGCGGCGATGGACTCGGGCGGCTCGGCCTCGGTGAAGTTCACCTGCACGCCGGGGTGATCGCGGCGCACCTGGGCGAGGGCCCGCGGCACCAGGGACACCGAACTGGAGGGGAACGCCATGAGACGCACCCGCCCGGCGTGCAGCCCGGTGATGGCGGCGATCTCGTCTTCGGCGGAATTCAGGGCGTTCATCACGGGTACGGCGGCACGGGCCAACACCTCGCCCGCCTCCGTGAGCCGCACCGTCCGTCCGACGCGCTCCACCAGCACGGTGCCCAGCCGCTGCTCGAGCCGTTTGACCATCTGCGAGACGGCGGGCTGGGAGTAGCCGAGGTGGAGAGCGGCGGCGGTGAAGCTCCCGTGGTCGGCGATGGCGCGGATCACGCGCAGGCCGGCGGCGTCGATCATGGGACGAGTGTATGGGCCCGCGGGGCTAGTGTCGTGTCGCCTAGGCGTGAGGGCCAGGTGCATGGTTGGCGGTTCCCTGGGAGGTCGCGACGGCGGCTGCTGGGTCGCTATTCTCGTGCCCCATGGGTGAGCCATGGGCAGTGGAGCGAGTGGAGGCGGCCGCGCCGGACTCGGCGTCGATCAACGCGGGACGTAAGCTGGCCAAGCCAGGCCCGTGGCGCGACATCGGATTCCAGGGCGACCTGTTGTGGGGTGCCTGCCAAGGGTCGGGTAAGACGCCCTACCGGGTCAGCATCGACACCGCGGCCCCCGCGTACAAGTGTTCCTGCCCCAGCCGCAAGTTTCCCTGCAAGCATGCCCTCGGGCTGCTGTTCCTCTGGGCCCAGGGCCAGATCTCGGAGACGGGCGAGGTGGCTGCCTTCGCGGCGGAGTGGGCCGGCGCCAGAGAGGCCCGCGCCGCGAAGAAGACCGAGCCCAAGGAACAAACCGAGGAGCAGAAGGCCGCCGCGGCCAAGCGTGCGGCGCAGCGCGAGGAATGGGTGAGCGACGGGCTGGAGGAACTCGACCGGTTCCTGGCCGATCAGGTCCGCGAAGGACTCGCCACGCACACCGTCGACCGGCCCAAGAGGCTGGAGCACATGGCGGCCCGAATGGTCGACGCCCAGGCGCCCGGCGTCGCGTCGCGGCTGCGGGAGCTGGCCACGGTGGGGTCGACGGGGGACTGGCCCACCACCGTCGTCGATGAATACGGTTCCTTGCACCTGCTCGCGTGTGCGTGGGCCGGCCGTGGCTCGCTGCCCGAGGACTTGGCCGCCACCGTGCGTTCGCATGTCGGTTTCACGGTTCGCGGTGAGGATGTGCTCGCGACGCCCGCGGTCGCGGACCGGTGGGTGGTGCTTGGCATGCGCGACGCCGACGAGGAGCAGGTGAGCGTGCGTCGCGTCTGGCTCTGGGGGCGAGACACCGGCACCCGAGCCCTCGTGCTGTTCTTCAGCCGCGGTGGCGACGGGTTCGACACCGGCCTCTACCCAGGCTCGGAGATCGACGCGGACCTGCACTTCTACCCCGGCCAGCCCCGCCTGCGGGCCATCGTCGGAACCAAACGCGCGGAGCGCCCCGCCGTCGGGGACTGGGCGTTCCAGGGCGACGACGTGGCCAGTGCCGCCGCCCAACTGCGCGATGCCGTCGCGGCCGATCCCTGGCTGGACGCGTGGCCCGTCGCCATTCATGGGGCGCTCACCTGGGAGGACGGGGCCTGGCTGATCGCGGGGGCCGCGGTGCCGCTCGTCGGCGCGTCAGATGATCACTGGCGCCTGCTCGCCGAGGTGGGCACCGGTCCGGTGACCGTGTTCGGCGAATTGAGTGCCGATGGGTTGCGCCCGGTCGGGTTCCTCCGCGGCCAGACGGTGTGCCCGCTGTAGCGGCCCTGTCCTCACGTCGTGCCTTGTGCCGCCGTGAGTCCGCTGGAGCGGTGGCATCGGCATTTCACTAGGGCTCATGGCGGATGCGAGTCTTTGAATATCGCCGGGACGGTGCTGTGACCTTGTCTTCAGGTAGACTTCAGTGCATTCCGTTTGATTTTTGGAGGTTCTTGGTGTGACGCTCATCGGTATGGATCCGGAGCAGGTTCGTGAGCTGGCTGGTGCCTTGAATCGTTCGTCTGGGGCTTTGCGTGAGATTCGGCAGCAGGTCGGCGGGGAGTTGGCGAGTGCTGGGTGGGATGGCGTGGATGCGGCCCAGTTTCGTGAGCAGTGGACGCGGTGTAGTGCGGATTTGATGGCTGCCGCGGATGGCTTGGATGCGGCTCAGAAGGTGTTGCTCAAGCAGGCTGATGAGCAGGTGCAGGCCAGCGAGGTAGGCGGTGGCGCCATGGGTGCCGGTGGCTTTGTGACCATGACCAGCGCGAAGCCCGAGCCTAACCCAACTCCGTTGCCGCCTCCAACGCCGCCTGGCGAGGACGCTAAGGGAGACCGCCGTGATCCAGATCGTCGCGACGGGCGCCGTGTTCGCAACGACAACTGGCGTGATCGGGCTGATCCTCGCGATAGTACGACAGATTATGGGCACTTATCCAATGACTGGGCTGGGCGAGCGATTTTGGAGCGATACCTCGCTGGTGAAGACGATTGGGTCATCGATAATGATCCCACCTGGACCCAATACATGCAGAGCAACCCGAGCCTTACGCAAGAGATGGAGGAGTATAACAACAATCAGGCTACGACTGCGGTCCAGCAATATCTACAGTCGGGGCAGAGGGACGGAACGTTCGCCACGCAGACCTCAGTGGAAATGGAGAATGGTGAAGGAATAGTTGGGTACCAGTACCTTCATGGAACAAATAGCACTGTTGGTGGATTTCAGCACAATGGTACGACTTCAGTCAAGCCGTTGCCGGATGGAACCTATGAAGTGACCGTCAACTCCAACTATCAATGGAACGACGTCATCGATCCAAATGATCAATATAGTACTGACAGGCGGAAGAGTCAATTTGCTGAATTCATCACCCTCGGGCAGGCCGACCCGTACAATATCCATATCGGATGGAGGGGAAGCAGCACGGTGATCGTTGATGCCCAGGGTAATGTGGTTAGTGGGAGCGGTAAGGGGTGGCCGTACTGATGACGGCGAAGATATGGCTCGTGCTGGTTGCTGTCGTGGGTGTGGCGGCGGTGTTGTTCGTTTGGTTGTGGGGGTGGTTCGCTCCGAATCCGGCTGTGTTGCGTGAGGGGGAGACGCGGACCTCGTCGTCGGGCCGGTACACATCGGAGTTTCTTACGGAAGAGATCGACGGGAAACGCAATGTGTACCCGGTGATCAAGAACTCGGCGGGTGAGGTGGTGTGGACTGATGATAAGCGCTACCTCATGAGTGCCCACCCAGTGGGGGTGGTGTGGCAGGAGGATGCCGACGTGTTGTGGTTGCTCTCTAGTGACATCGGTTTCTCGCGTGTGGTGGAGAAAGACGGCGAGTGGGTCAAGGATTGGGACTGGGGTACGTTGCCTCCCGATATTGAGAAGATCAAGGAGGGCCGATGATGGCAGAGCTGTATGCGGATACTGGGCGTCCGGATACCCGAGAATTGTCACGCGTCGTGGCTGTGAGGCTATTGATGCGTTCAGGTGCTTTGGTGGAGGAATCGGCGGAGTTCAGGCCAGTGGGGACTGTGACGCGTACCCCTGTGAGTCCCTGCCAACTTGTTCCTGGAGACACAGCCGGATTGGCTCATGCGGCGTCGGCACTGGCTAAGTGGGCCGCCACGGCTCCGGAGGATCTGTCGCCGCTTGCCTTGGAGGCGAGCGCCGCTCATGCTCGCTTGAGTGAACATTTGGCAGAGCAGCGCGCCAAAGCGGAAACAATCTTTGAGCGCGCCCAAAGCGAAGGTATTCCGGCCGATGTCATCTGTCACGCGAAGAAAGTAAAACGTTTCATCACTGACAATCCTCTAAAAGCGGAGATGGTTGGCGAGTTGGCTGTTCAGGCTGCGTCGATGCGAATGACCTGGGTTGATCTGCAGAGTGATTTCGTTGATGGGCTTGTCGAGGTCCGGCAAGAGTTGGGTATTGAGGACTGGTAATACTCTTCCTAAGGCGTTCGTCTGGTTATGGAGCTTGGTATGACGCTCATCGATATGACCCTGGGTAATCGACGAGTATTGGCGCCGATGTGGACAGTTCGAGAGGGCAATCTGTCGAACAACGACTGCTCCTCGTCAAAGGCAAGGCATCCTTCGGATGAGAAGCTATCCGATAGGCCTAGGCGAGCCGGATGAGTCCACTGAATTGTAAGGAGATATCTCTTGCGTGGTTCCTTGTTTAGAATTTTATGCGTAGTTTGCATGACCATGTCGCTGGCGGCCTGCTTCAAAAGCGGCGATGTCCTGCCCAGTTCCGATAAGAATTTCGATGCCAAGCTATCGGCGTTTATCAGAGAGGGAGGTGATTCTGTAGAGCTTTCCTCGATGACTGATTTCGAGTGGGATCAGTTCGGGGCCGTGGATGAAGGAACTGAAGCTGCGGAGATCGAGTCTCTGTTCGGAGATAGGATCATCCGGGACGATCGCTACCTCAGCTCCACCAGCCTGTTCGTGTTTCTCAAGGATGGGAAAGTCGTCAAGGCGCTCATGGTTACACCTGACGTCTTTCATCCCGAAGATTTCGGGAAACTGTTCGGTCGCGATGTGCTGTTACGTGGTGAAAGCCAGTCGCTGGTACGGTTCGCCGAACCGAACTGATCACTCCCTGAGCGCCGTTGCTCGATGGGCGAATGAGACTTGAATGTCTTAGCGCGGGTTTGGTGTATGGGTGAGTTCTGATGGTCGAGATTTTTAGGGACGTGTTCGTGGAGCGACTGTGGCGGAGTGTCTCGCTGTTGGTGTTTGTTGCGGCGACCGTGGTGTTTGGTGGGTGCGTGTCCGCGAGTCCTCCGGCTTCTGAGAGGGGCACGGTGGCGGTGTCTACGGTGTCTACCGTGCAGGATGGTGCGCCTTATCCGGCTGATGTCGAGCATCTTGAGGAGATTCTTTCGGTGGGTGAGGTTGGGCTTCCTGAGGGGGCGACGGACGTCGCTGTTCGGCCCGCTGTGAAGTTTGCCGAGCACTATCCCGGAGGTTGGGGGTATGTCATCGAGTTTCGTGCCGAGGAGCGGGCGATCCGGGCCTTTGTGGATGAGTACACCAGCAGTGTTGGGGATAACATCGAGCTCCATGAGGATGCCAAACCTTACGAGGAGTGGGCGGATATCGATTTCGCTGGGATCGAGCGTCCTTGGAAGACTGCTGTTGGGCCCAAGACGAATCTGTTCTTGGAGCGTCCGCTTGGACGGGGATGGCTGCTGATCAGGGGAGCGCCCCGCTGATGTCCCGCCGCGGACGCGAAGCGCGCGTCGCATCTGACGACGGAGGGTTGGGATGTCAGAGACCTCCGCTAGGCTGTGCTCCGCTATGAAGCCAGCCCAGCTCATCACCGCCGCACTCGTCGGGAGCCCTGCGCCCGGGCTGCTCGACGACGCCGCCCGCGCCGCCGCGGCCCGCCGGGCCACCGTGCGCACCCGCCAGCTCGACGCGCCGGAGCCGGCCCCAGAGCAAGACCCAAACCTGCCCCCGCAAGCGTTCGTCACCACCGTCAACGCCATCTTCGCCCGCACGGCGACCACCCGAGACCCGCTACTGGCCGAGGCCCTCACCCTCCTTGCCCGCGCTGGCATGGTGCTGCCCACCAGCCTGCTGGTGCCCATGCTGAACGCCGCGACCTGGAGCCGCGAAATCGCAGGCGCACTGCCTCCCGTGCTCGGCGCCCGCGGCCGCTGGCTCGCCGGCCTCGACCCTCGCTGGCTGCGGGGCCACGCCATCGACGAACCAAAACCGCAAGACTGGGACGAAGGAAGCCTCGCCGAACGCGTCGCCTGGCTGCGCCACGTTCGCGCCACGGATCCCGGCGCGGGGCGGGAACTCATCGCGGAGACGCGCAAGGAGAAAGCCTCGGACCGTGCCCAATTCGTCGCCGCCCTCGACGTGGGCTTGGGCCTCGACGACGAGGAACTCCTCGAAGGCCTCCTGCGCGACCGGTCCAAGGAGGTGGGCCGCACGGCCGCGGGCCTGCTCGCCCGGCTAGAGGGCTCCGCCTACCTGCGGCGCGCGATCGACCTTGCCCGCGCCTGCTTCACCCGGGCCGAGATCCCAGCCAAAGGGCTACTGGGCAAGCTGCGTTCCCCCAAGCCGGGGCCCATCGTCGCCGTTGCCCCACCGGAGGCGGACAGCGCCGCCGACTACCATGCCGACATCGCCGGGGACGGGCTGCCCAAGGGGCCGGCCGGGCGCGTCGTGGCGCTCGCCGCCGTGATACCTCCACACCGCTGGGCAGAGATCGGGCTCAGCGTGGCGGACCTAGACCCCAGGGTGCTGCTCGACGACGAACCTCTCCGCCTAGCCGATGCCCTCATCCAAGCCGCGCTCCGCTGGAGAGACGCCGACGCCGCCCGCACCCTGCTGGTGCAGCACTCAGACCCCGCGCTCGTGTTTCTCCTGCCGCCCGACGAACGCGACGCCTCCCTGGAGCGCGTCCTCCGCGCCGTCACCGTCCACCGCACCGCCATCGCCAAACAGTTCGCAGAGATCTGCGCGCGCCTCAGGGAATACAACGGACTCACGCTCACCCCCGGCGCCACCGCGGCCCTGCTCGACGGCATCGTCGCCAGCATCGAAGCCAAGCAACCCATCCCCGAGGTCGCCTGCCATCTCGTGGCCTTCGCGTCGGACCCGGCGTCGGCCCCGAACGTCGCACCCCGCCTTTCTGACTTCGCCAGCCACCCCGACGTCACGGCCTATACCCGGCGCTATCCGCGGGAGGCCGCCGCTATCCTCACCCTCCGCCAGAGCATCCACGAATCCATGAAGGAGCCCCAATGACCGAGACCGTGCTTCGTCCGCACGCAGA
>JBHADA010000084.1:0-6052 GCA_041854805.1 Arachnia sp.
ACGCCAAGCACGTCTTGGCCGCCAGGCCCCCACAGGATGGGAGACCATCATGACCCAGACGGCAACCGCCGCCTAAACCCCACTGCCACCAAACCCCACACCAGACCCCCTAGCGTGTCGGAGTCGTCGAAGGGTGTGGGGGAATTGCGGGCGATGGAAGGGGTTCCCTCTTCGCTGCGTCGTCGAGGTCGAGATCGCCGTCGAGGACGTGCGAGCTGCGCCCCAGCGTTGAGGGCTTCATGATGTTGGGGCAACGGCGGCGCGCCCTGGTCCTGGAAGGCCTGGAATCCGCTCGCCTGTCGGCCTCTGACGCGCGTTCCCGGTGCCCGTGCGTGTTGGGAGCCTCCCGGGCTTTCGTCGCCTGAAATCTCCGTGTATGAAAGCCGCTAACCGCCGGGGGTGGAATCAAGGAGGGTGGAGAGCTCGTGTCTGGAGTCCCGTTTCACCCCCTTCGAGCCGTTAAGCGTGGACCCGTTAGACCTCTCTTCGAAAGGCCCCTCGACCGCGAGCGCGAACGCCCCTGCCACAGGTCCGCGACCAAGAGAGCCGGGCGACATCGAAGAGGATTCCCCTCGACATCGCCCGGCAACCTGCAGCCCGCGCCTACTGCTCCGGGTAGCGCGTCAAAGGCAACGCGGCGATGCGCTCCGTCAGCTCGGGAAGGACCTCGCACAGCACGCGAAGATCCGTGACCGTGTGCTCCAAGGTGAGGACATCGACGAACGGGCCGCCCTCGTCCCCGATGATGATTCCGAAGATGATTCCGTCTTCATCGCCGGGCACCTCGACCTTGACGCTCCGATACCAGCACGTTGGGTCAAGAGGATCTTCGCCAAGGTCGGACACCTTCCACCACGCTTCGACAGTGAGATCCTCGACGCGGATAGACGCGCTCATCGTCCCTCCCCTTCCACAATGGGGGCCAGGCCAGTGCCCTGCAGGTGACCATAGGAGCACGCGCCAGAGCAACCGCCCTTCCATTCACCGCGAACCGTCTGCTCACCCAACGCGGCATAGCCCGCCGGCACCACGGGCTCCAACGCGGGCCGATCCTCAACGTCGACCAGGGACGCGGCATCACGAAGCCTCTCAGCGAGCTTGCGTGCTTCGCCCCGCGTCAGGCAGACGACAGCGCGGACCATGTGCTCAGCGGGGACGCGCATACGCTCCCCCTGCTCATCCCTATAGCCGTTACGACCGACGTAGCCATTCCACAGGTGTAGGCGAACCTCAACGGTCCCGCCCTCCCTGTCATTCATGCCGACGACATCCACATAGGACGCTATGGCGGGATCGGAGTACCTGTGGCCGTGGCGAGACAGGCGAAGGGGAGCGAAGGAGTCTTCGGAGTGCATGGGGGATGTCCTTCCAGGAAGGGCGCAACCATGCGTTTGGGGACGCGATTCCGAACCGATGTAGCACGTAGGTAGCACGCGCACCCCCAAATGGGGGTTTTTCGTTGGAATCATGCGGATTGGTGGAGCCCAAGGGGCATGTGTCGAACTCGTCCTCACGCGGGACCATCTACTGCTCGTGGCGCTGGCGGCGTGAGCGATATGGGTGACTGAGTTGCACCGGTTTGACAATGTATGATACGATCGCGTTAGCTTTCAAGCGACGACACGCGAGTCATTTGAAAGGGGATCACCCCGAGAACTGGATCATCTCCAGGGAGTCGCGCTCCGAAGGTTTAGCAGCCGTAGATTCCTCCGCAGGTTTTGATTGAGAGACTGGGTTCCGAGTTGACGCTCGGGTAAAGCTAGTGAGAGCACGGTAGATCAGGCCGCCCAGATAACGCCGGGAAAAGCAGCCCCTCTCCGGACAGTCCATTCTGTCTGGAGATTTTCGTGTTATAGGACACTGCGTGTTGCTGGTAGGGTGGCTTTTCGGCTTTGTCGCGCGGGAAAGTTACTATTTTAGTTGGTCGTGTTTGCCTCGTTCCTGTGAATACTGCATCGCGGGCCTTTGTGTGACTGCCCCACGATCCGTAACGGTAAGACGTCAACAGGTCGTCAGCGCCGGCGGTGTAAACCCTGCCAAATCACGACGCTGAACGAAATAGACTCCACCGCCAAGCATCTTAATGAGTTCTTGGCGTGGCTGCTCAGTCGTCGCCGTCAGGTGGACATGCCTGGCGGGGGCCGCTCGTTTCGCAGGCGCTGTGAGCCGTGGTGGCAGTTATGGCCGTTTAGCCCGGTCATCGACGAGGTTCATGAGGTCATCTTCGTTGACGGTGTTCACCTGGGTCGAGGCGCCGTGGTTCTCATCGCTCAAACTCCTGATTCAGTGCTGGGCTGGTACGCGGCCAGGAGTGAGAATTCCCGTGCTTGGAGTGCCCTCATGAGCCGGATCGCGCCCCCAGAGCTGGCTATCACGGATGGGGGCAGTGGGTTCGCGAAAGCCTGCAAGAGAATCTGGCCGACCACGCGCGTTCAACGCTGCACCTTCCATGCGTATTGTTGTATTCGCCAAGCCACCACGACGCGCCCCAAACTAGAGGCCTCACGACGCTTATATGCTCTTGGGCAACAACTCTTGCACGTGACAGACATCGAAGGTGCCCAGGAATGGATCGGTGCCTGCCAGGACTGGTGTACGTACTGGAAGGACTTCTTGGAGGAGAAAACACGCAGGCCTGACAGAGGATGGGAATACACCCACGAACGTCTCGTTCGGGCCCGCAACAACCAACCAGATTGAAAGCTCGGACGCGCGCCTACGCCAGATGCCGCGCGACCATCGCGGCTTGCGCCTGACCAGACGCATCAAAGCCGTGTTCTGGTGGTGCTACACCCACAGCGGACACCCCCTACCAGTAGCCCGCATCCTCGCCACCATGCCCACCGACGCAGCCCTCGAAAATGCCTGGCAACAAGCCGCGCAAAACCACCAAGCCACCGGCACCATCCCCGGCTGGGGCGACGCAATTTGCTGGAGCGAACTCCACCATGCCGCCCCCTACCACAACACCTGGGACTAACCCCCGACCAACACGTTTTGTCCTGCAACCCTACTTCTGAGAGTTCGTCACGATGCCGGGGTCAGCCGCGCTGTATCGCGCGGCTGACCCCGGCATCGTTTATCTGCGGCGCGCACATATGTTGTGCTCCGGCGCGGCGTCTGCGCGAGCGACTACAATCAAAGAAGCGGTATGTCCCCACGGCCTCGGGCCGCCTTTGTTGCGGACAACTACGTGTCAACGACTTTGAACGGAGGCGCCCGGGCGATGAACTCCTACAGCGAGACGTACGCGTCTGATCCTCAGCTCTGGGACGTGGGCCCGAGCTTCCTGATGAAGTGCCAGTACACGGATGGGACGCAGGCAGTGATTCTGTCCGGATGGCATCGCCGGTCCATGGAATTTGAAAATCCGATCGTTCTGCCCCCGCTGGACGACGGTGCGGGTTACCGATACTGCTCCATCGACGCAGAAACCCATCGTGAGGACCCGTGGAACGGTATCGACAGGTACGAGCTCGAAGTGTCGCTCGACAGCGCACACGATGGCGAGATACTGACTCTCCTCGAAAAGCTCATGGCTCCGACCATCGCTCACGCACTGATGACATCCATGCCGAAGATGATTCAGCGGGTGTCGGCGAACAAAACGAACGTGCCCCTGCAGATTGATCTCGACACGCGGATCGCATACGTCGATTTGCTGACCCAGAACCTGCCGGCCCGTTCCGGTGATACATCTGAGCCGCTTCGTGCCCTCCATCGCTGGTGCCGGATCTTCGACATGGGCAACAGCACCGTCACGATCTATCAGCCGGTCTCGCCAGACCAGCTCGACAATCTTCGCTGGCCGCACAACGGCATCTGGTTGAACCGTGGGCAGGAGTACTTCACCGATCCTTCGGACGTGGGTGACATCGTTGAGGCGTTCTCGATCCCGATCAAGTACGAGCAATACAACCTCGAGAACTGGCGGATCGAATTCGAATTCTGGGAGAACGAGCCCTTCCAGATCATGATCAGCGACGATTCTGAGGAAGCCGCCCAGCGTCTCGGGCGGGCGCAGCGAGAAATCGGCGTGCTCTCCCAGTTCGTGACGACGGCGTTCCTCGTGTCCAGGAACCTCGAACGCCGTTCCAAGGTCAACGAACTCGTGACCGGGAACGAGGCCCTGCAGAGCCTCGCGACGCGCAAGGTCGCCGAACTCAAAGCGACGATCGAAGAATACCGACGACTGCTCGAGCGGGCATCCGGCCTGCTCGCGAACACCGCTCAGTCCGTCCAGGCCGTCGCGAACCAGGAAAACGCCGAGGCCGCAGAACGAACGAACACGTTCCTCACCTTCGCGTCCGCAGTCTTTTTCGTCCCGACGCTCATCATCTCTTTCTTCTCGATGTCCATCATTGGTCTCAACCAGGGCGAGACTCTTCCCTCGCTGTGGTTCGTGCTCGCCCTATGCCTGGCGAGCATGGTCGTCGCGATCGGCGTTCTCGTTGTCTTGAGGCGCCAGCTAAGGAAGAGTCGACATAAGGCCCCAAGGAGGCGATGACGATGTTCTGCACCATCACGTCAGGCGAGATCCGGCAGGCGCTGGAGCAGGTGTCGCGCCAGTACCTGGCGGGCAACCTCTCTCGGCCGCAGGCGGTCGCTCACTACGACACAAGCGATCTCGAAATCGGGATCACGTCCTATTCCGATGACGCGTGCGAGCAGCCGCACTTTCATACGCAGGCCACCGAGTATCAGTACATGCTGTCCGGGTGGACGCAATACCTGGATACGGACACCGGCGAGGAATATGAGTTCCGCTCGGGCGACTTCTACGTCATCGAACCCGGGACGACCTACGCGCAGCGCTCGAAGCGGGGGACGCAGATCCTCTTCATCAAGGTTCCCTCCACGAACGACAAGAACGTCGTCACCCCCGACCCGGATGTCAAGGCGTGGCTGGCCTCGGCCCTGACAACGACACGCGTGGACTACTCCCACACTCCCGATGCGCCGGCGGCCAACTCGATCGTCCCCGCGGCAGCGGTCGCCATCGAGCACGAGGGCCACATCCTCATGCTCCAGCGCCGGGATAGCGGGAATTGGACGCTCCCGGGCGGCACCCTCGAATTCGGCGAAAGCCTCGCCGAGTGCGCGGTCCGCGAGCTCAAGGAGGAGACTGGCCTCGACGTGCAGGTGACTGGGATTGTCGGCACCTACACGGACCCGGACGTGCGCATCGCATACTCCGACGGGGAAGTGCGCCAGGAGTTCACCGTCGTATTTCACGGGGTGTCCGTCGGCCACGAGGTGTCTCTCGACTCTGAATCCACGGGTTTCCAGTGGGTACGCAAGGACAAGCTCCTCGATCTGTGCCTCGCTGACTCTCAGCGTCGCAGGCTGACGGATCTCCTGCGGTATCTGGCCGACGGCACCCAAAGGATCGGATGATGACTGACTCGAAGCCGGCAATCGGCATGGACGAGAACCGACTGCACCACTGCCACGGGGTGGGAATAAAAGCCTCCGAGCTGGGGCGAACCCTGTTTGGCTGGTCGGATGAGAAGTGCCGCGACATGTTCGTGATGGGCTACCTACACGATGTGGGCTATCAATTCGCCCAGGAGCAGTCCGAGCATGAAGAGCTCGGAGGGGCCCTGCTGCACTCCCTGGGGTTCACGTACTGGGCGGAAATCTTTCACCACGGCAACCCCGACAGCGCCTACCAGTCAAATGAACTCCTGGTGCTCAACTTGGCGGACATGCTGACGTCCAAGGACGGAAGCGCCACGACCATCCCTGCGCGTCTTGCGGACATCGCGAGCCACTACGGCGTTGAATCAACACAGTATGTCGCTGCGAAGAGGCTCGCAGACGTGCTCGTCGCCCAGGTGCGGGAGATCGACGGCCGGCAGGACGTCCTGAGCCAGCTGCTCTGAGTGCACGTTCGGGGCGAATCGGCTGCGCGCATCTGAATAACCTATCCGCGTGCTTAGCTGGCTCTTCGCATTTGAGGGTGTAGTAGCGGTGTAGGTCGGGGGCGCGGGTGTGGGCGTGTCGGCTTCGGGTGTGGGTCGAGGTCTTCCGATGATGGAAGTTCTCACAC
>JBHADA010000085.1:0-25578 GCA_041854805.1 Arachnia sp.
ATCCAAATTCTTTGGGGTTTCACGGGGCGCAGCCCCGTGCGAGCGACGCGGCGTAGCCGCCTGTCGCCGGAGTAAGAAGCATCGAGCGAAGCGAGATCCAAATTCTTAGGGGGTTCACGGGGCGCAGCCCCGTGCGAGCGACGCGGCGTAGCCGCCTGTCGCCGGAGTAAGAAGCGCCGAGACTCGGCCGCGTATTCAGTCATTGACTCGAGCCTCGGCGTGAGGACCTCGATGTAACACGTCAGCTCCCTAGGCCTCGTCTAGCCTTGGCCGCCTGTTCTCGCAGGCTGTGATTGATGAGGTACCCAAACCCGCGGGCCTCGATCCGGGCAATCAAGCTAGGCACATCTGTTCTGAGGGCCGCGGCGGCGCTCTCCAGATGCCAGTGGTGATCCGAGAGTTGCATCAGCAGATGTACCCGCTTCGATTGGCTCGCCGATAGACGCATCGTGTTGAGGTAGAGCAGTTCCCCGTCGGGGCGGAGGAGACGTTCGCCAATGTGGTTAGCCAGGGCCGGGTCTAGTTCGGTGATGAACCGTTCCAGCCTCATATCGCCGAGGCGGTATGAGATCTCTCTCCGCAGCGGCCGGTCCACCCAGTCACCCAGCATGGTGGAGTGGGTGAAAGCGGCCCACTCGTCGCGCATCCGCGCCACCGACGCACGAAGATCAGCGATGGATGCCGCACCGCCGCACCGAGCAACCGGCTGAACGGTGCCGGTACGAGGATGCATGACGGCATACTGATACATCAGGTCACCATAGAAGTCTTCCAGCATGGCACGATGCAGACGGCGATAGTCCTCGGCCATGGGAACCACGAACGCCGACATCAACGCATCTGCGGTGAAGACCAGGGAGCCGACCTGCCCAGGATGGATCTCGAAGGTGCGCAATGCATCCTCGAATCCGGGGATCCACTCGCCATACACGCTGTCTTCCTGACGATGCCCTAAGCCGAAACGTTGAAAGAAGTCCGATAGTTCCGCCCACCCGAAAGCAGGAGGGGCGAAGGAGACCGCCAGCAGGCCCTCCATGGCCACGTGGCGCGGCAGAAAGCGCAGTGCGTTCTTTCCGTTCTTCTGGCGCAGCCTGCCGATCGAGGAAACATGGCGCCATTTCGCCTCGTCTTTCGCGCTGATCTGAGCCCCCACTGCCGTACCCCAACTCAGCCGTAACCCGTGCGGCACGAACGCGACATAGGTGTCGCCGCCCGGCAACGGGACGGCTGCCACGTCAGGATCGACCGCCCAGCGCGAGAGCCGAACGTCGTCGCACGGAGCATCGCGCAGCAGCGGAATCAGCCGGAAGGCCCCGCATACCTGCGACGGCGCGGGAGTCAAACCAGTCAACTCGAGGGGTGGCACAAGTTCACGCATGGCTGTCCTCCTCCGCGATCAGCTCGGCCGCACGTGTGGCGAGATAGGCCTCCAGCGCGGACAAATCGTCGGTGCCCGCGACGTAGCGGGCGAAGGCGAACACCGTCGGCAAGTCCTCGGCGTGCCGCAGCCCGACGACAGGACAACGCGAGCTGAGCCCGGTGACCATGAGTGCCGCGGAGTCAAACACCGGGTTGAGGTGCAGCACCGTCAGTTCCGCCACCAGCCGGGAGGCCTCAGTCAACACCGCGTCAAACGCTCCTGGCGGGTCGTTCTCCACACCGTCCGAGATGACCAGGACCGTGGCGGCGCCCCAGTCGAGGGCGTCCAGGAACCGTTCAGTCAGATTCGTCTGGCCCGTGGCCCTGGGAATCATCCCCTCCGGCGGAGACGTCCAGAATCCGCGATAGCGATCGCCCAGCCCGGCGGTGAGGAGATGGTCCGCTGCGAAGGCAACAGCCAGGGGCCGCGAACGCTTCTCCCGAGAGCCCGACGACGAGTATGAGTTGTCTAGCACCGCCGCCACCTTTCCAGGCAAACGAATCGTGCCGGTTCGCGCCAAGACCTCCCGTGCCGCGCGCGGCAACCAGCCCAGCACCTCGCCTGGTTCTTTGAGGCTCAGGGCGTAGGCAGCTAGGTCCGTGAGACGCAGCTTCTCTGGCCGCACGTCAACGTCGCCAGCGCCGCGGCGATGCGCCCGCAGCCGCTCCGTCTCTGTAAGCCGGGCGGCCATCCGGCTCAGCAGAACGCCAGGGTCGATGCCGTGCTTGGCCGCCAGCCCCTGCGCCACGGTGTAGGGCAACTCGTAGACGGCGGCTTTGCTGAACCGGGCCTGCCGGTATCGCTCCAGCAAATCAGTCTCGAAGGGGTTCCTGTGCTCGTTGAACAGGAACCTGGGCACCTCCCCAGCGGGATGCAGATGGGCATGGCGGAGCGCCTCGGCCACCTTGCGTCGATACTTGACGGCTTGGAAGTCCATGTCGGCACGGGCGTCCATCCAATCGCGTACAAGCGCACGCGCCCGCCGGTTATTGATGCTCTCACGCCGCAGTCGCGCCGCCAGCTTCCAGAACCGGTTGGGCGGAAGACGCCTACTGGCTGCACGCAACAGGGCGTTCTCCTCGTCGCGGAAGTCGCTGGGTGTCTCCGCACCGCTGCGCAACAGGCCGACGACGATCTCGGCCGTGTTGAAGTCGTTGATCCCCGCGCCCAGCATGCGGGCATACAGGCGACGGTAGTTGGTGCGAACGTAATCGTGAAGGAACGCGGCGCTGATCTGCTGGCCATCGGCTGAGCCATAGAACTCAGCCTGCCCAGTGCACACGAAGGCAGCATTGAGAAACAGCAGCAGGTCGCCCCGGGCGACCTCCTCCGCAGTGAGCATGCCGTTCTCCAAAGTGGATGGGAGCGCCCGGGGAAGAGCGGCGTGATGCAGAGGAACATCCTGCTGAAGGGGAACTCGGAAATCACGCCTGAGTCCCACGGGCACTGGCCGCAGAGCGTATCGCCTGGTCAGCGGCGCAGCAAACGATGCGTCACGACGCGTGCGCGGCTTGTCTCAGGCGCGGCGGCCAAGGCGAGGATCAGCGGAGGAGCACTGCGCGAGACCAGCGTCCAGCCAGGCACGAGGTGATAGCACGGACCAAACCGAAGATACCCCAAGGATCGCGGGCTCCACCAGCACTTTCGAAACGCCCGTCGGCTGCCCGGACGCGGATGGCAGACTTGAAGCCATGAGCGATATTCCCACCTACCAGGGAGGCGGAGCGTCCGCCATGACCTGCCCCAAGTGCCTGGGCCAGATGCGCACCGTGGACCGCAATGGCGTGCACGTCGAACAGTGCCTCAACTGCCGGGGCGTGTTCCTCGACTTCGGAGAGTTGGAGCACATCACCCAGCTTGAGAGCCAGATGATGCAACCCCCGCCACAGGCCTATGGGCACGGCCCGGGGTGGGGCACGTACCGTGGCCACACGTACCGCCGCCACGGCTTCGCCTCGCTGTTCTTCAGCAGTTAGCCCGGCACGCGCAGGTCATAGAAGGATCACAGAATCCGCTCAGTGCCCAGCCAGGTGACCTCGCTTCACTGGTGTCACACCAGTTGGAAAGGACACCTTCATGAACAAGACCACCAAGATCGTGCTGGGCAGCGCCGCAGCCATCGGATTGCTCGGCGGCGGCACCGCGCTGGCCTTGGCCAACAACGACGGTAGTTCGGCCACATCGTCGGGCACTTCCTCGGTGAGCGTCGTCGAGCCTGGAAGCCAGTCCAGTGGGGGTCCCGGCGGTCAAGGTATGGGCCAGCCCCCCGCGGATGGCGGGAGGGGGATGCGCGGCGGCGGACCGATCGCCGATGCCCTCGCAGAATCCCTGGGACTCGACGCCGACACGGTAGCCACCGCCGTCCAAGAGGTGGAGGACGAACTGGGCACGCAGGGTCCGCCCGATTTCCAGAGCACCGAATTCGTCGAGGCCCTCGCCTCCAAGCTGGGCGTCAGCACGGACAAGGTCTCCTCGGCTCTGGAATCCATGCCGAAGCCCGGCGACGGCCAACGCCCGCCCGGCCAGGACGGTCAAAGCAATCAGAGTGGCCAGGACTCCTCCACTGCCCCGAGCGCTGAGGCCAGCGAAGACGCCTAACCAGCCAGACACAAACGGCCCGCCCCCACATGGGAGGCGGGCCGTCGCTTCGAAAGCGTCACTTCAAGATGGTGTAGTCCACGTTGATCACGCCGGAGGAGACGCCGCCGACGGCGCGCATGGCCCCACCCGACAGGTCGAGGCAGCGGCCGCTGATGAACGGGCCACGGTCGTTGATCCGCACGGTGACCGTCTTGCCGTTGGCCTTGTTCTTCACCAGCACGCGGGTGCCGAACGGCAAGGTCCGGTGGGCCGCCGTCAGGCCGTTGGGGTTGTAGGACTCGCCGTTGGCGGTGCGGCTGCCGTAGGTGTAATACGACGCCTTGCAGGTTCCGCTGATGCCGGCGGTACGGGTCTGCTTGAAGCTGGACGAGTACATCACACCGGCCGAGGTGCTGACGCCGACACGGTAGGTATGGGTGCCGGGGGTGTTGCGCCCGTAGGTCAGGGGCAGGGTGTAGGTGCCCTTGGACGAGACCTTCCCCGCCTGGGAGGTGGACCACTTGCCGTTCGCGTGGACCTGGGTGAACACGCGGGACCCCGAGGCGGCGGGCACGTAGCCCCACACGTTGGCCGCCTGCCCCGCTTGCTTTGACTTGGCCGAATTCGCGGTGACCGGGCCGACTCGCTTGAGCGTCTTCGAGCCGGAGTAGACGGTGCCGCGGGCCGTCTTCACGCCCACGCGCCACGTGGTGGTGCCCGCCTTCTTGGCCCCGTAGGTCAAGGCGATGGAGTAGTAACCCTTGGAGTTGGTCTTGCTGGTCTGTGACTTCGACCACTTGGAGCCGATCTTCACCTCGGTCCACACCTGGGCGTTGGGCGCGCCAGACGCGGTGCCCCAGATGCTGGTCTTCTGGCCCACCGGCTTCGAGCTGGCCGTGCTGGCGCTCACCTTAGGAGCCGCGGACGCGACATCGGGCGCGACGACCCCGGGCAGCAGGGCGAGCGTAGCCGCACACGCGAGCGCGATCTTCGAAAGCTTCACAGTTTTTCCTTTCTCCGCCGATTCGGCCGCTCGTGGATGGGCCGACTCAGTCAGGTCTCAGGCAGCCTAGCCAAACCTGAGAGAAATTCATAATCCCCTTGGCCTTTTCTCAGGAACTCACAGGATGCCACGCGCATCATGCCCTACGAGCGAGGTCACCTGGGGCGCAACGGAGCGCGTCCAGTGAGCCAGGCAGAGAGCGAAGCGAGTTCCAATCCGCCAGGATCCACGGAAGAAGCCCCGCCGGTCGAGTCGCTGGACGCGGCAGCGGCCAGCGTATCGAGACCTCAGTAGGCACCGTCGCCAGGTCTCGACACGCCTCGCTTCTGTCCTCGCGAGACTACTCAACCGGCGGGAGCTTTCAGGGAGATCTTGGGCGCCAACCGCAGGGAGCCCCGCAGGGTGACATCATGGGACGGTGGGCGTCGCCGCCGACACCACAAGATTGGAGGTTCAATGCGTGGGCTTAACTGGTCTGTATACCTGAGCATCGCTTTGGCCATCGCCCTGATGAGCATGGGGCTTGACGTCGTGCTCGCCCTCCTGGTGGGCTTCCTGTTCTGGTGGGGTTGGCACCGAGCCACCCGTAAGTAGCACTCGGCTAGGCGCTCTGCCCAAGCACGGCCGTGTCCCAATACTCCCAAGCCTCACGGATCACGCCGTCACCCACCTTCACGACGCTGACGATGTGACACGTCGACGCGCCATTGGCGGTGGGGAAGCTGCCCGTGGCATGCGCCACCGCCCCGTCCACGGTGACCTGCTCCACCCAGACGTCTCCGATCCTGACCCCAGAGTCGCGAACCCGGCACAGATGCGCGACGACGGCCTCACGCCCCTCGACGATCTCTACCAGCCCCAGCGAAGGCGCGTAGGGGAAGCGCCACCGCACGTCGTCCGCCAAGACCTCGCCGATGGTGGCGTCGTTGAATCTCGCCAACATGCGCGGTAGACGACACGCCGTAGCCATACGCTCGGCCTGGGAACCGGTGAGCATCCTAGGGAAGAAGGGCCCTCCCGCGTCAAGGACAGCCGAGCCGGCCAGGTCACCGACGAAGACCGGCACATATCCCGTATCGGCTAGGAGCGTTTGGATCTCGGGCCGGGAGGCGTCGTCATCCATGGCGAACGCGACGGCCCATAGGCCGGGCTGCCGGCGGGCCCGAGAGACGAGCAGTTCGTCTTGGATGTGGGTGAACGCCCGCACGACAACGCTGTCGGGCAGCAGCCGCGCGAGCCAGCTTCCCTCCGACACCTCGCCGGGAAGCGCGGAGACGGGAACCCCGTCGCGCAGTTCCAGCATGTTCATCACGCTGAGGACGGGCTTGCCTGCCAGCCGGGAAGCAAGCCGATCGACGACAGCCTCCGCGACGGCGCCGGGCACCGCGAGCACCACCACGTCTCGGCTGGCCGCGTCCTCAAAACTCCCAAGGCTCACCCCCGGCAGAGCGCCGCCTGGGCGCCGCGACCGTGCGCCGAGCGTCACCTGGCGCCCGGCCCCGCCCCAAAGCTGGGCGAGCCCCTGGCCAATCGGCCCCGCGCCGACAATGCCTACCGTTGTCATACCTTCCGAGCACCTCCTACTCTCGGTAGCGAGGCTAAGCACCGCGGCCCCACTCCACAAGAAGGCACTTCGCATGACAGATGGGCACACACCAGTAACCACGGACTGCACGCTGGACCGCAATGTCTGCGGGCTCCGCGACCTTCTCGACCGCCTCGGCGACACCTGGTCTGTGCTGCTGACCATCGAGCTATGGCGGCACGGGCCGTTGCGGTTTGGGCAGTTGCTGCGCTCGGTGGAAGGGCTGTCCCAGCGGATGCTGACGCTCACCCTGCGTCGCCTACAGCGCGACGGCCTCGTGCGTCGAAAGGTTCATGACACGTCGCCCCCGCAGGTGGAGTACTCGCTGACGGAGATGGGAAACTCCCTTGCCGAGATGGTGAGGCAACTCGTCGAGTGGTTCCGGGAGAACCGCGACGAGATCGAACGCTCACGCACCGCGTGGGATCGCCACAATCCTTGATGGGCCTACCGAACAATCATCCGAAGCTCGTGATCCAGTGACTACCGGCCGAAGCGGTCATTCATGCTTCACCCGGGCCAGGACCTCGCCGTGGACGACGACGAACCAACCGTCTGGGTCCTTGGCCCAGGAGCGCCAGCCACACTTCACCGCTGTCGAGGAGTTGCGTGGGGGAGTTGTCGAGCAGGGAGGTGTCGTGAGTAGTAAAGACAACCTGCGCGCCTGTGCGGTTGAGCGTCTCGTCCTTGAACATCTCGACCAGGGTGGCCGTGAGCGTAGGGTGCAGGCTCGCGTCGAGCTCGTCGACGAGCAGGACCCGGCCCTCATGAAGTGCCTCAAGCGCCGGGCCAACCGTGGCCAGCCAAGTGAGCGTGCCCTGGCTCTGCGCCTCAAGCATGAGCTTGTGCTCACCGTCGGAACCCCGGTGGTGGAAGACGAGGGAGCGTTGCATGGCCCGCAGGACCTCATCTGGGATCTCGGCCTCCTCGTCCTCGCTGAGCGTCGCGGCGACGCGTCGAATCTCGGCGAGCACATCGGGCGGCACCTCCTGCTCCTCCAGTTCGATCCGAGCGATGCCGAGGTCAGCCGCACGGGCGATCGCGTCCCCGAGATCGGACCACCACTCGGGCTTGTCCGGTAGCGCGGGACCACCACCTCCAGGATCGTCGGCTTCCACCCGTAAGGCACATGCGCCAACCGGCGCAGCACAGCATCGTGCCGGACCCCCGGCCCGGCGCAGCCCGGACACGGCGACGCGGGTGTCATGGAGCGGCAGCGAAGCACGCTGTCAGATCCAGACAGTCCAGACGACAGAACGTATCGAGGCAGGGTGAGGTAGCGTTTCGCACAAGGGCCCTTGGGTTTCAGATGCGGCTTAGACACCTTCATCCTGCCCACCCGGGGCCCCTCACGCCACCAGGACCGGCCGAACTCCAGCCCCATCACCCGCTGGTGTCAAGGCGTCGTAGCAACGAGTAGTTGTTCGAAGGCTTCTTGGGGGGTTCGGTATTGGAGGCAGGCGCGGGGGCAGTTGTTTAGTTCTTCGGCGATCGCGTCGAGGTAGGGCTGGTGGGCGGTGATCGGGGTGCCTTTGGGTAGGTAGCGGCGGATCAGCCGGTTGGTGTTCTCGTTGGTGCCGCGTTCCCATGGAGAGTGGGGGTGAGCGAAGTAGACCGTGAGTTTGGTGGCTTCGGTGAGTGCGGTGTGGCGGGCCATCTCGGTGCCTTGGTCCCAGGTCAACGATTTACGCATCAGGCGTGGGAGGGTGTCGATGGTTCCGATCAGCGCGTCGCAGAGCCCGTCGGCTCGTTTCCCTTGGGGAAGGGCCACGATGCTGAGGTATCGGGTGGTGCGTTCGACCAGGGTCGCGGCCGCGGTGGCACCGTTAGCGCCGAGGATCAAGTCCCCTTCCCAATGTCCCGGCACGGCCCGCCCATCAACCTCGGCTGGGCGGGCGTCGATGCTAGTCATACCGATGATCGGCGCGTTGCGCTGGCCCAGGGCGCGACGCGGTTTGCGACGGGTCTGTTTCGACGGCAGTAACACCCCGTGCCGGGCTAACTCGCCCTTGGGTAGCGCGTAGACCCCTGGTGTAGATCGTTTCGTGAGACACTCGGGCACCTCCACCAGTTGGGGAATGTTTCAACACCCCCACCCTGCCATCAGCCTCAGCCGCAACCCGGCCCGCGATCTGTCTAGGGGTTCGACCCCGCCCCAAATCCTTCAACACCCGAGCCCGCAGCACCTCGTCCCTATCGATCTTTCGGGTCTGGGGCCGGGCCCGCTGGCGCTCGGCCTTCACATCAGCAGTGACCGGCTGATAGCCCTGCTTACCCCGGTTCCGGGACACCTCACGCGAGACCACCGACACATCCCGACCGATCCGACGAGCGATCTCACGCAACGAGCACCCCTCCCGAAGACCCTTCCAGATCCCAGCCCGATCCGTCATCGTCAACAACCGACGCACAACACACACCCTTCCCCAGCTACCAGTGTTGCTACCACGCTATGACACCAGGCCCACCGCCCTCTGTGAAGAGCCTGTTTTGCGGCCTTGCGACGTTGGCCTAACTCCTGCCCAGGATGAAGTCGATGAATGCGGGAAGGGTCGAATCCTCTGGCATCATGCTTGTGAACCAGAAGACGCTTAGTCCGAGTGAGAGCCCGAGCGCGACGACGGACATGATGAGGCCGGCGACCTCGATTCTCTTCGAGTCCCGTCTCTTCCGTAGGCCTATCCAGCCGAGAACCACTGCGACGACGGCGAGCGCTGCGGGGCCGACGGGTTGGGCTGGAATCATGACGAGCGCCAGCGCCGCGAGGCATATCGATGCTACGCCGAGACCGTGACCGCCTTGGGGCTTTGAATCCAGCGACCTATCTGGCTCTGAGATACGTTCCGACGGTGAATCTGCCGGACGTTCCCAAGAACTCTCGAACGGTTGGTGATTGGGGCTGTTATAGGTCATTTGAGGTACTCCCTTCAGGTCTCTCCCAGAGACTGCTGTGGCTAGGCTCGGGTATCTGTGCGGTTGAGGACGAGCGACGTTCCAGCGATGATCACGGTCGTCATGATGGCTGCTGTGCCGACGAGCAGAAGCACGCTTCCTGGAGAAATGGCCGATGCGTTGAAGCTCGTTCCTTCACCGTTGACGAGCGTCGTGCCCAGCTGTGTCGCATCGGTGGCCAGCGCATACGGGAGGACCAGCGATGCCTTCACACGCACCATCAGCAGCATCGTCGAGATGCCCGTTGCGACGAGCGCGATCGCCACCGGCGCAGCAAACGAACGCATCACGGTGGAGAAACCCGACTGCAGGGCGGCAACAGGTACGGACGCGACGACAACGACGGCGCTACTGATCCAGTAGTCAACCGGGAGCATGCCGGGGAGACCGAATGCGAGTTTCCCGAGCGCAATCACCGTTCCTACGAGAACGAGCTGCATGGCGGCCGCGAGCACCGAGATTGCCACGACCTTGCCTATGACGACCTGGGTGGTCGAGACGGGTCGGCTCATGAGCGCGTTCCAGTTGCTGTTCTTGTGCTCGACCCGCCAGACGAGCGATGCGAGGATCGCGATTCCCACCGGAAGAAGGGCCATGCCGTAGAAGCCGATGGAGCGAATCCACAACGTGTGCCACCCCTCGGAAAAATTACCCTCACCGGTGAATGTGCTCATGGCGCCCGCGAATACCATGATGATCGGGAGCAGGAGGACGACTGCCCAGCTCATAGACCGCTTGAGCTTGACGAACTCGGCGATGACGGAACCCATGGTCAGGCCTCCTGCTTGTCGAATCGGCTTGTGATGAGAAGGAAGAGTGCACTGCCGACAACGGCGAGCCCCGCGACGCTGAGATAGGGGATGTCGAGGTAGACGAGTTCTGCTCCGACGAAATCTGCTGGTGTCGTGAGCGCGTAGTAGCCCCACGGCGTGAGGTGCGAGATCCAGGAGGGCAGGGCGGGACCGAACACTCCCAGGAAGATCCCGACGATGCCGATGCCGATGCAGACGAGTTGGTTCTCGATCTTCGCAGACAGGATCGTGTGAAGCGCCAAGACCGCGAGGTTGATGACCACGGCCGAGCCCGTATAGCCGAGCCAGTGCCCGATCGGTATCGGTGCTGTCTCACCCACCGCTAGCCCGAAGCCGACCAGTAGCAGGCTCGTGACGACGGTAGTTACGAGCACCAAAGAGCCCAGCGCGAGGAACTTTGCTCGACAGAGCCGGCCAGGCGTGACGCCTGACGTGGCCGAGAGTAGCCACCCGTTCCCAGAGTGTTCCATCTCGACCTGCCGGCTTGCCAATACCGCGAGGAGGATCGGGGAGATCATCGTCATGGAGAAGCCAAGGCTTCCGAAGATCGTCTTCCAGATGTATCCGTCTGCGTTCCCCTCGACCCCCATGGCTACCGTGAAGATGGCCTGGAATGCCGTCAGGCCCGCCAGACCAAGGAGCAGGAGGCCCACGAGCAGCCACACCTTGAGATGCCGCATCTTGGCGAACTCATTTGCCACGACTCTTGTCATCATCTCTTCGCTCCCATGTGAGAACTCGTCGGCACGACGCTGTGGAGTGGCATCAGAGCCCACCCCCTTCTGTGAGGTCCATGAAGACGTCCTCGAGGGTTTGCTCATCACGACGCACGCTGTAGATACCGATGCCCGCGTGCACGAGATTGGCAACAGCGCGAGCCGTTTCCTGTTCTCCAAGCCCTGGAACGCGGACGACGGCGTGTTCGACGCGACTGCCCGTCGCGGACGTCAAGAGCTGGTTCGCTTGGACGGGGTCGGAGCACTCGATGATGACATCCGGGGTGGAAGCGGAGAAGAGCTCGGTTCGCGTCCCCTGGAAGATCATCTTGCCACCGGAAAGTATGCCGAGCATCGTGGCCGTCTTGTCGATCTCTCCGAGCAAGTGCGAGGAGACCATAACGGTCACGCCCCCTTCGGCGAGCCGACGCAGAAGATCGCGGATCTCTTCGATCCCTGCGGGGTCGAGCCCATTCGTTGGCTCATCAAGGATCAGGAGCTTAGGCTGGCGGGCCAGGGCCATGGCAATGCCGAGACGCTGCTTCATGCCCAGTGAGTAGTTGCGGACCTTCTTGTCCATCTGGTTCTGCAGGCGCACGGTCTGAACGGCGAAGTCGACCTGAGTATCGGTGAGGTCCAGGAGGCGCTGCACGATCCGCATGTTCTCCCTGCCGCTGAGGTGGCCGTATCCGGGAGGGGACTCGATCAGCGACCCGATATCGCGGAGCAATTCCCTTCGACTGTTCCGCGTCATCGGTCTACCGAGAACCTCAACGTCACCGCTGGATGGACGAATCAAGGACAGCAACATCTTCATTGTCGTGGACTTGCCCGAGCCATTCGGGCCGAGGAACCCGTACACGCACCCTTCCGGGATACGCAAGTCCAGCCCCTCGACAACGGCGCGATCACCGTACCGCTTGGTGAGATTGTCTGTGGTGACGATATAAGCCATGCACCCAACTGTCTCAGCAACTACTTCGAACGTCGTCTCTCGCCGGTCATAACTTCGTGTATGCCTCCGGTTATACGCACTACTTCCCACTGCTGACCTGCGGGAACGCGTCGCACCCGAGGTGACCACCTGCTCCCAGGCCCCTCGCCGGCCACCCGCCCATGCGACCTCCCGACTGCCTGTCCCCCTCGCAGGGGGGTGTCCCTATGGTTCTTGTCAAGCGGCGGCGACTTGTTTCACGGCCTCAGCTCGTTGGGCGAGCAGGCTTTGGAGTTGTACCGCGAGTTGGGGCAGGACCAGTTCTGCCGCCCGCGTTCCCGGGACCGTCACGGTCTGCTCTGTGAGGGCCTTGATGATGGCGTCGACGAGGCGGGTGTGCATGCGAGGAGCCAGCGCTTTGGCTGTGGTGGTGAGGCGGCGTTTCCCGGCTGCGGCCAGACCTGTGGGGCCGCCGAACTTGGCTAGCAGCCCCAACACTGCGGGGTGTCCGATGTTGCTGCCGATGGCGCGTTCCAAGGCTGGGTGGATTTGCGTCAACAGGCCGCGGATCCGGTTCGAGACACGGGTGACTTCGCGGGCGAGGTCGTCGTCGAACCCGACGATCACGGCCAGATCGGCGATCAGGTCGTCCTCGCCTCCGACACGGCGCAGAGCGTGAGGCATGGTCCGGCCAGCCTCGGCAATGATGTAGGCATCGCGGGCGTCGGTCTTCGCGTTACCCGGGTGCAGATCGGCGATCCTGCGCATCGCTAGCCCGGGTAGATAGGCGACCTCGATGCCCATCGCTCGAGCCACGGTTACAGGCAGCGCGCCGATCGTGGCGGGCTGGTCCACGATCACCAACACCGACCCGTGACCGGTGAGCTTCGCGAACACCTCCCGCAGGGTGGTTTCGTCCTGCGGAAGGGCCTTGTCATGCAGCCGCTTGCCCGCCGAGTTGAGGGCGGTGGCGTGGTGGCATTCCTTGCCGACGTCGAGACCGACGAACACGTCGAACGGGTCATGGGCCATGGAAGTCCTCCTTTCAGGAGTCAATCTGGCCACCAAGTCAGGCGAAGATCGTCGTCACCCACGTTACGAAGAGACCACACTGTCTATGCAGCAGGCCGTGTCCCTATCAGCGATCAACCCACGCCACCAGAACCCGGCGACAACACCCCCCCCCGGATCATCAAAGAGGTGTTGACCGCGCGGGTCGTCGGGACCGCCGTGGGCGAGGGACTCAACGAGTACCTGGGCTATGACAAGTACGACCCAGTCGGCCGTGGCTTGGGCAGTTCCCGTAACGGTACCTGCTCGGAGACGGTGATCACCGACAATGGTGGGTGCGGTCGAGATTCAGGTGCTCTGGGATCGTAACGGTATGTTCGAGTCGCAGCTGGTCAAGGAGCGCTAAAGCTGCTTGTTGGATCTGGATGCCATGGTCGTGTCGCTGTGTGAAAGGGGCTGACGGCCGGGGAGATCGCGGCCCGCTTCGTGGAGGTCTACGGCACCAGCGTGAGTAAGGACACGATCAGCAGGCTCACCGGCCGCGTCGTCGAGGAGATGAACGAACAGGTGGATGAGCCGGCCGATCTACGCGGCGGTCTTCGTCGATGTGATCGTGATCATAGTGCGGGATAGGCAGGTGCTGCGTGGCTAAGAGGGCGGGGAATCGGGCAACCAGCCCTTACTATGTGGTGATCGGTGTCGACCTGGAGGGCCGCAAGGACATTTTGGGGGTCTGGCCTGGCAACGGGGACGGTGAATCCGTGAAGTTCTGGTTCGCATGTCTGACCGAGTGAAGAACCGTGGCGTCAAGGGACGTGTTCTTCATGGTCTGCGACGCGCCTCACGGGCCTGCCGGACAGCATCGGGCAGGTGTTCCCCGCAGCGAAGGTCCAGACGTGTTTGATCTATTTGCTGCGCAACAGCTTCGGCTATGCGTCGAAGCGGCACTGGCCTGAGATCGCCGTCAACCTCAGGCCCGTTTACGAGGCCTCCACGGCGGAGGCTGCTGAGCGGGGCGTTCGAGGAGTTCGCGGAGAAGTAGGGGCAAGGCCTACCCGGCCATGATCAGGTTCTGGTGAGGCGTCTGGACCGAGTTCGTCCCCTTCCTGGACTACGGCCTGGAGATCCGCAAGGTGTTGTGTTCGACCAACGCGATCGAGAGCCTGAGGTTGTCAAGTCTTCTGTGTAAGTGGCGTGGTCAGATGTGGTGGTTGATGTGGTCGGGGTAGATGAGGGAGAGTTCGCCGGGGGCTGCTTTCCAGTCTTGGACGATGGAGCCTTCGATGAGTTTGGCCGGGGCGGTGCGGGGATGGCCTTTGGGTCGGCTGGCTTGTTTGGCGCGTTCGCGGGCTCTTTTGTCCTCGATGGTGCCGATAGCCAGCCAGAGCAGCTTGATCGCGGTGGCGTCGTTGGGGAAGTGACCCCGGTTCTTGATGATCTTGCGCAGCTGGTAGTTCAGCGATTCGATGCTGTTGGTCGTGTAGATCACCTTCCGCAGGGCGGGCCCGAACGCCAGGAACAGGGGTGAACCGTTCCCACGCGTTCTCCCACGAGGCGACTGCGGCCGGGGTACTTCTTGCCCAAGGGAGAGTCCGCGAACGCGGTCAGCGCCATGAGCACGGCGTCCTCGTTGACGGCGGTGTAGATCGGCTTGAGGGCCGCAGCGACGACCTTGCGGTCTTGGTAGGACACGAACCGCATTGAGGCTCGGATCAGGAGGGCCCACACAGGTTTGGACCATCGCTTGGCTCCAGGTAGCCTCGATCGCCTCGGGAAAGCCGGTGAGGCCGTCGCAGCACACGATCAGCACGCCATGGTTGGCCAGCTCGGCACACATCCCGGCCCAGAACTTCGCACCCTCGCTGGCTCGGGACCCAGATGCCTAGGACGTGCCTGATCCCGTCCATGTCCACACCCACGGCGATGTGCGCGGCCCGGTTGGTCACGTGCGCACCATCGCGGATCTTCACGATCAACGCGTCGAGGACAGAATCACCGGATAGAACGCCTCCAGCGGGCGGGTTTGCCATGCGGTGACCTCCTCAACGACGGCGTCAGTGACCTTGCTGATCGTCTCGTGCGAGCCCTCGGTGCCCAACGTCGAGGCCAAGTGGTGGTGGATGTCCCGGATCGTCATCCCGCCCGCGTACAACGAGATGATCATGTCCTCCAGCCCCCTGAGATGGCGGGCGCCCTTGGGCACCAACATCGAGACGAACGAGGAGTTACGATCCCGAGGCTGGTCCAAGACGATGTCACCGATCTCGGTGGCGACCGTCTTCGGCGTGGTCGGCGTTGCGGGAATTCCCGCTGCCGTGCCCGGCCTGGTCGCCCTTCTCGTAGCCCAGGTGATCAGTCAGCTCAGCGTCCATGCCCCGCTCGAGGACGGCCTTGATCATCTCGGGCAGGAACCCGCCCTCACCGGTCAAGGACACACCCCGCTCGTCGGCGGCAGCCATCAGCTGGTCGAGCATCTCGTCAGTGAACAGCACCCGACGCAGCCGAGCCTCAGACTCACCCGCCAAATCCTGCTTGTCTTCCATGGTCATGCTCACAGTAAACCTCCTTCGCTTGAAGACCAGCTCTCACACAAACCATCTGACACCCCCGGAGAGCCTCAATGCCGGCTTCCGCAGGGCTGTCCGAGCCAGAGGACACTTCCCGAACGAACAGGCCGCGTTAAAGACGCCCTACCTGGTCGTGAGATCGTTGGACCCCAAGGCCACCAGACAGGACCAGAGAGGGCATGCGCTGGAAGCCCGCCCTGAACGCGTTCGCCACCACCTTCACCGACCGCATACCCACGGCCAACACCCACCAATAGAAACCACCACTTACACCGTTATCGGACACTCTCTTTGGGTGGGCTCGATGACATGATCATCAGTCTCTATGTCGGTGGTGTGACCGTGCGTGATATCCAGCATCACCTGGCCGCGGCCCTGGGCGCCGATCTATCCCACGAGACCATCTCGAATGTGACTGAGGCGGTGATGGAAGAGGTCGTTGCTTGCAGAGCCGCCCGCTGGAGGCGTTCTCCCCGGTGATCTACCTCGACGCATTGGTGGTCAAGGTCCGTGACCAGAACCGGGTCGTCAACCGCAGCGCGCATATCGCGGTTGGTGTCAACACTGAGGGCGTCAAACACGTCCTAGGGATCTGGGTCCAAGCCGCCGAGGGCGCGAAGTTCTGGGCGAGCGTGTGTGCTCAGCTCGCTAACCGTGGGCTGCGTGACCTGCTGATCGTGTGCTGTGACGGGCTGACCGGGTTCCCCGAAGCGATCGAAGCGACCTGGCCCGGAGCGCTGATCCAGACCTGCGTCGTCCACCTGATCCGGGCCGCCATGCGGTTCATCGCTTACACCGACCGCAAAACCGTCGCCAGGATGCTCAAGCCGATCTACACCGCGATCGACGAGAACCACGCCTTGCAGGCCCTCACGGCGTTCGCCGACTCCACGCTGGGCAAGAAGTACCCGGCCGCGGCCGCACCCTGGCGCAACGCCTGGGACCGGTTCGTCCCGTTCCTCGATCTCGGGCCAGCCACCCGCAAAGTGATCTACACCACCAACTCGATCGAGTCGTTGAACTACCAGCTCCGCACGATCATCAAAACCGCGGCCAGTTCCCCAACGACGACGCAGTAGTCACACTGCTCTGGCTCGCGATCGGCACCATCGAAGACAAACGAGCCCGCGAACGAGCCAACCAAGCAGCCAGCCCCAACAGCCAACGCCGAGCCAAAGGCAAACTCGTCGAAAGGTCCCTCGTCCATGGCTGGTCCGCAGCCCTGAACGAACTCACCATCCGCTACCCCGAACGATTCGTCCAAACCATCTAAAACCCAACCACTTACACAGACAACTTGACAGGCTTCACCCAAACGGCGTTGCCCGTTAGGCACTAGCCTCGACACGAAAGTCCCGTTACGGTCCCAGGGCCGGTCCACCTCGATCGGCCCGACCTCCATATCGACGGTCTTAGACGTCACACCGTTACGCGAGTTCCCCGAGCCCCGCCCAGCCGGATCATGCTTCTCATAGCCCAAGTAACTGGTCAACTCAGCCCGCATATCCCGCTCAAGCACGGACATAGACCTACTCGGGCAGCAGCCCACCCTCGCCCCTCAGCGCCACCCCCCGCTCGCTGGTCGAGGCCAACAACCTGTCGAGCAACTCGTCATCGATGAACTCCCGGCGAACCTCCCCAGCCTCGCTCCCTCGCTTGGCATCGTTCCTTGTCATGGTCATAGTCAATCTCCTTCAGATCGGATCAACCATTTACACAGACTATTTGACACCTCTCGACGCCCGCGCTCATCGCTTCCAACTCCTCAAGCGCGGCAGGTGTCGCGAACGGCTTGTCCAGGTTCCCGGCGTCAGCGAGCAACGGCAATCACGTCGACAGATCACGCTCAGATACTTCCCGCAGGGCATGCCCATCAGCGCCCACACATGCTCCAGCAACGCCCGGGAATCGTCACTGTATCCCCATCACACGCAACTGCCGCCGATCGATCTGCTCGGCAGGTGCTGGTAACGCTGGGCCGGTGAGCATCCGCCGGGCCGTGGGCCACCCCCATCCCCGTCGTCGACATCACCTTGTCCAGGATCCGCCCCCGGTCCGTCTTCGACGCCCGCGCGTACGCGGCCCTGAGCTTATTCGTCACCTGTCGCCTCGCGGCCATCTAAATCTTGCCTTCCACTCGGCAAACTTCGCGCTCAAAGTACCTGAGGCACCGAGCCATCCCACGCGCTCAAAGAAGCTGAGACACGTCGAGGGGTTGACAAGTTGGGTGCACACCTCGCATGGTGGAAGCACCAGGACACTTGGCGCAAGGAGCCACAGATGGAACGTCTTGACACGTTCGTGATCGCCCTGCCTGACACGGATCTGCCCCAGGTCCTAGTCCAACGCGCTCGCCGCAGCGCCGAGCGCACGATCGAGCATGCGTCAGGGCGCCCCTGGCTTCTCTTGCGCGCAGGTGCCGAGCACATCCTGACGTTCGTCCACGGTCCAACGAAAATCGTTCTGATCGGTCCGACCTCGGCATCGGCGTCTGACCTTGAGCAGTCAGCCCGAGCGTCTCGTGCCGCCAGTGATCTGGTCCGCCGGGTGCGTCGCTTCCACGGCGCGTTCACCTTGTTCGCTTCGATCGACGGCATGTTGGTCGCCAGCGGTCCCGCGCTTGAGACCAGGCGAGTCTTCCACGCCACTTGCCTCGGCTTCAGAATCGTCACCGACCGTTGTGATGTACTCGCCGAGGTCGGAGAACTGCCGCTGGACCCCACTTCGATCGCCCTGGGCCTTGTAGTAGGAGCACCCCACCCGGTCAATGCCCGACCTATGTGGCGAGGAGTCACGAACGTCCCCGGACGGGAGTTCCTGACCGTTGACAGAGACGGTCGCGCCTACCGGGCACACCAACTGGTGGCAACGGCCCGAACCCACGTCGACCCGTGCTCATGGCGCAGAGCAGCTGCGGGAATCCATCGCCGATGCGGTGGGGCTCCGCACGGCGTACGGCAGCGACTTCCACGCCAACACGGGAGAGTGGTTCGGCCCGCACCTGGAGCGCATCCTGTTCTTCCGCGACTGGTCCGACGAGGGTGACACCTGATCGGCCGTGCGTATTCGCACACCACCGGGAGCTCGCGGGGAGGGCGTCCCACCCTCCTCGCGAGTTCCCATGTGCGGACTACAGAGCGATCCCGCGCAATGGTCGCGGGAGAGAAAGGAAGGGGGACTTCGTGGCAATCAGCCAAGCCGCACTAGAACGCACGGTGCGTCTAGGTCATCGCCGGAATCACGACTTCGGAATGCGGCGCCGTCCGCGTACGGTAGTGCACCTTCTCGACCTCCTCGTCGTGCTACTCCTGTTCACGTACAACTTGCCGATGATTGCGATCTACTCCCGAGACGGTGCCGGGCCACTCGTCGTTGCCTTGCTCTTCTCGTTGGGAGCATGCACCCCATACTTACTGCGGCAGACCTTTCCGGTCACCGTGTTCGTGGCAATCTACTCCATGGCCTGGATACAGGTGCTTTGGGGCATCGACATCTTCGCCGCAAACCTGATGCTCGCCTTTGCATTATACAACCTGGCGACTCGCCGAACTTGGATAGTCACATCCATCGCCACGGCCTGCGTCGTCGGTTGGTTCGTCATCGGAACAGCGCCCGTGCTTCAACAAGGATATACGAGCATCGGCGACCTCGGAATCATCGCACTTGCGTTGATCTGGGCCGCGACGTGGGGGACGCTAGTGCGCTTCCGCCGCCAATACATCCAAAGCCTCAAACAGCGAGCTGCCGAGCTCGAAAAAGAAAAGGTGGCTCAGACGAGAGCCGCAGCGGCTGAGGAGCGAACGCGCATCGCACGCGAGATCCACGACATCGTCGCCCACAGTCTCGGTGCAATGGTCGTCATGTCCGATGCGGCAGCTTCACGAACGCACGCAGATCCGGACCTTGCCAAGACGACGATGTATAGAGTCCGCGATAGCGGAAGGGCCGCCCTCGCAGAAATGCGGAGCGTGTTGTCAGTACTTCGCAGTGACGGCAACGACACGCGAGCCCCGCAGCCCGGGATCGCTCAACTTAGCGACCTCGTGGACCAGTCGCGAGCCGCCGGTCTGAAGGTCGATTTTCGAGTAAGTCGCACGCCACCTGACCTCAGTGAAAGTATCCAGTTGTGCATCTATCGACTCGTTCAAGAGGCCCTCACCAATACCCGTAAACACGCTGGCGGAGACGATCTGTCCGCCAGCGTTGACATCGAGTTCGCTCCGAACTGCGCCACTGTCACCGTTAAGGACAACGGGATCGACGCGAACAGAGACTCCAGATCGGTCAAGGAAGCATCAGGACACGGCCTCGTCGGCATGAGGGAGCGGGTCAGCGCCTTCGGTGGGACTCTAGCCGCCGGCCCGGACACGGCAGGCGGTTTCGAAGTTCGTGCTCGGCTACCTATAGGAGGAACAGTTCAATGACGATCAGAACCATCCTCGTCGACGATCAGCCGATGGTGCGGGACGGCTTCCGTATTCTGCTTGACGCCAGGCCGGAACTGACTGTCGTCGGGGAGGCGTCCAACGGAGAGTCAGCCATCGAGGAGCTGTCGCTCACCCCGGCCGACGTCGTCCTTATGGATGTCCGGATGCCCGGTATGAACGGGATCGAAGCAACCCGCTTGATAGCGCGCCCGAGCGGCCCGCGGGTCCTGATCCTTACGACCTTCGACCTCGACGAGTACGTGTATCAGGCACTACGAGCCGGAGCCAGCGGATTCCTGCTGAAGGACACTCCGCTCGACGAGCTCGTCGCGGGCATCATCCATGTTCATGAAGGAGACGCGGTCGTCGCGCCAACCACGACGAAGCGTCTTCTTGAACACTTCACGTCGGAAAGTTCGAGGAAGCAGCTCCAGCAGCGTGCAGCTGGCATTGCAGGACTCTCGGACCTGACGGTGAGGGAGCGGGAGGTCTTCGACCTCGTGGTGCGCGGACGGTCCAACGCGCAGATCGCGTCTGACCTTTCTTTGGTCGAGGGCACGGTAAAGGTACACGTCAGTCGGGTCTTCGCGAAGCTCCACATCCGAGACCGAGTCCAGGCAGTCGTCCTTGCTTACGAATCGGGATACCTCGAGCCCGAAGGACGTCTGCTGTGAAACGCGTAAACGCATCTAGGCGGGTCCGTCAATGAAGCGGCCCAGCGAACAAGAGATTCGATCGACCGGCCGGTCCGCCGGGCGCGCGCTCCTGGCGCTGCTACACGGACGCTGGCGAGCCGCAAGCCTGGCGGTTGTGGTCTCGATCGCTGCCGCAGGACTCAGCCTTGCCCAGCCGCTCGTAGTCAATCGCCTTATTGAGACGATCGGCGATCAACCGATAACGTGGTGGATCGTCCTTCTGGTTGTTCTTGTGCTCGCGACCGCCATCCTCGAAGGCGCACGACAATACATTATGACGAAGCTAGCCGAATCGGTCGTGCTCGGCGTTCGCCAGAACCTCATCTCGCGGCTACTGCGCCTTCCGGTTTCCGTGTACGATTCACACCGTACTGGCGATCTAGTGACGCGGCTGAGTTCCGACACTACCTTGATCCGAACGGCTTTCACGGGCGGTCTCATAGAGACATTTGGGGGTGTCCTTCTCCTCGTCGGCGCCGTCATCGCGATGGTGCTCCTAGACATCACAATGCTGCTCATTGTTCTCGGGGTCAGCCTTGGAGCCATTTTCGGTGTCATTCTTGCCTCACGAAAAATTCAACGTCTCACCGTTGCGGCTCAAACCTCTGTTGGAAAGCTCGGGGCAAGCGTAGAACGGGCACTCTCGGCTATTCGTACCGTTCGCTCCCTCCAAGCCGAAGAACAACTCGATCGGGAGATAGGCAACGACGCTCGAATGGCATATAGGAACGGCGTGGGCATCGCACGTGTCCAAGCAGTTCTATGGCCTGCGAGCAGGCTTGCTGTTCAGCTCGCATTCCTCATAGTCCTGGGGGTCGGAGGTATTCGCGTGTCGACGGGTGCCATCAGCGTTGCCGATCTCGTGACATTCGTTCTCTTCCTCTTCATGGTCGCAGCCCCGCTCGGGCAGGTCGCCTCCGCGATCATGACCGTGCGTAGCGCAATGGGCGCGATGCAACGAATAGAGTCAGTGATGCAACTGCCGACCGAGGAGGAACGCAACCGCGCAGATCCCAACCACTCGAAGGTCACTCCGAAAGCTGACGCCGCAAATCGCGCCACCGCGGTACGGATGGAAAACGTTGCCTTCGCCTATGAGGACGAGCATCGCGTCCTTAACGACGTGAGCTTCGTCGTACCTGACGGCACGATGACCGCAATTGTCGGTCCGTCCGGCGCCGGCAAGTCTACCCTGCTGTCGTTGGCGGAAGGCTTCTACGACCACCACGATGGCGGCATCTTCGTCTACGGCGTGAACTCGCGAGATCTCTCTTTGGCACAGTTGCGATCTCAATTCGCGTACGTAGAGCAGGATGCTCCAATCCTCGCCGGAACGGTTCGGGAGAATCTAGGGTTGGGAAGGTCGGGTCTTTCGGACTCTGTGTGCCAAGAGGTCCTTGAGCAAGTCAACCTCCATCGTCGGTTCGACGAGGCCGAGGGCCTTTCGACCCGCCTGGGTGACAGAGGTATAAACCTATCGGGGGGCGAGCGCCAGCGGTTGGCGTTGGCCCGTGCGCTTGTCAGCGAAGCGCCAATCCTGCTGTTGGACGAGCCGACGTCAAGTGTTGATTCGCACAACGAGCAATTGATCCAAGACGCTATCCGAAAGACGGCGAGTCGACGGACTCTCGTCGTCGTTGCTCACCGGCTGGCGACTGTGACGATGGCAGAACAAATCGTTGTCCTGAACGAGGGAAGAGTGGAGGCCGCGGGCACTCACGAGGAGCTTCTTCGTGACTGTGAGCTCTATCGGGACCTGGCTCGACACCAACTCTTGCGTTAGGCCGCGGAGCCGTTGGTGGGACGGTCAGTGGCGGGGGCGGCTGGTGTGCTCGTGCAGGTCGGCCTCGCCGAGTCGGCGGTAACGGTTCACCCACTTGCTCGCGGTTGCGCGGCTGATGCCCATCTCCGCGGCAACATGAGCGATCGGATGATCGCTGACAGCCCTCAATGAGACGGTGGCGGCCTTCAACGGTCAACTGTGCGTTAGCGTGAGTACTCACCGGCAGGCTCCTCGATCGGACGGATAGTTATATAGCAACACCCATCCTGACGAGAGCCTACCCCCTCTACATCACCGACCCCGTGTCATAGCTAGCGCCGCTTACTACTGCCAACGGCAAAGGAAGTGGTCCTTGACGGTGGTAATGCGCCGGACCTCAGAGGTGGCACCCTTCGGTCAAGTCCCGGGTAGTGGTGTAGCGGTGTGTTCCTTCGGTAGGGGTTGTTATGCGGTTAGAGCGGGGAGGGTATCAGCTCCGTTCTGGGGTTCGGTGGGGACGATGTTGAGGCGGCAGCGGGCGAGGACCTCGAGTCCGAGGTAGCGGCGTCCTTCGGCCCATTCGTCGGTTTGTTCGGCTAGGACGGCGCCGACGAGGCGGATGATCGCGTCGCGGTTGGGGAAGATGCCCACGGCGTCGGTACGGCGGCGGATCTCATTGTTGAGTCGTTCGGTGGGGTTGTTGGACCAGATTTGGGTCCATACGTCTTTGGGGAAGGCGGTGAAGGCCAGGATGTCTTCCCGGGCGGCGGCTAGGTGCTCGGCCACTGCGGGTAGTTTGTCGGTGACGTAGTCGATGAGCCGGTCGAACTGGGCGTGTACTGCTGGGGCGTCGGGCTGGTCGTACACGCTGTGTAGCGTTGCTTTGACGGTCGGCCACATGGGTTTGGGGGTCACTGACATCAGGTTGGCCGAGTAGTGGGTGCGGCAGCGTTGCCAGGTGGCTCCGGGCAGGTTCGCCGCGATCGCCTCTACTAGTCCGGTGTGGGCGTCGGAGGTGACCAGCCGTACCCCGGTCAGGCCGCGGGCGACCAGGTCGGCGAAGAACTCGTTCCACGCCGCACCAGTCTCACTAGTGGCCACGCGCATGCCGAGGACCTCGCGGTGCCCGTCGCCGTTGACACCAGTGGCCAGTAGCACGACGGTGTTGATGACGCGTCCGCCCTCGCGGACCTTCATCGTCAGCGCGTCGGCGGACACGAACGTGAACGGGCCGGCGTCGCCGAGGGGTCGACGGGTGGAACTGGTCGACCAGCTGGTCCAGGTCGGTGGCCATCCGGCTCACCTGGGACTTGGATAACGAGTCGATCCCCAGGGTCTTGACCAGCTTGTCCATCCGACGGGTCGAAACCCCGGCCAGGTAACAGTCCGCCACCACAGTGATCAGCGCTGCCTCGGCACGTTTGCGCCGTTCCAGGAGCCACTCGGGAAAATAGGTGCCCTTGCGTAGCTTGGGGATCGCCACGTCGATCGTGCCGACCCGGGTATCCAGACGACGATGGCGGTAGCCATTGCGTTGAGCCACCCGGCCCGAGTCCGGGCGGCCGTACTCGGCGCCAACAACAGCTCAGCGTCCGCGGACAACAAGGTGTTGATGATCGACTGCAGCAGGTGGCGCATCAAATCCGGACTCGCCTCGGCCAGGGCTTCACCGAGCAGGCCTGCAGGGTCGACAATATGGGCAGCGGTCATCGTGAAGAACCTTTCAAGTGGATGTGAGAGTTTCCTTGAAGGAACACACGGTGACCGCCTCAACGTTCCAAGACGAGCCGGCCCCCGCGCGCTACACCACTTTATGGGGCACTACTCACCCTTCAGGGAGGGGCCGGCATCGATAGTCGGCTCTGTGTCCTCTTCGGCCTGGGTGCGGACGAAGAGGGTAGTGTCATAGCGTCGTAGCAACATCCCTGATGGTGGGGCTTGGGGTAGGAGGTCTGGATGGCGCGGCGGAGGTTAACGTTCTCGGATCGGTCGGAGATATCGACAGCGTTGAAAGCTGGTTGGGAGTGCATAGGATCGCGGTTCACCTGGGGCGATGCCCGTCGGTGATCTCCCGGGAGTTGCGGCGGAACTCGACGAAGACCCGCGGCTACCAGGGGTGTGACCGCGGACGTGCGAGCGCAGCGGGTGCAGGCAGCGTCCGCAGCAGCGGAAGGTCGCGGCCGATCCCGTGCTCCAGGCGCGGGTGGACGCGGACCTGGCAGCGTCTTGGACACCCAACGAGATCGCGGGACGCTTGCGTCTGGAAGCCGCAGACCCGAGTGTTGAACCCATGGTGAACACTTTCCCGACGCACGCGGCCGCACCGTCTCTGGTGAAGCGATCTACCAGTACATCTATGCAATGCCCCGAGGTGAGCTCGCCCGGCGTGGCATCTTCGTGCAGTCCAAGCGGACCACCCGCCGACCCCGCACTACCGGCCGGGTCCGGGGCGGGCCGATCATCGGGATGGTCCGATCAGCCAACGGGGCGCCGATGCTGACCAGCGCCGGGTACCCGGCCACTGGGAAGGTGACCTGATCATCGGGAAGAACGGTGCGCCACGCGCCTAGTCGATGCCTGCCATGAGGAACCGGACCCAGGGGTGAGTGTCTTGAGGGTGTTTCGAGTCAAGTCCAGAGAACTCTCCTCGGTGAAGCAGCGAAAGTTGGCCACGGAGAAGGCGAGCAGCATGCAACCATGCGTAGCAGCAGCGCCGTGAATCGGGAAGAAATTTCCCAAACAGGGTTGGTAAGTCCCGCAAGTCGACCCTCCCAGCCGAGACGAGCCTGCAGCGCCGCCCTGATCCGCTCGTACTCGGTCAGGCTGGACTTAGGTTCCCTTCTAGAGTCGGGCAAGGGGCGCGGCGGTCTGGGCGATGTCGCCCGTTTCCGCGGCGAGGTTCAGTCGCGACAGGACGTTGGCCCAGCCGTCCACGCAACCGCAACCTCGGTCTGCCGTTCCTCGACTGGCGGACGAATCGCCCCGTGCCAATTTCGTGCCATTTGGATGAAGGGGTCGACATGCGGATTGATCTGACTTAGCGTGGGGGTAAGTCGCAGGGGGGCAAGATGATGTGATTCACCAAGGGTGGCGAACTGTGAAGTTTTTCAAGGG
>JBHADA010000086.1:0-9893 GCA_041854805.1 Arachnia sp.
CCGCTGCCGCGACATCGCCATCGGCCGGGAACAACAGGGATCTGCCCACGACCAAGCCGTGGACGTTGGGCAGCCGGACGGCCTCCGCCCAGCGGCGGCGCTTGGCAGCCGGATCGGACGACACCTCTCCGCCCAGCACCAGCGACGGGAGGGTGGTGGCCGACATGACGCGCGCCATGTCGTCGACCAGGGGCACCTTCAGCCAGGTGTAGGCGCTGCTGGCACCGAGCCCGGAGGCGATGACGACAGCCCGGATGGCGGCGTCGGTGGACAGATCTGGCACCACGCGACGCCCGTCACGGCGGACGATGAAGGGTTCCACCATGACCCGCTTGCCGAGCCTCACCAGCCCGCGAACGGCCTCGGCGGCACGGTCGAGGACGTCGGCCGTGGCGGGATCGGAGTAGTCGATACGCAGCAGGAGCTTGCCCCCATCCAGCCCCATGGCCGCGATGCCGCCCGGATCGTAGCCGGTGTAGCGGTCGTCGACCTCGAAGCACGCCCCGTGCAGGCCGCCGCGGTTCATGGAGCCGAAGACGAGCTTGCCGTCCAGGCCTCCGAGCATGGCGAGGTCCTCCACCATGTCGGCTGTGCCGACGAATCCGTCGACGCCTGGGCGCGACAGGGCGGTCAGGCAGCGGTCAAGGAGGTCGTCACGGGAGGCCATGGCGAAGGGGTCGGCCCCGGCGCCGACGACGCCACGAGCGGGATGGTCGGCGGCGATGATGAGCAGCGGACGGCGGGGACCGAAGGCGGCTGGGGCGCGATTGGCCAGGGCCCGCTGGAATGCCGCCGGGTCTGACAGGCGCAGGGCACTGAGTTTCTGGATGTGGCTCACGGCGCACCCATCTCGATGCGAATCTCGGGGTGCGCGGCCATGAGTTCCTCCACCTCGTGCTCGTAGGGCATGGCGGTGGAACACTCCAGGCGGGAGGCCACGACGGCGCCAGCCGCCGACGCGAACGGGAGAGCCCGCTGGAGGGGCCACCCCTGGAGCAAGGCATGACATAGGGCCCCGCCGAAGGCGTCGCCGGCGCCGAGCCCGTTGACCACGTCGACGGGCGTGCCGGGCACGAAGATCCGTTCGGTCGCCGTCTTGGCCAGTATCCCGACGGGTCCCTGTTTGACAATGGCTACCTCGACGCCGCGGGCGAGGAGGGCGTTGGCTGCGGATTCGGCGTCGGTCTCCCCCACCGCGACGCGACACTCCTCAAGATTGCCGATGGCGATGGTGACGTGTGGCAGGGCATCGGTGACGGCCTCTCGCGCCTGCTCCTCGTCGTCCCAGAAGGTGCGGCGATAGTCGAGGTCGAGGATGGTGACGCCCTGGCGGGCACGGCGGCGCAGCGCGGTGAGATGGGTGTAGCGGGATGGCTCCATGGAGAAGCCTGTGAGGCTTAGCCACACGATTCCCGCGGAGGTCACGTCCGGCAGGTCGTCCGGGGTGAGCTGCATATCCGGCGCGAGCGGACGCCGGTAGAAGTAGAGCGGAAAGCTGTCCGGCGGGAACAGTTCGCAGAAGGTGATGGGAGTGCGGTAGTTACGGCTGGTCACCACGTGCGCGACGCTAACGCCGAGGCGCTCCAACTCGAGCCGGACGAACCGGCCGAAGGGGTCGTCGCCCACCCCGGTGACAACGGCGGCGCTGTGGCCGAGCCGGGCCGCCGCGACGGCGACGTTGGTGGGTGAACCGCCCAGGTACTTGCCAAAGGTCTCCACGTCTTCGAGCCCCACCCCGGTCTGAAGTGGGTAGAGGTCGACGCCACTGCGCCCCATGCACAAGACGTCGAACGTGCCAGCATCCACGGCGATACCTCCCATTGGTGCCCCCAATCTTCCACACCAAGCCACCCGGAGTCAAGCAAATGTCTGCACAATTCCAGGATCCCGGCTGCAGGCCCGACTCACCCTCCGGACCCCGACATGGGTAGACTATCGCGTGGCCAACGGGCCTCACCAACGAGCACTTCCGGGGGAAAACACAGTGCATCGCTTCACCGCAGCAACAGGCGCTTTTAGCCATGGACACCGATCGACAGTAGTTTGGACAGCATGACCAGCGCCATGGACAAGACTTTCACGCCTCAGGTGGTCATTGATCGCGCCTCCGACGAGCCGCTCTACCAACAGATCGCGCGCCCCATTGAGGAGGCGATCCTGTCTGGGCAGCTTCCGGCGGGCGCACTGATCGAGGACGAGGTCTCCATGGCGCAGCGTCTGCGCGTGGCACGGCCCACGGCTCGGCGCGCGATGCAGGAGTTGGTCAACCGCGGCCTGCTATCGCGTCGCCGCGGAGTCGGCACACGGGTCACCCCCCCGCACGTGCACCGCCCAATGAAGCTGTCCTCACTCAACGAGGACCTCACCGCGGCGGGCATCAAGTCCACGACGCGGGTGCTGAACTACAACGTCCGCGAGGCCTCGCCGGAGGAGGCCGAGAATCTCGGCGTCGAGCCTGGCCACGGCATCCTCTCGCTGGAGCGACTTCGCTTGGCGGACGGGCACCCGCTGGCGCTGATGACTAACCTCATCCCCATCGACATTGCCCCGTCGTGGACCGATCTCGGCGAACGCGGCCTGTACCAATGCCTGGGCGAGAAGGGCGCTCGGGTGGTTTCGGCTCGCCAGGTGATCGGGGCTAGGGGCGCCACCGCGGCCGAGGGCGAACTGCTGGATGAGGACGAAGGCGCGCCGCTGCTGACTATGGAACGCATCGGCACCGACGCGGACGGCAGGATCATTGAGGTGGGCCGCCACGTCTACCGTCCCAGCCTTTATTCCTTCCAGTTGAGCCTGTTCGCCAACTGACCAGGCGGCGCCACTAAGCCCGACAAGATTCGCCCTGCCCGCATCGGAGCGAACGTTCGGAAATGACCCACTGGAGACGTAGGGTGCTGCGCAGTCGCATCTTCGTGGGAGGTACCGGTCGCGTCTCTATGCGCGCCCGAACGGCCGCGATTGCGGCGATTCCTCGGGAGGCAGCGAACGGAGAGTTCAATGACATGGGAAGAATTTGAGGCGGCATTGGCCCTGGCGGTTTCGAAGTTACCGGCCCGCGGCTATCTGATCATCAACGACTCGGCGCAGCAGGACCTGTTCGTGCAGTTCACCGGCCTCAGGCCGTATCGGAACGATCGGGGTTTCCTCGCACAGTTGGCCCCCCGCCGGGCGGGTGACACATTCACGCAGGAGGCCATAGGCCGATTGGAGTCGCTGGGTTTCTTCGAGCAGCCGAGTCGCTACGGAAGCCTGTGGCAACGCCTTCTGGTCTGGCCGGCGCCTGGCCACCCCGCGGAAGAGGCCGCCCGCGCCTGCGTGCTGCGGCTCCGCGGTATCGGCGGCGTGGCATCGCCCAGAGCTCTGGAATACACCGCCTGGCGGGATCCGTGGTGGAATGAGAACACCGGGGTGGAGGAACCGAAGATCCCCGATCTTGAGATCGACTGCTTCCGCGCGCTTCGCCGGGTTCCGAGCGACCCTGGCGAGAGGACACTCACGCATCCATCCCCGAGCCTCCGCTGAGCCCAGGCCCGAGGCGTCGGCAGTAAATGAGTATTTGTCCACACATTACTTGACAGGAGGAGAACAATCGGGTTGACTCGTGGGTAGCTTCGCTTGGCTGGCATTGCGGCCAGCGGTCGACTGGAAGGACACCACCATGAGCGATTTCACCCCCGGCCCCCTGCTGGATGCCGCCCGCAACACCCCCACGGCCCTGTGGAACGACTCCTCGGACTTGGACGAGTTGCGTCAATCCATCTCCTTCGGCGGGGTGGGCGCCACCTGCAACCCGGTGATTGCCTACACCACCATCAGCCAGCATCTCGACGTGTGGGCGCCACGTATCCAGACCATCGCCGACGAGCATCCCACGTGGGGCGAGTCACAGATTGGATGGCAGGCCGTCAAGGACATGTCGGTGGAGGCCGCCAAACTGCTGGAGCCCGCGTTCGCCGAACACAAGGGCCGCAACGGCCGCCTCTCCGTACAAACCGACCCGCGTTTCCACCGCGACGCGCAAGCCCTGTCGGACCAGGCCTTTGAGTTCCACGAGTTGGCGCCCAACATCGTGGTGAAGATCCCCGCCACGAAGGTGGGTTTGGAGGCCATCGAGGACGCCACCTACCGCGGCGTCAGCATCAACGTAACCGTCTCCTTCTCCGTACCGCAGGCGGTCGAGGCTGCCGAGGCCATCGAGCGTGGGTTGAAGCGCCGCGAGGCGGAGGGCCATGACGTCTCGCAGATGGGCCCCGTGGTCACCATCATGGTGGGCCGCTTGGACGACTGGATGAAGCATGTCGTGGCCCGGGACAAGATCTTCATCGATGCATCCGCTCTGGAATGGGCAGGCGTGGCCTGCATGAAACGCGCCTACGAGATCTTCCAGGAGCGCGGCCTGCGTCCGCGGCTGCTGTCGGCGGCCTTCCGCAACGTCAACCACTGGGCCGAGTTCGTGGGCGGCGACGTGGTGGTCTCCCCGCCGTTCAAGTGGCAGCAGATCATCAACGCCTCCGATTACGAGGCGGTGGAACGCATGTCGGTACCGGTGCCCGAGCACTACCTAGAGCAGTTGCGCCGCATCCCGGATTTCGTGCGTGCCTACGAGGTGGATGGCATGACTGTGGAGGAGTTCGAGGCTTTCGGCCCCACCCGCAAGACCCTGCGCCAGTTCCTCGAGGCCGACGCCGACCTCGACCGCCTCGTGCGTGACATCATCGTCCCGGCCCCCTGATCGAGAAGAAGGAATACACATGCTGCGCATCGCAGTCATCGGCGCCGGCCGGATCGGCAAGGTCCACGCCGCCACCGTCGCCGCCCACCCCGAAGCCGAGTTGGTGCTCGTCGTTGACCCCGTCGTCGAGGCAGCCGAGGCCCTCGCGGCGCCCCACGGCGCACGGGTGGCGGCCGAGGCCGCCGAGGCGTTCGCCGCCGACGACGTGGATGCCGTCGTCATCGGCTCCCCCACCCCGCTGCACGCCGAGCACGTCCTGGCCGCAACCCGGGCTGGCAAGGCGGTGTTGTGCGAGAAGCCGCTCGCTCCGTCCGTGGAGGCGGCGAAGGCCTTGGCCGACGAGCTGGCGACGTTCGACCACCCGCCAGTGATGATCGGCTTCCAGCGCCGCTACGACCCGAGCATCGCGAAGGCAAAGCGGCTGGCGGACGAGGGAGCCGTCGGCGATGTGCAGCAGGTGGTCATCATCTCGCGAGACCCGGCCCCGGCGCCGCTGGAATATCTCAAGGTCTCCGGCGGCATCCACGCCGACATGACCATCCACGACTTCGACGAGGCGCGTTTCTTCCTGGGCGACATCGCGTCGGTCACCGCCATCGGGCAAAGCTTCATCCCGGAGATCGGCGAGTTCGACTACGACGACACGGTGGTGCTACTCAAGGGCCGCGATGGCGGGGTGGCAACGGTGCACAACTCGCGGCGCTGCGCCACGGGCTACGACCAGCGCGTCGAGGTGTTCGGCGCCAAGGGCACCCTCAACGTCGGCAACCTCAAGCCCACGTCGTTGGAGATCTCGACGGCCGACATGTCGTCGGCGGGCGATCCGTATCTGGATTTCTTCCTGGAACGCTACAAGGATGCCTACCGCGATGAGCTGACCGCGTTCATCGACGCCGTCATCGCCGGCGAGCCGGTCACCCCCACGGTGGCCGACGGCGTCGCGGCGCAGGTCCTCGCCGAGGCGGCCGCGGAGTCGGCCCGCACCGGCACTACCGTCAATATTTCCTGAGGAGAGCAAGTGAAGATCGCAGGTGCCCCCATCTCGTGGGGCGTGTGTGAGGTGCCCGGCTGGGGCTACCAGATGTCGCCCGAGCGGGTGCTGGACGAGATGCGCCAGATCGGGCTCACGGCAACGGAGTTCGGCCCGCAGGGCTGGCTGCCGTTGGAGCCCGCAGCGCGCGCGGAGGCGGTGAGCAAGTTCGGGCTCAAGCCGGTGGGCGCGTTCTTCTTGGCCGTGATGCACGACCCGGCGCACGACCCGATCCCGGCCGTGAAGGCGGAGTTGGAAGCATTCAAGGTGGCTGGCGGCGAGGTGCTCGTCCTGGCGTGCGACTCGGGCCGCGATGGCTACGACGAGCGCCCCGTCTTGGACGACGAGGGCTGGGCGACGCTTTTCGAGAACCTGACCCGTATCGCCGAGACCTGCCGCGAGGCGGGCGTGACGGCCTGTGTCCATCCGCATTGGGGCACCATGATCCAGAACGAGGACGAGGTGCTGCGGCTGCTGACCAACACGAGCATCGGCCTGTGCCTCGACACGGGTCATCTCCTCGCAGGCGGCGCGGACCCCGTCGCGTTGGCTCGCCAGTACGCGGACCGGATCGCGATCGTCCACGCCAAGGACGTGCATGCCGACATCGCGGCCAAGCTGCTGCCGGGCGAGCTGACCTGGTCCGAGGCAATCAAGGCCGGTGTGTTCGCCCCGATCGGCGAAGGCGACATCGACTTCCCGGCGATCGTGAAGGCGCTGGGCGAGGCTGGCTTCGACGGCTACTACGTCTTGGAGCAGGACATCATGCTCGACGAGGAGCCGCCCGCCGACGGCGGCCCGGTCGCCAACGCTAAGGCGAGCTTCGAGGCCCTGGCCGCGCTCTGAGGCCGACGCAGCCCTCCCCGCACCTGGCCAGGTGCGGGGAGGGCTGGTTTCCGCGCACGCGAGCCAACTCTTGACTCACGAAAGCTCCAATCCATATATCGAGGCATATACTGAGGCGTACGAACCGCGGCGAGAGGAGCACGTCATGGCCATGACCAGCGTCGACCTGGACCCGGGTCTGATGAAACGCGCCCGGGAGTTGACGGGCGAGAAATCCAATCGTGCCGTTCTCGACCTCGCCCTGCGCCGGCTCATCGCATCGAAACAGAAAGGCGCGATGATCGACGGGATCGCCGAGTTGACGAACCTGCCCGACGAGCTCGGCGCTCCCGTCGTCACACCCGCCCAATGACGGATTACTTGGTCGACAACTCCGTCTGGGCCCACCTCGTGACGGGCGACCCCGGCATCACGGCCCGGCTGCGGCGCATTGAGCGCGCGCCGACCGACCTCTTCGTGACCTGCCCGCCCCAAGTGCTCGAGTTCTGCCACAGCGCCCGGACCCCTGAGGAGCACATCCGGTATCGAGAGAGGATCGGCCTCGGCTTCCCGCTCGAACACGCCCCGGACGAGACCCTCGTCCTCGACCTGCAGGCCGCGCTGTGGAAAGCCGGCCTGGTCCGCGCGGCCGGACCCATCGACCTCCTAATCGCCGCCTACGCCATCGTCAACGACGCGACGGTGCTCGCCGCCGACCACGACTTCGATCACATCGCCCGGGTGAGCGACCTGCGGCACGAATACGTCGCACCGTCGAGCTGATCTGCGGCAGCCGCATCTCGAGGAGTCGCGATGCCAGATGAGCCAGTTGGTCTTAGGCCATCCGGGTCATGGAGATGGATAAAGGGCGGATAGACGGGCTCAGGAATGGACGAGCAGTTCCTGGGCATCCCATCTGCCTTTGCCCACAGGGTTATCCACAAGGTTGTCCACCGGTGTGCACAAGTTACATCGATGTGATTCTCATGGAGAACCCCGTGCGCGACGTCAACGCAGACCGCCAAGGCTTCTTACGCGGCGAAGGTGGCCCCTAGCAGCACTAGGCGCATCGTGCGCTCCGTCGCCGCGGTCACCAAGCTCGCGGCTTCGTTGATCGCCTGGGCCAGGTCCATCGGGATGGGGATGATGCCCATGACGGCATCGATACCGATGTCGTAGACGTCCCCCGCCCCCTGGCCGATGCTTCCCGCCAACGCGATCACTGGGCGCCCGACGCGGCTGGCCCGGGTGGCGACCTCGGCGGGTACCTTTCCCCGCGGGGTCTGGTAGTCGATGGCTCCCTCGGCGGTGAACACGAGGTCGGCACGTTCGATGGCGGCATCCAGGTCCAAGCCAGAAAGATCGCCGTCGAGCAGCACGTCGAAACGGGTGCGCAGCTTCGCCCCCAGCCCGGCCGCGATGCCCACGCCTAGCCCACCCGAGGCCCCGGTGCCGCCGCCGGTGCGCAGGTCGAGGCCCATGGCCTCGACGGTCGGGGCCGCTGCCTGCTCCAGCAGACCTGCCCAGTTCTCCAGGCCGCGTTCGAGGCGCTCCACCTGCTCGGGCGTGGCCCCCTTCTGCGGGCCGAACACCCGGGCCACGCCGCGTGGGCCGGTCAACACGTTGTGGATGTTGCAGGCGGCAACGATCTCCACCCCGCCGATCCGGCGATCGATACCGGACAGGTCCACAGATGCCGCGTCGACGAGCGCCCCGCCGCCCTCAGGCAACGGCGCACCCGAGGCGTCGCGGACCTCGGCGCCCAGGGCACGCAAGGCCCCAGCGCCGCCGTCGGAGGTGCCGGAGTCGCCGCAGCCGATGATGATGCGTCGCGCCCCGGCATTCAGGGCCGCCACGATGAGTTCGCCGACCCCGCGGGTGGTGGTGGCGGTGGGATCGCGCATCTCCTTCGGCACTAGGCGCAGTCCCGCGGCGGCCGCCATCTCAACAACCGCCGTGCCCTCGGCGCGTCCGCCAAGCAGCGCGATGTGAGAGTCGACGGGTTCGCCCACGGGGCCGGTCACCGTCACGGGCACGAGCCGGCCACCGGTGGTATGCGCCAAGGCCTCCGCCGTACCCTCGCCGCCGTCGACCATCGGCATGGTCTCCACGATGGCTCCTGGCAGCGCGCGGCGAACGCCACGCGCCATGGCATCGGCCACTTGCCGCGAGTCGAGCGACTCCTTGAAACCGGATGGCGCGATGAGAATGCGGTTAGGAATGGTGATGGACATGACTACTCCTTGGAGTCGTTACTTTGCGGGGTTGGAAATCTGCTTGGAAGAAAGCACCGAATCGACGCCATTTCGTCTCAAGGACGCGTAAATCGATACGTCAATTGGTTTCCCGGGAACCGGCCCGGGGGGATTCAGCGGTTCAGAGAGACAGGCCTAATAGCGGCCAAACCAGGTAGGCAAAGGCCAAGACGAGGACCACCATCAGCGGGCCCAAAACCACCGACAGGCGGCGCAGATGCTCCGGCCGGTAGCCCTCGATTCCGTCGACCGACTGAAACATCGCCACAGGCTTCGCCGACGAGGTGAGCGTGTGACAGAAGCCTGCCGCGGCCGTGGATGCGAAAGCGGCGGCGGCCGGGTCGACGCCGACGCCCGGCGCCAACGACACGACCACCGGAATCAATACCGCCGAGCGGGCAGAACGCGACTGGATCACCAAGTGCGCGGCCGTGGAGATCACCACGACGGCGACGACGAACGCGAATGGGCTGCTGAGACCCACCGCTCTGAAGGCCGCCGCCGCGATCCATTCGGCGGCGCCGGAGGTCATGAGCGCGTCGGCCAAAGCAAGGGTGGCTGCCATGAAGATCAACAGCGACCACGGCACCTTCGCCAGCGTCTTCTTGAGCGTGACCGAGCCGTATCGCGGCAGCGTGGTGGCCAGGGCACCCACGAGCGCGACGATCGCGGGATGCACGTTGTGGATGGGGCTGGTGCACCACAGCACCACGACGACACCAAGGATCAACGCGGCGCGCGACTCCGCCACGGTCAATGGCCCAGTCACGGGCGTGTCCGTCGTCTCCGCGAACTGCTCGGATGTCAGCTCCACCGGTAGCTTGCGCACCTTTCGGTTCGCGAAGAGCCGCAGCACCAACTCGGCGGCCAGATGCGAGGAGACCACCGCCAGTGGAAGGCCCAGCAGCATCCAAGAGACGAAGGTGAATCCCTCGCCGGTGGCGCTGGCAACCACCCGGGACGTGACCAGATGCGCTCCAGCCCCGAGCAGCGACGCCACGGCGGAGAGGAGGATGACGGTAGGAAACACGATGGCGAGTACTAAGACAGC
>JBHADA010000087.1:0-7226 GCA_041854805.1 Arachnia sp.
CCAGCGGCGCGAACGAATCCACCCAAGAAGCCGTGGTGCGCAGCACGACCCGCGAGGCACCCGTGGTGCCCGATGTCCGTAGCCCGACCAGTCGGCCAGCCTCGTGCGCCGCCCAGAAGACGGAGGTGGGGCGCGGGCCGTCGATGACGACGATGTCCTCAGAAGGCATGGCTCCAGCGTATCGACGCCATCCTTGTGTGTGTAGTGGGCTCGTACGCCGAGGTGAAGATGTGACTCTCGCAAATAAGAAGGGGCGTTGCCGGACGTGCGGGCCTCGTTCGCTGTTGCCAAGGTTGTGTCCGTAACAAGCGTCGCTATTTTCGCGCTGGATTTCGGGTGAAGAGCTTGCGAATGAGTTGTAGAAGCTTCTTACGAGTGGGTGTGAGGCGCGTGATGTGGTGGGAACTTTATCAAGTGCATCGGCCACGTCGCTGTCCTTTGAGGCCGTTGAAATGACACTTCGAAGGTGTCGAAATGCTCGTTGCTGCTCAGTATTTTCCCAACCATCTACTAGATCATCACAAAGACACCGCAAGGTGACGCGACGCACATATTCACATCCGCCAGGTTACATCTCGTCGAGGGCCAAGGCGCGCGTTCGGCATCCGCGAGCTGCCTCGCGGGCGTTCACGCGCCGCAGCTCTTCGGTCTTCGCGATATACGCATGCAGATCGGCCATGGCGATGCGGCGATCGCGATTGCCGACGACGGTGAACGGGAGGGCGCCGGCGTCGAGTACCTTGTACAGGTGGGCGCGGCTCACGCCAAGCAGAGGAAGCCTTCGAATCTCTATATGTCACAAGTGTCACACATGGCGGGGAGATCTCAAGCACAGCTACTCGGTGACCGGCTGCTGGCGGCGACTCTGCTTATACGAAGAGCGCGGGCGACGCCCGTCTTGCCGGGGCACTGTGCTCCCAGCCGTGCTTGGCGCAGACGCCCATGAGGCGGCCAGCAGGATAGGGACGTGGGCACCTTGTGTAGGGCGGTGTCGTCGCCCTGATTCCGGGGACAGGTGACCGGCCGGTGAGTCGCTGCATGGGCGGGAGCGAGCACAACCAGTCAGCGCCTCGCCTTCACGGGCAGCACCGCAGCCAGACCCAGCGCCAGCACCGCCACGACGCCCAGGATGCCCCAGTGCTGGGCCGACGCCTCGCTGCTCGCCGAGACCCGCATGCCCAGCCCGATGGCCAGCGAGAACATCAGCGGCGACAGGAAACTCACCGCTCGCCCCGTGGTGGCGTAGAGCCCGAAGATCTCCCCGGAGAAGCCCTCCGGGATGAGACGGGCCAAGAGCGATCGGCTGGCCGACTGTGCCGGGCCCACGAACAGGCACATGAGCAGCCCCAGTGCCCAGAACGCGGGCTTGCCCAGGCCGACCGAGAAGAACACGCCCAATCCCAACCCCACCAGCGCCGTCAGGGAGGCGACGATGACCGGTTTGGGGCCAATCCTGTCGTCCAGCAGCCCGAAGCCGATCGTCGCCACTCCAGCCACGACGTTGGCCGCGACGGCGAAGGCGACCACCTCGCCGAACGTAAACCCGAAAGAGCCTGCGGCGAGCACGCCGCCAAACGCGAACACGCCAGCCAAGCCGTCGCGGAACAGCGCCGACGCGGCTAGGAAGAGCAGGGTGCTGGGGGAGCGTCGCCATAGCCGACGGATTGAGGACAACAGGTCGCGGTACGCCTGGACGACGCCGCGTCTCGGGGACGCGAGGCTGGGACGCTGATCTCGCAGAGCCACGAACACCGGCACGGTGAACACCAGCGTCCATCCCGAACACAGCAGCATGGAGACCTGCACGTCCCAGGGGGAGAACTCGCCGCCGAGCACAGCCAGGATCACCAGCAGGATCGCGATGCCGCCCAGGTATCCCAAGCCCCAGCCCAGGCCGGAGACGCGGCCCACGTTCGCCGGCGTCGAGACCTGGTCGATGGCCGAGTAGTAGTTGACGTTGGCCACCTCCGCGACCAGGTGCCCCATGCCGAGCAGGATGGCGCCCAGCCAGAAATAGCGTGGCTCGGGCCCGACGAAGAACATCCCAGCGCAGATCGCCGCCAGCAGCCACGTTTGCCAACGTAGGTGGAGCATGCGCCTACCGGAACGGTCCGTGCCCTGCCCCAAGACGGGGGCCAGAGCGGCGATGAGGACCCCCGCGCCGGCCGTCGTCCAGCCGAGCCGTTGCGTGAGGATGTCCTTGTCACCGAAGACCGACGAGGTCAGGTAGACCGCGAACACGAAGGTGGTGATCACGGTGGCGAAGGGCTGCGTCCCCCAATCCCACAGCGCCCACGCCAGAACCTTCTTCAGCGGGGCCCGCGTCGAGGCGAGGGCACCGTGGGACTGGAGGGTGCTGGTCACCGCAACAAGGTATCGGCTTGTCACCCGTCGACGAAACGGTGGGGCCCGCGCCCTCCTCGCCGGGCTCGGAAGGTGAGCGATCTGTTCCGGCGAGGGATGAATAATGAGTGCACTTGTCGACATTGGCAGGTAAGGTGGGCTCGCGCTCCCCGAGGACGAGGGGTCAGCTTTGGCAGCGGCCGTCACAGAGAAAGGCAAGTGAATGACCGATGGCGCAGTATTGAACTACGAGGGGCACGAACTCGATCTGCCCACCGTCAAAGCGACGCAAGGAAACGATGGGCTCGATCTGGGACGGCTCCTGGCCAGCACCGGAGTCACCACTCTCGATCCAGGATTCGTCAACACCGCCTCCTGCGTGTCGGGGATCACCTTCATCGACGGCGAGCAGGGCATCCTGCAGTACCGCGGCTATCCGATCGAGCAGCTCGCCGAGCAGGCGACCTTCATCGAGGTTGCCTACCTGCTCATCTACGGCGAGCTGCCCACCGCCGATCAATTGGAGGATTTCCGGCTCAAGATCGCCAGGCGCATGATGCTCGACGAGCGCCTCAAGGAGCTGTACCGGTTCTTCCCCCGCGGGGCACACCCCATGCAGGTGCTGGCCGCGGGCGTCATGGCGTTGGGTGCCTTCCACCGCGACAACCTGTCGGTACACGACCCGGCTCAGGTGGAGGAGGCCAGCCTGCGGCTGCTCGGATCTATGCCGACGCTGGCGGCATATGCGTACAAGTCGTCGGTGGGGGAGCCGTTCCTGTACCCGAAGACGAAGCTGGGCTATGTCGAGAACTACCTGCGGCTGAGCTTCGGCACGCCACAGGAGAAGTACAAGATTGACCGCGACGTGGTGCGCGCCTTCGAGACACTCTTCCTGCTGCATGCCGACCACGAGCAAAACGCGTCCACGTCGACGGTGCGCCTGGTGGGTTCGGCGGATGCCAATCTCTACGCGTCGGTGGCCTCGGGCGTCAACGCGTTGTCGGGCCCGCTGCACGGCGGCGCCAACCAGGCGGTGCTGGAGATGCTGCGCGAGATCTCGGCCGAGGGCATGCAGATCAAGGATTTCGTGGCGAAGGTCAAGGACAAGAAGTCGGGCGTCAAGCTCATGGGCTTCGGACACCGTGTCTACCGCAACTACGACCCGCGCGCCAAGATCATCAAGGGCCATGCCGATGCGCTGCTGCGCAAGTCAGGCGGCACGAACCATCTGCTGGAGATGGCCCTGGAGCTGGAGGCCACGGCACTGAGCGACGACTACTTTATTGAGCGGAAGCTGTACCCCAACGTCGACTTCTACACCGGCCTGATCTATGAGGCGATGGGTTTCCCGTCGGCGCATTTCACCGCCTTGTTCGCGTTGGGTCGCCTGCCGGGATGGATCGCTCAGTGGCGCGAGCAGCACGCCGACCCGAAGCGCAAGATCGGCCGCCCGCGGCAGGTCTACGTGGGCCCGGAGCGCCGGGACTACGTCCCCATCGACCAGCGTTGACCTGCGGCAACGGCCCGGCGGAGGGTTGAGTCCCTGGGCCTTGGTAGGCGTTCTTCTTGCTTCTTGCGGGGGAAGGCCCGCTGGTCGAGTTGGACGCGGTAGCGGCCAGCGTATTGAGACCTTGGTGGGTATCGTCGCCAAGGGTAGACGTGACAGTGAGTTGAGCCATGCCGAGTGATGTGCCGTATCCGCGCCCCATGCTGGAGCGTCCCGCCTGGGTTAGCCTCGATGGCGACTGGGACTACGCCGTTCGTATCGCCGCCGGCGACGTGGCCGACGATCCCATCGTCGAGCCCGAACCCGCCGACTGGGACGGAACCATTCGCGTTCCCTACGCCATTGAGTGGGAGGCGTCTGGGGTGGCCCGGCCGCTGCTGCCGCGGGAGGTGTTGTTCTACCGGCGCCGTGTCGCGATCCCCGAGGAGTGGCGGGGAGGACGCGTTGTTCTCAACTTCGAGGCCGTCGACCACCGCTGCGTGGTGCGAATTGACGGGACGGCCGTTGCTGGGCATCGCGGCGGGTACCTGCCGTTCTCGGTGGAGATTCCCGACAGCACGCGCCCCGATGTGGAGGTGGTGGTCGTCGTCCGCGACGAGACGGGGCTGCACCAGCGCGGTAAACAGTCGCTGACGCCAGGCACCATCTGGTACACCGCCACCTCGGGGATCTGGGGTTCGGTCTGGATGGAGCCGCTGCCGGCGCGGGCCATTCAACGAGTGACGGCGGTGTCCTCCCCGGGGCTCGACGCCTTGGTGGTGACGGTGGATGCTGAGGCTCCTGAGCCGGTCACAGTGCGGGTGGGGGAGACGAGCGTCGAGGGTGTGGCGGGCACACCCATCCGTATTCCCCTGCGTCACCCGCGGCCCTGGAGCCCGGCAGACCCTCACCTTTACCGGTTGAGCGTCACTATGACGTCAGAGGGCGGTGGCCGTGGCGGGACGGGGGCAGGCACACACAGTGACAGGGTCACCAGTTGGGCGGCGCTGCGCAGGGTGGGCGTCGGCCCCATTCCCGGGGCGCCCCCCGGGCAGCGTCATGCCATCTTGCTCAATGGCGAACCCGTATTCCTCAATACCCCGCTCTGGCAGGGGTATTGGCCGGCCACCGGGCTCACGGCCCCGTCCGACGCTGCGCTCATCGCCGACCTGAAGGCCGTACGGGACATGGGGTTCAACGGTGTCCGGGTGCATGTGAAGGTGGAGTCGCGCCGGTTCTACCATCACGCGGACCGGTTGGGCCTACTCGTCGTGCAAGACGCGGTCTCGGGTGGGCGCCCGTTCACCGGCCTGCGAGGATCGGGCGTCATCCAGGCGACGGGGGCGGCGCGGTTGGGGGATCGGTCGCGCTGGTTCTGGGCCCGCGTCGGACGTTTGGATGCCGCGAACCGGCGGGAGTTCACTGACGAACTCGCTCAACTCGTCGCCCACCTGGCGGGGCATCCGTGCGTCGTTATGTGGGTGCCGTTCAACGAGGGCTGGGGGCAGTTCGACGCGCGTGGTGCCGAGGCGCTGGTGCGTCGCCTCGACCCGACTCGCCTCGTCGATCAGGCATCTGGCTGGTTTGATCAGGGCGGCGGCGACGTGGTGTCCCGCCACCGGTATGTGCTGCGGCTGCGTCCGCCGTCGCGCCGTGACCGTCGCCCATTCTCGTTGTCCGAGTTCGGCGGGCTGAACTTGGCGGTGCCGGGGCACGTGTGGGATGAGGGTGTCCGGTTTGGCTATCGCTTCTTGGATGATGCGGACGCATTGGCGGCGGCGCTGACCAGGCTGTACCGCGAGGAGCTGATCCCGCTTGTCGGGGCCGGGCTGAGAGCGGCGACGTACACGCAGGTGGCCGACGTGGAGACGGAGACCAATGGGCTACTCACCTACGATCGCGAGGTGTGCAAGGTGCCAGCCGAGCTGATGCGTCGCCTCAACGAGGAACTGTACGCGGCGCTGGCGGGCCTGGGGGAGGGCTGAGCCGTTTGCCGCTTCCTTATGCTGTGCCCATGGGTGAGAGTTTTGAGGAGAAGGCCGCAAGCTGGGACGACGATCCGCATCGGTTGCAGCGTGCCCGAAACGTCGCCGCCGCGGTTAGGGCGGCGGTCCCTATCGTCGGTTCTCCCGTGACGGCGGAGCTGGGGGCGGGGACTGGGATGTTGTCGCGTTGCCTGGCCGATGTGCTTGGCCCAACCACTCTGCTCGATGCCTCACCGGCGATGACTGCGGCCGCTGCCGCCGCCATTGAGCGGGAGCGGCTGGAGGGGTGGCGTGCGGTGGAGGCCCGGCTCGATGAGGGGCCCATCCCTGGAGGGCCGTATGAGCTGGTGCTGTCCCAGTTGGCGCTGCACCATTTCGGGGATGTCCCAGGTGTGTTGGCGCGCGTGGCTGACGCGGTGGTGCCAGGCGGTTGGGTTGCCTTGGTGGATCTGGATCAGGACAGCCAGGGGGCCTACCACGCCCATGTGAAGGATTTCCACGGGCACCACGGTTTCAGGCGTGAAGATATGGGCCGCTGGCTGGAGGACGCGGGCTTTGTCGACGTGTCATTTACGGATGCGGGGGTTGTGGGTAAGGAGGTCGAGGGGAAGCGGCAGGATTTCACGATCTTCTTGGCGGCAGCGCGGCGGTAACGCTAGACCATCATCCTTCTCAAGCGCGCGTTACTGACTCAGCCGCGTAGTCCGTAGCCTGTGAGGGGATGAACTCAGTGCATGACTTTGGCGGCTTCGCAACGGAGCCCAGTCCTTTTGGACTGGGAAAGCGAGAACTTTGCCAATGCTGTAAAAGAAACACGATTCGGTCGCAATGGAGCCCAGTCCTTTTGGACTGAGAAAGGTCGGAACGACGATGGCAAGGCGCGACACCCTGGCGCGTCGCAATGGAGCCCAGTCCTTTGGACTGGGAAAGACCCTTGACACGGGGCGTAGCGCCTAGTGAGGATGGGTCGCAATGGAGCCCAGTCCTTTTGGACTGGGAAAGCATGTCCAGGGCCAGCGGTATGACAAGGCCACATTCGTCGCAATGGAGCCCAGTCCTTTTGGACTGGGAAAGCTCTGCCGATTGATGTGACGCCGCTGATGCATGACAGGTCGCAATGGAGCCCAGTCCTTTTGGACTGGGAAAGTGCGGATTTGGCAGCGGGCACTCGGGCTCCACGAGCCTGTCGCAATGGAGCCCAGTCCTTTTGGACTGGGAAAGCCGAAGCCGTCAACCTGGCCGGAAAGCTGTTCGGCACGTCGCAATGGAGCCCAGTCCTTTTGGACTGGGAAAGCCCGCCACACGTCAACCCACCAACCAACAAAACAAGGTCGCAATGGAGCCCAGTCCTTTTGGACTGGGAAAGCGCCTATGACCGTCGTAAGAGCTACCTGGCTGCGTGCTCGTCGCAA
>JBHADA010000088.1:0-3772 GCA_041854805.1 Arachnia sp.
ACCTGGAGTTGCTTATCGTCCTCCAGAACAAGCAAGTGACCAGGCCGCGGGAAAGTCTCGATGCAGTGCTGGAGGCTTTCCAGGTTGATGTCGTGCCCTTCACCGCTGCTCACGCCCGGATAGCCCAGGAGGCCTACCTGCGCTATGGCCGCGGCAGTGGGCACCCGGCCAAGCTGAACTTTGGCGATTGTGTCTCCTATGCCTTGGCCAAGGCGTCAGGGCAGCCGCTGCTCTTTAAAGGGGATGACTTCCCCCACACGGACCTGAAACCGGCCTAGGCTCGCAGGTATGACCCGGGCTGCGCTCCTGCGAGCAGTCATCGCGCCCAGGTGGTTGCCGTTGTCTTTGGCTGTGGCTCTCCTGGCTGTCGCGGCTGCCGTGCACATGGCGATCCCGTGGTTCCTGGCTCGCATCATCGACGAGGGGCTGCTTCGACGCGACGTGGGGGGCGTCATCGGCTGGGGAGCTGCGCTGGCGGTAGTGTCGCTGGTGAATCCCGTGGCCTACACGCTCGGCTTTCGATTACTGGCCATCGCGGAAGCGGATGCGCGTCGCGACATCAACCTCCGCGTTAACACCCGCTCCGCCCGTGGTGCCCGCACCGCGCCCGGCCGTAGGGTGGGTGAGACGGTCAACGTCGTTACAGGGGATAACGAGACGGTAGCGTCAGTCTTCTCCACCATGGGCCACGGCTCGATGAACCTGATTGCCTTCGCGCTAGGTGTTGTACTGGTGTGGACCATCAACATGTGGTTAGGCCTGGCAATCGCGGTCGGTGTGCTCGCTACCACTTTGATCGCCGGCCCGCTCCTTGGCAGGCTCGAGGACCGCTGGAACCGGTACCGGCGCAGCCTCTCCACCACGACGGACATCGCGGCCGACGCGATGAAGGGCCTTCGCGTCTTGCGAGGCCTTGGCGGGGAACAGCGTTTTGTCGAGCGCTACCGGCGCCAGTCGCGCGCTCTGATGGCCGACTCGTACGCGTTGTCCAGCCACAGCAGTTGGATCCAAGCCCTGCAGCAAACTATCCCATTGGTCTACATGGCGGCCATCATCTGGTTGGGGGCACGGCTCGCCCTTGACGGCCAGATCACTGTCGGCCAACTCGGTGCGGCATTCGGCTACGCCACCGGCCTGGTCATGTACTCCGGATCATTGCTCGGGAACGCACACTCGTTCGTCAGTATTCGGGTGGCCGCCGACCGGATCGTGCGGCACCTGAGGCCTACCCCTGCTGCGCCTGGGGGCCGGCTCAACACCCCCGACTTGCGCTTCGTCCCTGTGGCGAGGGGGAAGCTCACCGTGATAGTCCCGGCTCGGGTGGGGGAAGTGGGACAGGCCATGGCAGCATTCGCCAAAGACAACACGGGGGCGCTCCTAGTTGACGACGACGACTACCTCTTCGCGGGAACGCTGGCTGAAGTGCTCAACGTCGCACCCGAGAACGTGGAAAAGGTCTTAGCGGTCGTGAGCGGCGGCGACATTCGCACCAGCATCCGAGCGAGCCAGCACCAAGCCGTGTTGGATCGCGGACTCAACCTGTCCGGTGGGCAACGTCAGCGACTCGCCCTAGCGCGCGGTCTCGCACGCGACAAGGCAGTGCTCCTCCTGAATGACCCCACCTCGGCCGTTGACGCTGCGACCGAGATGGAGATAGTGCGGCAGGTCAAGCAGGTCCGGACTGGCTCCACCACGATCGTGGCCACACGGTCACGCATCTGGCAGTCACAGGCAGATGTGGTCGTCGACATGAGCCGCAAACCGGGACCCCTGGCCATGAGGTGGGTCGATCCAGAAGACGCCCCTAGCCCGGGTGGTGAAGATGTCTGACCTAGCCCTCCCCGTCGCTGACGCCCGAACCGTTCACGATGCCTTCGCCAGGATACTTCTCCGCGAGAAGCGGGTCCTGCTAGGGATCCTCGCGCTGTATCTGGCCGCTGCGGCGGGGGGAGTTGCCATTCCAGTCGCGCTGGGCCTCATCATTGATGGCATCGCGGCCGGTTGGGCCAGCTCGGCTGTGGATCTCCTTTGCGCTGCTCTAGGGGCGGGCATCTTGGTCCAACTAGTCGCATCGCGTTATGGGTTGCGCATGAGTTACCGCTACGGCGAACGAGCATCTGCCCACCTGAGGGAGACAACGCTAGAGCGTGCCCTGCGACTCCCCTTGAGCCTCATGGAGCGGGCCGGCCTGGGTGATCTAACAACCCGAACAACCGGGGATGTCGCAGCGGTAGCTCAGGTATTGCGGCACACCGGTCCTACCGTGGTGGCGGCCCTCGTCGAACTCCTTGCCCTGATGGTGGCGGCGTTTGCCCTATACCCGATGCTGGCTCCAATGCTTTTGGTCATGGCCGTGCCCTTGGCCTGGGCGGGCAGGGCCTACGCGCGACGCGCCGGCCCGGCGTTCGCTCGGGAGAGGAGCGCTATGGCCCAGATCGCTGAAACGGTGTCGGCATCGGAGGCCGGCGCACGCACGATCGCTGACCATGGCCTTAGTGCGACACGCGAGCGCATCGGGGCAGCCGCGGTCGAGGACCACCGTCGGAGCCTCACCAGGATCGTTGACCTGCAGACTTGGTTTCTACCGACACTGGACTTGGCGCACATCGTGCCGGTCATCACGATTCTGGTCGGAGGCGGATTGTTGTCCTTGGCCAGCGATGTCAGTGTGGGCCCCGTCGTGGCCTGCGCGATGATTGCCTACCGCGTGGCTGGGCCGGTCGAACGCGTGATGTATTCGCTGTCCGACATCCAGAGCGCCTCGGCAGCCATGGCGCGGATCGAGGGGCTGGGTTCCCTCCCAGCCGAGGAACGTATCGAGCGCACCGAGGACTCCCAGATCACGCTGCGGGACGTGAGTTTCGGCTATGGCGCTGGGCCCGATGTCCTGAGGGTCGAGGCGCTTGACATTCAGCCTCAGTCTCACATCGTGATAGTTGGCCGCTCGGGCAGCGGTAAGTCAACCTTGGCCCGTCTCATCGCTGGCATTGAGGGTCCCCGCGAGGGCTCTGTGCTCATCGGTGACGCAGCAGCAGACAAGCTGGAACTAGACTGTCTGCGCAGCCGCGTGGTGCTGATGACTCAAGAAGCGCATGCGTTTGTCGCCTCAGTTCGCGACAACTTGACTCTGCGTCGCCTCGCCCCCGACGCCGAGTTGTTGCGGGCCCTCGACCGCGTGGGGGCCGACTGGGTCACCGACTTGGACGCTCTGGTGGGACCCGACACGATGCAACTCACGACCACCCAGAAGCAGGAACTTTCTCTTGCCAGGGCGCTCGTCGCGAACCCCGATGTGGTGATCTTCGACGAGTCCTTCTCCGCGCTCGATGCGCTTGGCAAAGGGAACCTAGAGGCCGGGGTGTTCGACCTCATGCCCCACAGCACTGTGTTGGTGATTGCGCACCAGCTCGGCATGGTCTCTTCGGAAACCCGGATCATCGTGATGGACGACGGCCGCATCGTGGAGGACGGCTCCCACGAAAACCTACTCGCGAAGGAGGGCCCCTACGCGCGTCTGTGGCGGTCGTGGCGGGCGCAGGCCGGGTAACGCTCAAGGGTCGGCTGGCCCGAGACCCACGATGGCCCGGCGCCCAATTACAACTGAACCGGCGCGGGCTTAGGCGAACTCCTGCTCTAGGCGTTCGCGCATCCGGACGTGGATGGCGTCGGCGTCCTCTTCCCAGCCGAAGACGCACACCGACAGGCGCTGGTCGTAGCCAATCTCCCGCAGGTAGCCGAAGACCTCGTCCCAGGGCACCTCGCCGTTGCCGAT
>JBHADA010000089.1:0-5981 GCA_041854805.1 Arachnia sp.
CTCTAGGCGTTCGCGCATCCGGACGTGGATGGCGTCGGCGTCCTCTTCCCAGCCGAAGACGCACACCGACAGGCGCTGGTCGTAGCCAATCTCCCGCAGGTAGCCGAAGACCTCGTCCCAGGGCACCTCGCCGTTGCCGATTTCGTTGTGTTGGTGGATGCGGGCGTCCACCCCGGGCGGGTTGATGATGTAGCGGTTGCCCACGTTGGCGAGGTGGTTGAACACGTCGGCGACGTGGATGTGGCGTAGCCGCTCGGCGGCGTAGGCCATCAGCGCCCTCGGATTCCCCGCGCCGGAGCTCAGGTGGTACAGATGCGGTAGGCAGAACTGGTAGTTGAACCAGCTCTTGTTGACCCCGCGCACGATCTGCACGGCCCGGTCGTTGGTCTCGACGAAGTCGTACGGGTGGGCCTCGACGACGCATTCGATGCCGTAACGCTCGAAGTGCGGGATCAGCTCCTCGACCGACTTGTAGAACTGGTGCTCGCTGGCCAGGGCCTGGTTCGGGTCGCCCGAGTACTCCGTGGCGATCATCGGCACCTCCAGCGCGTCGGCGATCTCCAGCAGCCGCCGGAAGTTACGCACCTGCGCCTGCCGCTCCTGCTCATCCGGGCTGGACCAGTTGAACACCGGGTTGAACGTTTCGATCTTCACCCCGGAGGCGGCCATGGCCTTCTTCACCCGGGAGATCTCCAGGTCGTCGACCTTGGGGTAGTGGTGCCACTCGTGCCAGTCGGCCCGCGGCGACAGCTCCAGGTACTGGTATCCCAGGTCGGCTGCCTTGAAACACTCCTCGGAGACGCTCAACTGCGGGTGGTACATGCTCGGGTCGAGCAGGATCTTGACCATCGTGGGCCTCCTCAGGCGTAGAGCTCGGGTTTGGGCATCAGCTCGATGGCGACCTCGCCATCGTCGGTCAGGGCCTTGACCCCGGCGTCGCACACCTTCGCCGCAGCGTAGCCGTCCCAGCTCGTCGAGCCGGTGTGGCGGTCCTGGCTAGCGGCGGTGATCCACTGCTGCACCTCGGTGACGAACGCGGCCCCGAAGCGCTGGTTGTGGTCCATGGTCAGCCGGTTGCGGCGCCCATGCGCGTCGGCGCGGATCACCAGTTCCTGGTCGCCGAGCCGCGCAACGCCCTTCTCGCCCACCAGTTCGCATTGGATGTCGTAGCCGTACTGGCAGTTGACGAAGATCTCGTCGTCGACGCGCACCCCGGACTGGCTGGTGAGGATCAGCACCAGCGGGTCCTGCAGGTGTGGGAACCGCAGCGAGGTCTTCTTCGGCTTGTCGACGCGGGCGGAGACGAATTCCTCGCCCAGCAGCCAACGCATGGTGTCGATCTCGTGGATGGCGGTGTCGTTGATGGCCATGTCCCAGGTGTAGATCTCGGGCACGGTGGGGTTGCGGTGCGCGCAGTGCACCATGAGGGCCTCGCCGAGTTCACCGTCGTCGAGGAGCCGCTTCATCTCCTGGTAGGAGGCATCGAAGCGGCGCATGAAGCCGACAGTGACCAGCTTCTTGCCGACCTTGAGTTCCGCCTCGATGATGCGCTGGCAGGCCTCCGCGGTGGGGGCCAAAGGCTTTTCGCAGAAGACGTACTTGCCTGCCTCGACGGCGGCGATCACGTCGGGCTCGTGGACGGGGCCGTAGCTGCAGATCATCACCGCGTCGATGTCTGGGGAGGCGATGAGCTCAGCGCCGGAGGAGTAGACCGTCGCGCCGATGCGTTGCGCCACGGCCTTGGCGTTGTCGGCGTTGACGTCGGCCACGCCGGTGACCCGGCCGCCGGAGATCACCGAGTGGATGCGGTCGATGTGCGCCTGCCCCATGCCGCCGGGGCCGATCATTCCGATACGAAGTGTCATGGTGGTCTCCTCAGGCTAGGCCCAGCCCGATGGAGGCCAGGTACTTGCGGGTCTTGATGGCGTTGGGCAGCGGATACGACTTGTCACAGCCGTACATGTCCTGCTCGCAGATGACGTAGAGGTCCTTGTTCAGGTCCGCGAGGGCCTCGACGATGGTGGGCATGTCGGGCTCGCCCTCTGGCGGGGCCACGGAGCAGCCGGCCTTGACGGCCTTGACGAAGGGCCAATCCTCGTCGTGGGCCTGCTTGACCAGTGCCGGGTCCATGGCCTTGATGTGGACGTAGGAGATGCGCTCGGGGTAGTCGCGGATGAGGGCGGCGTTATCGGCCATGCCGTAGACGATGTGCCCGGTGTCGAGGCAGAAGCCAACGTATTCGGGGTCGGTGGCCTGGAAGATCCGGTCGATGTCCTCGCGGGTCTCGATGTGCGAGTCGCCGTGTGGGTGCAGGACGAGCTGCAGACCGTAATCGTCCTTCATGATCTTGCCGAGGCGGTTGGCGTTGGTGACGTACAGGTCCCAGGCGGCGCCGTCGAGGTGGCGTACGTCGGTGAACTCTCCGGTGTGCTCGTCACGGAACATGGGCGGAAGGTGGACGACGTATTCGGCGCCGACGGCGGCGTGGGTCTCGCCAACGGCGCGGAACAGCTTCTCCGTGGCGTCCCACGCGTCGGCCTGGTGGAGGATGCCCCAGGCGGTGCCCGCGACGACCCGGAAGCCCCGCTTGCCCATCTCCTCGGACAGGCGCTTGGGGTCGGTGGGGAAGTAGCCAAACGGCCCGGTCTCCATCACGGAGAAGCCGGCCTCGGCCATCTCGTCGAGGGCCTGCTCCCAGGGGATCTGGACCGGGTCCTCGGGGAACCAGACTCCCCACTGGTCGGGGCACACACCGATGGTGAGGCGGGAGTAGCGGGGATCGGGGTTGCGGCTCTTATCTGCCATGAGGGGTCCTTTCGCTGACTCGTCCTCGAGTCATGACAACTCTACGAAGCCATATTTGTCCTGTCAATACAGAAATTTTGTCACCCTGGGGCTCGCGGAGCTGCGGCTGCCCACCGTTGCTCGGCCGGGCGCTAGGCGCCAAGCAGCGCCAACGGGACTACCGCGACGCCGTCGGGCCGGGGGAAGGTGTGTGGGCCGGTGGTCAGGATGACCAAGTCCGCCACGCGGTCCCTCAGTTCGCGGTGAGCAATCGGTCGGATTAAATAGAGCAGATGATCCCTTTGCCTCTTCGTGATGCGTGATGCCTCTAACGATCCTTCGTCCAAGCGAAGAGCTTGTGCTCGCGGATCAGCAGCGTCGCCGACAGGGCGCCAGCCAAGGCAAGGGCCGTCAGCGCGGCGGTGAGGATTGCTACCTCGCGGGCTAGCCATGCGGCTTCGGCGGGGCTGGCGCCCGGTGCGCTCACGGCGCCGGCCACCGCGGCGCCCAAGGCCGCTGCGGGTAGGGCCCAGGCCGACGTCTCCACCAGCACCTGCCATCGTTGCTGAGGCGGCCTCACGCCCAGATGCAGCGCGAGGCTGAGCTCCACTCGCCTCATCCAAACCAGCGCGAATCCCAGCCCACCCGTCGCTACCAAGCCCACCAGCAGCAGCGGGCGGGTGGGGCGTGCCTGCAGCAGGTCTGCGGTGGAGTGCGGCTCGCCGAACGTGGGGTTAAGCACCGAGCGTTCGGCGTTCTCGACACCTGGCTCAAGCGCCGAGTCGAGCAGTGCGACGCTGGCCGGTTCGTGCGGCCAGACCTTCAGCCAGCAAGCATCGAAAGCGCCATCGGCGGTGACGGGCAGCAGCGTCACGGTGGCCAAGCGGGAGCTTCGGCCGTCGTCGGGATAGGGGAACGTGCCCAACACCTGGGCCTGCGAACCATCGGCCAGGGGAATAGGGCCCGCGCCCAGGCGCGCCGATAAGCCTTCCGCCAGCCAGATGCCCATCCGCGATGTGCGTACCCCGCCCAGCACCGCTTCGACATCGCCAGCCACCTCGTAGGTGGCTGGCGCGGTGTGCGGCATTGCCAGCACCGGCAGCCGCGCGTCGGCCTCGCGCAGCGCCATGACGCCCACCACGCCCCGCAGCCCACTCAATGCCAGGCAGCGCTGTGGTGAAATCGCGCCATCCGCGGCCACGATGTGGGTGGCCCCTCCGCCGTCGGCCACCGCGCGCTGCTGCGTGAATACCTGGGCGGCGGCCAGTGCGTCGGTGGCCACGACCCCGAGCACGATGATGAGTAACCCGAGTGCGCCCAACGCCGCCCGCGTGGTTCCCGTTGCGACGTTGCGCGCCGCCTCGCCAAGGCAGATCATCGCGGTTTGCCAGAGCGGCGCACCGCCGCGGTTCGACCTCATGGCGTCCCTAGGTTGATGATCTCGTCACAGGCGGACCGCAAGTGAGGATCGTGCGTGGCGAGCACGACGATGCGTTCGGAGGAGACCGTCTCGCGGATGACGTCGCCGATGGTCGCCGCCGTTTCGCGATCGAGTTGCGCGGTTGGTTCGTCGATGAGCAGCGCGTCGTAGTCGCTCGCCGATGCGCGGGCCAGGCAGAGGCGCTGGGCTTCCCCGCCGGAGAGCCGCCGGAACTCGCTGGAGGCAACTTCGGCCAGCCCGAACCTGGCTAGCAACTCCGCCGCCTGCGGCTCGGCCTCCGAGCGGGAGAAGCCGCGTGCAAGCAGGGGCAACACCACCTGATCTAGGGCGGTGCGCCGCACCGCACCGATTGGGTTCTGCATCACCCAACCGATCCGGCGCACGCCGTCGAGTTCGATGCTGCCCTCGCTGGGGCGCAGCCCGCCCGCAAGGATCGACATCAGAGTGCTTTTGCCTGAGCCCGACGGGCCAACCAGCCCGTACAGCACCCCGGGAGACAGCTCGAGATCCAGCCTGTGGAAGAGGAGCGGACGCGACCCGAAGCGGTGCCCGAGGCCGCGGCAGGTCATGCGCACGTGGCGTCCTTCTGCGGGAAGGCGTCGACGCTGGCCGGCGGGTCATCTAGGCGTACGTACGTCAGGCCAAGCGAGGAGCTGATCACCTTCGCGGCATGCGGGGAGCCGCCGGAGAACACGCAGACCGTGCCCTGGCTGTCGCGGTGCACGGCGGAAGCGGGCGCGGCGTACACCTCGACCGGCTTCGTCAACTGCAGGATCGCGCTGAACTGCGGCGGTTCGTCGGAGACTGTCCGGGTGAGGGCCGCGACCTGCTGGGTGGCGAGGATGGCGGCCGTTCCTTCTGCGGTGGGCTGTAGATCCGCGCCGAGGGGAGCCTTAGCGGTGTCGACGACGAGTTCGCGCTCGCCCTCCAGCAGGTCGGTGGGTGGCTGATAGGTCAGCGTCGACTGTCCAGAACCGACGGTGGCGACGGGGGAGCCGGCGGACAGGTCTTGCCCCAGTCTCGCGGGGCAGTCCTTGACCGTGACCTCGGCCTTGGGCAGCCAGATGATGCTGCGCAACTGGAAGGCATCGGGGGTGGGCAACCCTGCGCGGCGGGCCCTGGACTGCCAGGCTGCCAGCGTGGCCGCGTCGAATTCCCCGGTGACCGCAATCTTGCTGCCCAGCGCGACGAGCGCCTGTTGCAGGGCGGTCACGTCGGCGCCTTTGGCGCCGCTGGTCAGGTCGCGGTGCCACGGCGTCGGCGAAGCGAGGAGTAGCACCGGCATGGCGTTCACGGAAACCGGGGTTTCGCCGGATCGCCACGTGCTGCCGACTCGGCAGTCGAGGCGTGTAGCCACACCGCCCGCGCGAAGGATGAGGGGTTGGTCCGGGGCGGCGGTGATTCGCACCGAAACCTGCCGGGCGTCGGTGTACTGGGTCAGGGAGAGTGGATAGGTGGAATCAGCATCGTTCTGCTCGGGCGAGTCGCCTGCCCTAAGCGTTACCGCCCAGACCGCTGCGACGGCCACCGCCGCCACCAGGAACCAGGACAGCACGATCCAACTCCAACGCATGCCTAGCCTCCAGTCGGGTTGCGTGTGGGCGGGGTCGAGGCGCCGCGAATTGGCGCGATCATCGGTTCAGGGTGCGGTGGAACTGTTGGTTGGCCATGCATGCGTTGAAGTGTTCGTGGCTCATGATTTCGACGGCCTTGGGGTCGATGGGCACCGGGTCTTGGTCTTCGGCCGTCTCGGCTC
>JBHADA010000090.1:0-8091 GCA_041854805.1 Arachnia sp.
CATCGCGTGGTCGGCGACCGCGGCGACTCCAGCCAACGCAAACGGCCGGCCCCAAAGGGACCGGCCGTGCGTATCGGTTGAGCGATCAGCTCACTTGGCGCTCAGCGACTGCCCGGCAGAACGCAACTGCTGCGTGGCCTCAACCACGCGGGCGGCCATGCCTGCCTCGGCTGCCTTGCCCCAGGCGCGGGGATCGTATTGCTTCTTGTTGCCAACCTCGCCGTCGACCTTCAGCACGCCGTCGTAGTTGCGGAACATGTGATCGGCCACGGGGCGGGTGAAGGCGTACTGCGTGTCGGTGTCGATGTTCATCTTGATGACGCCGTAATCCACGGCATCGGAGATCTCCTGCGCGGTGGAGCCGGAGCCGCCATGGAAGACGAGATCGAACGGGGCATCCTTGCCGTACTTGGCGCCGACGGCCTCCTGGATCTCCTTGAGCACCTCGGGGCGCAGCTTGACGGCGCCCGGCTTGTACACGCCGTGCACGTTGCCGAACGTCAGCGCGGTGATGTAACGCCCCTTCTCCCCTAGGCCAAGGACCTCGGCGGTGCGCAGGCCATCCTCGACGGTGGTGTAGAGCTTGTCGTTGATTTCGGCCTTCACGCCGTCCTCTTCGCCGCCGACGACACCGACCTCGATCTCCAGGATGATGTTCGCCTTGGCGCAGCGGGCCAGCAACTCGTCGGCGATCTGGAGGTTCTCCTCCATCGGCACGGCCGAGCCGTCCCACATGTGGGACTGGAACAAGGGCAGTTCTCCGCGGGCAACGCGTTCCTCGGAGATGGCCAGCAGCGGGCGGACGAAGCCGTCGAGCTTGTCCTTGGGGCAGTGGTCAGTGTGGAGGGCCACCGTGATGGGGTAGTTCTTAGCCACTTCCTGCGCGAACGCGGCAAAGGCGGCAGCACCGGTGACCTTGTCCTTGATGGTGGGCCCCGAGAAGTATTCGGCGCCACCGGTCGAGACCTGAAGGATGCCGTCGGAGCCAGCCTCGGTGAAGCCTTGGAGGGCGGCGTTGAGGGTCTGGGAGGAGGAGACGTTGATGGCCGGGTAGGCGAACTTGCCCGCCTTCGCCCGGTCGATCATCTCGGCATAGACCTCGGGAGTTGCAACTGGCATGAATGCCCCTTTTCTCGAAAGACGTCTTTGGTGAACCACTGACCAACTCATCCTGGCTGCGGCGCGCCGAGCACAAGCGTCGATCATTGCTTCCTTGGCCCACCCTACCGCGTCACAAGAAGACTCAGAGCCTTGGGTGTGCGCTATAGGACGCTATCCAGAGCCGTGGTATCCAGGCGAACCCGGCCCAGCGAGTAGGCGCGGGCCGCGGAATCGATGACCTCGGCGGTGGCGTCAAGGAAACTGAGCGGTACGGCCGCCACGTCCGCGCCGCGTGCCTCCAGCACGACCCTCGGCCCAGGCCCAAAGCCGCGCCCGGCCAGCTTGAGCGCCGTGACATCCGCCCAAGCCACCCGGACGGCATCCGGGTAGACAAACTCGACGCCTTGGGGATCGAGGTAGAACGCTACCCCCTCCGGGATTCCGGCCAGATCTTTCTTCGCGGCATGCAACTGCCAGATCGACAGGCCCATCCAAAAGGCGGTGCTGAGTACCCAGGACGCGGCGATGAACACGAGCCAGCCGAGGGCCCACGACTTTCCCAATACGGCGATGGCGGCTACGACAAGGATGGCCGAGATGATCGACGAGATGACGCGCCACCGGATGACTCCACGCTGCCGCGATACCCGAGCCGCTGTTGGAAGCGGGGTCAATCCGGCCGCGAATCGCTCCTGCATGGCCGTCACTCTAGCGCTACGCGGCATCCAATTGGCTTGGCCGGCCCGAGTGCGGCAGGCTCAAGGGGTGGTCAACGAGCAGACGCAACACCCAGTCGATCCGACGGCTCCCACCATCGGCGTGGGCCCCCATCCCCTGCCGTGGCCCGACGATCCTCGCCTGGACCCGGAGTTGCTTGCCCGCGGAGACCAGCGCAACGTCATCGACCAGTACCGCTACTGGCGACTCGAGGCCATCGTCGCCGACCTCGACACCCGCCGCAGCGGACTGCACGTGGCCATCCAGAACTGGGAGCACGACTTCAACATCGGCTCCATCGTGCGCACGGCGAACGCGTTCAACGTGGCCGGGGTGCACATCGTCGGGCGTCGACGCTGGAACCGGCGCGGCGCCATGGTGACCGACCGCTATCTCCATGTCGCCCATCACCCCGACGAGGCCGCCCTCTTCGAACACCTCGCCGCCCTCGACGTCACGCCGGTCGGGGTGGACAACCTCCCAGGATCCGTGCCGTTGGAGACGGCACGGCTGCCGGAGAGGTGTTGCCTCATCTTCGGCTCGGAAGGGCCCGGCCTCACGGATGCGATGGTGGCCGGCTGCCAGTCGCTGGTGGCCATCACCCAGCGCGGTTCGACCCGATCGCTCAACGCTGGGGCTGCGGCCGCCATCGCCATGTATCACTGGAGTCTGCAGCATCCGGAATAAACCCCGGGCTCGGTTAGTTGAACCGTGTATCACCAGCGTTCGCTGGGGCTCCATCTAGATAAGGAAGCATCATGGCCACTCTCGCCGACCTCAAGGGCACCCTCGTTCTCGACCCCGCTCACTCCACCATCTCCTTCGTGACCCGCCACGCCATGGTCACCAAGGTGCGCGGCTCCTTCGAGGACGTCAGCGGCCAAGCCGAGGTCGACGGAGCCAACCCCGGCGCGTCGACGCTCGAGGTCACCATCAACCCGGCCTCCGTCAACACCCGCAACGCGGACCGCGACGCCCACCTCAAGAGCGCCGACTTCTTCGACGTGGAGAGCTACCCCACCTGGGGCTTTAAGGCCACCGGCTTCGAGATCAAGGGCGATGTCGTCGAGATCACCGGCGACCTCACCATCAAGGCCACCACCAAGTCCGTGACCATCCCGCTCGAGTACCAGGGCACCGCCAAGGATGTCTTCGGTAACACGCGCGTCGGTTTCGAGGGCTCGCAGCAGATCTTGCGCTCGGACTTTGGCCTCACCTGGAACGCGGCGCTTGAGACCGGCGGGTTCATGGTCTCCGACAAGATCACCATGGAGTTCGAGATCTCGGCCATCCAGCAGGCCTGATCCACACGAAAACGGCGCCCGCCCCAACTTCGGGGGTGGGCGCCGTTGACATGCCCGGGCTTATGAGGTGAACGGCGGGGTGTAGCCGCCTTGCTGTGGGGGCTCGGCGGGCTGCTCCGCCGGCGCCTGCTCGACGGCTGGCGGCTGCACCGGGGCCTGCTGTTGCGACGGCGCGATGGAGGGCTGGGCAGCGTCGGGACGCTCGGAGATCTCGCCGAAGTTGACCTGCGGGGCCTGCCGTACCACGGCGTCGTTGACCTCGAAGTAGGTCGCCTTCTCGAACTTCGCGAACCCGGCGATGAGGTTCGAGGGCAGGGACTCGATGCGGGTGTTGTAGTCGCGCACGTTGGCGTTGTAGAAGCGGCGCGCAGCGGCGATCCGGTCCTCCGTGTCCGACAGCTCGCGCTGAAGCTCTAGGAAGTTGGTGTTGGAGCGGAGCTCTGGGTAGGCCTCCACCGAGACGACCAGGTTACGCACTGCCTGGGCGAGCTCGGATTCAATGGCGGCGCGCTGCTGGCTGGGCTGGTGTGAGCCGGCCAAGGCCTGGGCCGCGTTGCGCAGTTGCGTGACCTGCTCGAGCGTGTTGCGCTCGTGGGCGGCGTAGCCACGCACGGTCTCAATGAGATTGGGGATAAGGTCATAGCGCCGGTTGAGTTCGACGTCGATCTGCCGCCACGACTCCTGGATCTGGTTGCGGCTCTTGACGAAGCCATTGTAAGTGGCGGCCCCCCAGATCACCGCGACGATTGCGATGACGAGGATCACGCCAAGGATGACCACGAGAATCTCCATCAAACTACTCCTTCGTTTCTCACCACCGTAGCCGACCCTGGCCCCGGCACGGGCACAAGACTCGGCGGCTAGACCCTACAAGCCCAAGTCATCCAAGCCGACAGCGAAGCGGTACTCCAGACCCGCATCGGCGACCCGTTCGGCCGCGCCCGTGGAGCGATCGACCACCACGGCCACCGCCACCACCTCTCCCCCGGCCTCGCGCACGGCCTCGACTGCCGTCAGTGCCGAGCCGCCGGTGGTGGACGTGTCCTCGACGACGAGCACCCGCCTTCCCGCCACGTCGGTTCCTTCAATGCGACGTTGCAGCCCGTGGGCCTTAGCCTCCTTGCGCACCACGAACGCGTCGAGCCGGCCTCCCGTGGCAGCCGTGGCGTGCAGCATCGCGGTGGCCACGGGGTCCGCGCCCAGCGTCAGGCCCCCGACGGCGTCGAAGTCTAGATCGGCGACGAGCTGATTCATGACTCGTCCGACGATGGGCGAAGCGGCGCCGTCGAGGGTGACGCGGCGCATGTCGACGTAGTAGTCGGCCTCCTTGCCGGAGGCGAGGGTGACCTTTCCGCGAATGACGGCGAGGTCCATGATGTGCTGGATGAGGGCGCTGCGGTCGGTCATCTGGGCTCCGTGGAGGTGAGGGTGGCAAAGCCGACCGAGCGGTCGGCCGTTGGGAAGAGGTCCTCGGCGGTGGTGAGGGTCAGCAGAGCCTCAGCCGGTTCCTGCTCCGGCTTGCCGGGAACGGGGTCGAGCACCCAGGAGTCGCCGGAGGTCACGGTGAGATCCGCGGGGGCCAGGGTGATGGTGTAGGTGAAGGTGGCCACGTCGGTCTCGATGGAGACCGTGTCTCCGACGGCAAGGTCGAGCAGGCGGGCGAAGGGCTCGCCATGGGTGATCCGCTGCCCGGCCACGACGCAGTTGCCCACCTGCCCAGGACGCGCCGAGCTGGGGTACCAGCCGACGCCGGAAGCGAGCTGGGTGTCGTCGACCCCGGCGACAATGGGCCAGGCGAGGCCAAGCTTGTCGATGCGCAGCACCCACGCATCCTTACCCATCACGGGCTGGCCGACGAGAGGTGTGTCGTCTTTGGGGGCAGGGGCCGAAGCGAAAGAGTCGCGCAGTGTGGCGACGCGTTGGTCGACGCCTTGCCGGGCCAACAGCGTGGTCCCCCACACCTGCCACGCGTTGGCGGCCCCGACGAGGAGCAGGCCGATAAGCACAACGATCACGATGATCGTCGGGGCGCTGGGCCGGCGTCGTTTGGCCTTGTTCACGGGAACATTGTTGCAGGCGCGCGTCGCGGCATGGACGACCGGTCGGACGATCCCATGCCGCTGCTCGCCCCTCCGTTACATTCGTCCTGGCCCCAAACACCTACTGGGAGGATGGGCCCCGCTGGTCGAGTCATTGGCCCGGTGAGCATTACGCGGCCAAGGTCTCGACACGCCGTTCGGGACTCCACCCCGTGAACCCGAAGAAGAGGAAACCCCGCTGGTCGAGTAGCTGGAAATCCCCGCCGCTCCACCGCGTCACGGGCCGCTACTGCGACGAGAAAGACCTACCAGCCGACGCCAGGCACGGGCGAACGGGCAGCGGTGTCGTCACGCATTGGGTCAGCGCCGCCAATCCAGGCAAACGCCGACTTCCCAGACAGCCAGCGGTAACCGACGGGCAGTCGCGCCGACTCGCGCTCGATTTCCCTGACATCTGGGCGGGTCCGGCTCGCGCACAGCACCAGATTGCCAAACCGTCTGCCCTTGGCGACGACGGGCTCCATCCCGATCATGAGATGGCCCCAACGCTCGGCCAAGGCGCTGGCCAGGGCCTTGGACCAGTCGAAGGGCTTGTGGTCGGTGACGTTGTAGATGAGCACGGCATCGCCCCGCAGCACCCGGTGCGCCTGCTCGACGGCCTCCACGGTGACCAGTTCTCCCGGCACCTGTGCCCCATCGAAGGCGTCGACGATGATAGCGTCGGCCCAATCGTCGGGCATCGCGGCCAGCCCGGCCCGCCCATCGACGTCGCGTACCTTGATGCCGCTGCGGGGAGGCAGGGGGATCTTGCGGCGCACCTCCTCGGTGAGCGCCACGTCCGGTTCGCAGACCACCTGGGCGGTGTGGGGACGACGCCAGGCCACCCAACGGGGGATGCTCATCCCGGCGCCGCCGATATGGACGATCCGCAGCCGCTCGTCGGCAGGGGCGCGCAGCACGGTGTTGTCCAGCACCAGGGTGACGTGTTGGACGTACTCGAACAGCAGCAGGTCCGGCTCGGCGGGGTCGACGAACGACTGCTGGGTGGTGCCGAACCGCACCCAGAACGCCCCTGGCACGTGGCGGTCGGGAAATAGGCGCTGGGTCACCCATCGAGCCTACTGGCATCGCCGCAAGCGGGTTGCAAAGCTGGTTAGCGTTCCATTGTTTCTGGGCGTAGTGAGCGGAGGGAGAGGAGTGCGGCGGTGATGGCGATGGTGATTGCTCCGGTGGTGATGATGGCTAGTTCGGTCCAGGGGAGGGTGAGTTCGAACATGCCGCGCATGGAGAGGTAGGCGAAGACGGCGACGGTTCCTACGCCCGCGGCTAGTCCGGAGAACAGGCCGGTGAGGATTACCGTGGTTTGTTGGATGGCGAGTAGTCCGCCTGACCAGTGTGGGCTGAGTCCGATGGCGAGTAGTCGGGTTGCGTATTCGCGGAGTCGTTTGGCTTGGCCGCCGAGGACGACCCAGAGGAGGACGAGGACGGCGGCTAGGAGTCCGGCTAGGGTGACGATGCTGGAGGCGGGGTACTCGACTGGTGGTGGTGGTGTGTGCCGTTGTAGCTTGGTGGGGGAGAGTCCCGCGGCTTCGACTTCGGCCACGGCTTGTTCTTCCATTTCTTTGGTTACCCCGGTATAGATCAGCGCGTCATATTCCGAGACCCCGATTCCGAGGGCGGATAGCGTGTCCTTGGCGATGAAGGCGCCACGCATGTATGCCTGTTCTTCGGATACCTCCAATGCCAGTGTGGGCACTGTGATTGGTTCGTCGTCGTCTTTCTGGATGGTGGTTCCTGCTGGGCCCATCGTGACCATGCCGCCCGTGCGGAGTATGCGGGTTGCTTCGTCTGTCCATGCGTCTCCCAGCAGCCGGGCACCATCCTCGGGTTTGATCACCTGCACGCGGCTGCTGCCGCTCTCGCTGGGCTCGTACAGGGCCACGGAGGTGTCCTCGTCTCCCGGTGAGCCGACCTCGACCGCAGGGGCAAGCCCGGGAACTTTCTTGAGTGCTGTGTCGTACTTACGCATCGTCTCCGCCGGCAACAGTCCTCCCGACGCTTCGATGACCATTTGTTCTTTGGGCACGGTTGCGATGTTTTGTTTCACGCTCATGTAGTGGCTGGAGGTTTCGATGGTGGCCCAGACGGCTGGCATGGCGACGCAGATGGCGAGTCCGGTGGCTGCTACTGCGAAGCGGGTCCGGTCGGCTTGCATGAGTCGGCGTGCGGCTAGGGAGAGTGATCGTTTCTTGGGTAGTAGGGCGATACTGGCTCGCATCAGATCGGGTACTAGGAGCAGCAAGGCCGCGGTCAACGGCAACGCGGATCGGGTCAGGACGGTCAGGTCTGTGGTGGTCAATACTGTTGGCAGGATCCAGGCTAGTCCGATCACGGCGACGCATCGGCGGATCAGGGCCCAGGGGACCCGTGGGGTCAGGGCCCGGCGTGAGGGTCGCTGGGTCACCGGCCGCTGTAGTCCGACGAAGGCTGTGGCGAGCGTGGCGGCTACTGATACCGCGCTCACGAGGGCTCCGGTTTCGGCCACGGCCCGGATCGGGCCGGGTGGCTGATCCAGCAACTGGGGTAGTACTAGGTGCTGCACACCTAGCGACACGGCCCAGGCCGCTCCGACACCGAGGATAGAGCCGGTGGCGCAGGCGACGGCTAGGCTGATCATTGCCGCGCCCCGGGTGACTGGCTGCCCGACGCCGATTCCGAATAGGCGGGTCTGGACCCGGCGTAAGGGTTTGACGGCGGCGTTGACCACCAACATCCCGCCTAGGCCCACGAGGACCAGCGCGGGCGCTACGAGGGCCTGCCTCAATCCGGATTCTGTCGCTCCTGCAATCCCGCTTCGGGTCACTAGCCCGGTCTGTAAGGATTCCATGCCGGTGGTGTTCGGGTTTGCTGCTGCGAGGCCGGCCAGCATC
>JBHADA010000091.1:0-19337 GCA_041854805.1 Arachnia sp.
AGACCCCGACCCGGTTCAGCGTCTCCGGCATCGACAAGCAGCTGGTTGGCGAGACCGCGGCCAACATCCGCAAGATCCGCAAGCCCGAGCCGTACAAGGGCAAGGGCGTGCGCTACGCCGGCGAGCACGTGCGTCGCAAGGCTGGAAAGGTTGGTAAGTAATGGCCATCTCGATCCGCGCATCCAAGACGCTCGCGCCGAAGGTCGCCTCGCGCGCCCGTCGCCAGCTTCGTGCGCGCAAGAAGATCAACGGCTCGGCCGAGCGGCCCCGCCTCGTCGTCACGCGTTCGGCGCGTCACCTGTTCGTTCAGGTGATCGACGACACGCGCGGCGTCACCCTCGCGTCCGCATCCACCATGGAGGCCGACCTGCGCGCCTTCGAGGGGGACAAGACCGCCAAGGCCGGCAAGGTCGGCGCCCTGATCGCCGAGCGTGCCAAGGCCGCTGGTGTCGAGCAGGTCGTCTTCGACCGGGCCGGTAACAAGTACCACGGGCGGATCGCGGCTCTCGCCGACGCCGCCCGCGAGGCCGGTCTCGGCTTCTGATCACGACGAAAGGAAGGATTTCACGATGAGTGAGACCCAGCAGCGCGGCTCCCGCGCTAACGGTGAGCGTCGTGGCCGTGACGATCGTCGTGGCCAGGCTCAGAAGGAAGAAAGCAAGTACCTCGAGCGCGTGGTGACCATCAACCGCGTCGCCAAGGTGGTCCAGGGTGGTCGGCGTTTCAGCTTCACCGCGCTGGTCGTCGTCGGCGACGGCGAGGGCATGGTCGGCGTCGGCTATGGCAAGGCGAAGGAGGTGCCGGCCGCGATCGCCAAGGGCGTGGAGGAGGCCAAGAAGCACTTCTTCCGTGTGCCGTTGATCCAGCGCACCATTCCTCACCCTGTGCAGGGCGAGAAGGCGGCAGGCATTGTGCTGCTGCGTCCCGCCTCGCCTGGTACCGGCGTCATCGCGGGCGGTTCCGCCCGTGCGGTGCTCGAGTGCGCGGGCGTGCACGACGTGCTCGCCAAGTCGCTCGGCTCGTCGAACGCTATCAACGTGGTTCACGCCACGGTCGATGCGCTCAAGCAGTTGGAGGAGCCGTACTCCGTCGCGAAGCGGCGTGGGCTTCCCGTCGAGGATGTCGCCCCGGCCGCCCTGTTGCGGGCCGCCAAGGAGGAGGTGGCTCACTGATGGCCGAACTCAAGATCACCCAGGCAAAGTCTGGGGTGGGTGGCAAGGACTACCAGCGGGCCACGCTGCGCACGCTGGGGCTGGGACGCGTCGGCGCCTCGGTGGTTCGCGAGGACCGTCCCGAGGTTCGCGGCATGATCCGCACCGTCGCCCACCTCGTTACCGTGGAAGAGGTGAAGTGACCCATGTCGCTGAAGCTGCATCATCTGCGCCCCGCGCCGGGCGCCAAGACCGCCAAGACCCGCGTCGGCCGAGGCGAGGCGTCCAAGGGTAAGACCGCCGGTCGCGGCACCAAGGGCACAGGGGCGCGCAAGAACGTGCCTCAGAACTTTGAGGGCGGCCAGATGCCCATCCACATGCGTCTCCCGAAGCTCAAGGGCTTCAAGAACCCGTTCCGGGTGGAGTACCAGGTGGTCAACGTGGGCCGTATCGCCGAGTTGTTCCCCGAAGGGGGCTCGGTGAGCGTGGCCGACTTGGTTGACGCCGGCGCGGTGCGCCCCGGCAGCCTGGTCAAGGTGCTGGGCAATGGCGACGTGTCCGTGGCCCTCAACGTCACGGCCGATGCCTTCTCCGGCTCGGCCCGGGCGAAGCTCGAAGCCGCCGGAGGCACCGCGATCGAGGGCTGACCCTCGCGTCCTTCGGCGACCTATCGCATGGCCGGCTCCTCACGGGGCCGGCCATGTCGCGTCTGAGGTATCGGCATGAAGCCTGTGCGATGTGGGAGACTGACCGCATGCCGTTGACCTTGCTTCTCACCCTCGGAACCGCTTTCGTGATCTTGGCTGTCACCGCCGGTTTGACGGCGCGGAGCCGTCGGGCGCGCCCAGCGGTGATGGGCGTGGGCTTGGCCGCGTTGCTCGTCGGCCTCTACCTCACCGGCCTCACCACTCTCACCGTCAACGGCATCGCCTCCATCGTCGCGTGGGTGCAGCGCACCGTGTTCGACGCCGCCATCGCCTGGGGTTTGGGAATGATGGTGGGCGGCCTGCTGCTCTTTGTTGTCGGTGGCGCGTTCCTCTCGAAGGAGCCGAAGGAACCCAAGCAGCCCAAGCCCGCCAAGTCGCAGCCGCGGGTGCCTGGCCAGCAGGCGCCGGCCGTGGGCGCGGGCAAGCAGGCTCCGGCCCCGGCAGCGTCATCCACCAAGGGCGGGAACAAGAACGTGGATCCGGAGGACGCGGAGATCGAGGCGTTGCTGCGCAAGCGGGGGATCATGTGAGAGGTCGGCGTTCCCTGGCGCGGCCCAACTCGCGTTTCACTGGGGATGAGGGCGCACCCGATCCTGCCGTCAGGGAGGCGCTGAGCAGGGCGACGGATTCGACGTCCTATGCGCGCGCCGTCGTGACTCTGTGCACGTCGCGGTTGTTGTTGCCCATCGTTGCCTCGGGCGACGATGGAGGCGACGGGCCTGACCCCCGCCGCAGGGCCGAGATGGCGGCCGTCACGCTGAGCGATCACACGGGAACGTATCTGATGGCCTTCACCGGCGTGGATGCGTTACGGGCTTGGCGTCCGGATGCCCGGCCTGTGCCGTGCCTACTGGATGAGTTGGCGGCCACGGTCGAACCCGCCGGCGCCACTCGGCTACTTATTGATGCTGCCGGTCCGACGCCGTTCGTGATCGAGGGGGAAGCCCTGGCCCGCTTGGCCGATGGGCAGGCGCTGGTCGAGCTCGGCGGGGGAGAGTTCGGTTGGGCTAAGCCTGCCACTCTCGACGGCTAGGCCGCGGCCGAGATTTGGCCGTGTCCCGCGCAACGCGTAGAATCGCAGGGTCATCCGGCGAGAAGTCTCGCCCTGTAAGTGGAGCAATCCCACCCGAGCCGCCACAGGCAGCCGGGTCACCGAATGCGACGCGGTGCGCGTCGCGTGTTTTCGGTGCCGAGGTCTCCGCCTGCGCGGGGGCCTTTTGTCGTATGACCGACCATCACTGACACTGGAGGCACCCATCAGCACTGAACCGCGGATCAACGAGAGAATCCGAGTACCCGAAGTCCGGCTCGTCGGCCCCAACGGCGAACAGGCCGGCATCGTGCGCATCGAAGACGCGTTGCGCCTCGCCGCCGAGAACGATCTCGACTTGGTGGAGGTGGCGCCGCACGAGCGGCCGCCGGTCGCCAAGCTCATGGACTACGGGAAGTTCAAGTACGAGGCGGCGCAGAAGGTGCGCGACGCCCGACGCAACCAGTCCAATGCCATCATCAAGGAGATGAAGCTTCGGCTCAAGATCGACAATCACGATTACGAGACGAAGAAGGGCCACGTGGTCCGTTTCCTGAAGGCTGGCGACAAGGTCAAGATCACCATCATGTTCCGTGGCCGCGAGCAGTCCCGCCCAGAGTTGGGCATGGATTTGCTCAAGCGTTTGGCGGACGACGTGGCCGAGTTCGGCTATGTCGAGTCGGCGCCTAGGCAGGACGGTCGCAACATGCTCATGGTGCTTGGCCCGACTAAGAAGAAGACCGAGGCGAAGGCCGACCAGGCGGCGGACCGAGACCGGCGCATGGCCAGGCGAAGGGAAGACGCGGAGCAGAACAAGGCCGTCGAGGCCGAACTGCGTGCCGCGGCATCCAAGCAGCCGACGAAGAAGAAGCGGGGTCCCGCGGACAACATGGACCCAGACATCGACCTCTGATCAGGTCAGCAGAGAAGAAAGCGAGCCATATATGCCGAAGATGAAGTCGCATTCCGGTGCGAAGAAGCGGTTCAAGACGACGGGAACCGGCAAGCTGTTGCGTCGCCAGGCCAACCTGGGTCACCTCAACGAGCACAAGGCCTCCACGCGCATCCGCCGCCTGCAGGCCGCCGAGGCCGTCTCCGCGCCCGACGCCAAGAAGGTGCGCAAGCTTCTTGGCAAGCACAAGGGCCGCTGAGCCACCCACGTCCCATCCTCACCCGTCGGCATAGCCGACTCATCCCTAGGAGTAACCCATGGCACGCGTCAAGCGTTCTGTCAACGCGCACAAGAAGCGCCGCGAGATCCTCGAACTCGCCTCTGGCTACCGTGGCCAGCGTTCCCGTCTGTACCGCAAGGCTAAGGAACAGGTCCTTCACTCGGCCACCTACGCCTACCGCGATCGTCGCGCCAGGAAGGGCGACTTCCGTTCGCTCTGGATCCAGCGGATCAACGCCGCCGTCCGCGCTGAGGGCATGACCTACAACCGTTTCATCAGCGGCCTCAAGGCCGCTGGCGTCGAGGTGGATCGCAAGATCCTGGCCGACTTGGCCGTCAATGACCCCGCCACGTTCAGCGCCCTCGTCACCCTCGCCAAGGACAACCAGCCCGCCGCTGCCTGACGGGCATGCGAGAGACAACACTGGAACCGGACGCAGCCCTCGGAAGCGGGGCGCTGCGTTCGGTTCGTCGCCTGACGCAGCGCCGTGGCCGTGACGCCGCCGACGCGTTCCTCGTGGAGGGGCGTCAAGCGGTCCGCGAAGCCTTGGCCGAGCCGGGGCGGGTCACCGAGGTGATCGTCGACGACCCGGCCAGGCACGCCGACCTGCTCGGCGGAACGGACGTTGCCGTGCGGTACGCCACACGGCAGCAGATGCGTCAGCTCAGCGACACCGTCACTCCGCAGGGCATCGTCGCGGTGTGCCGGAAGCTCGACTTCGGCTGGCAGCACGTGGCTGGTGCTCGTCTCGTGGTTATCTGTGCCCAGGTACGTGACCCCGGTAATGCCGGCACCGTCATCCGGTGCGCCGACGCCTTCGGCGCGGACGCGGTGATCTTCACCGTGGGCAGCGTCGAGATCCATAATCCGAAGACCGTGCGAGCCACGGTCGGAAGCCTCTTCCACCTTCCCATCCTCACCGGCGTGAGCCTCGACGAATCCGTGGCACGGCTCAAGGAGCAGGGGATGACGGTGCTGGCCGCCGACGGCGACGGCACCGCACTCGACCTCAAGGCGGCGGCGGGGGAACTCGACGGCCCCATCGCCTGGATCATGGGCAACGAGGCCTGGGGATTACCCCCGGAACACGCTGCCCTAGCCGATGAGCTGGTGGCCGTGCCAATGTGGGGGCAGGCGGAAAGTCTCAACCTTTCCAGCGCCGCGGCGGTGTGCTTGTATGCCACCGCATCGGCGCAACGACGCGCAGAAGGAGGAACCGGTGTCCGGTCCCAATGACAACTTCGACCCGAAGCGAGTGGCCGCGTTGGATCCGGCGGCCATCGAAGGCTATGTCGCAGATGCCCTCGCCGCGTTCGATGAGGCCGCAACCACCGCCGAGCTGAAGCGAGCCCGCGCCGTCCATGCCGGCGACACCTCGCAGTTGGCCCTGGCCAACCGGGAGATCGGGGCCCTACCGCCCCAGGCCCGTAAGGAGGCCGGGCAGCGCGTCGGCAAGGCGCGCGCACGCGTCAATGAGGCGTTCGCTGCCCGTCAGGCCGACCTTGCCGCAGAGGAAGAGGCGGCCGCGCTGGTGGCCGAACGCGTCGATATGACTCTGCCCGTCGACCTCACCCCGCGAGGCGCCCTGCATCCCGTCAGTAACCTCATTGAGGAGATGGTCGACGTGTTCGCGTCCATGGGATGGCGGATCGCGGACGGCCCGGAGGCCGAGGCCGAATGGTTCAACTTCGACGCTCTCAACCTGGCTCCCGACCACCCGGCCCGCGGCGAGCAGGACACCCTCTGGCTCGACCCGCCCAGCGCCGCCAAGCTGTTGCGCACCCAGACGTCCCCGGTGCAGGCCCGTGAACTGCTCACCCACGGCGTCCCGCTGTACGTGATCAGCCCGGGCAAGGTGTTTCGCGCGGACGAATATGACGCCACCCACCTGCCCGTCTTCCACCAGCTCGAGGGGCTCGTGGTGGACAAGGGCATCTCCATGGCGGACTTGCGTGGCACGTTGGAACACCTGGCCAAGGAGATGTTTGGCGACATCACCACCCGCATGCGCCCGCACTATTTCCCGTTCACCGAGCCCAGTGCCGAGGTGGACCTTCAATGCTTCGTTTGCCGTGGCGCATCCGTCGGCAACCCTGACGCGCCCTGCCGCACCTGCAAGTCCGAGGGGTGGATCGAGTGGGTCGGCTGCGGCGTCGTTAACCCGCGAGTACTCATCGCCTGTGGGGTCGATCCCGACGTCTACTCCGGCTTCGCATTTGGTGTGGGAGTGGACCGCACCGTGATGTTCCGCACGGGCGCCCCCGACTTGCGCGAATTCGTCGAAGGCGACATCCGCTTCAGCCGTTCCGTTCTAGGAGGAGCCCGATGAAGGCACCCATGTCCTGGCTGCGTGACCTTGTCACCTTGCCCAGAGGCGTCACCGTGCACACCTTGGCCGATCAATTCACCAAGGTGGGCCTCACCGTGGAGCACATTGAGCAGGTGTCTTCCCCGGTGACTGGGCCGCTGACGGTGGGCCGGGTGCTCAGCTTCACGTCCGAGCCGCAGAAGAACGGCAAGACCATCCGCTACTGCCGGGTCGACGTCGGCCCCTACAACGACGGCGCGACCGAGGAGTATCCGGCCAGCCGCGGCATCGTGTGTGGAGCCGACAATTTTGTCGAGGGCGACCTTGTCGTCGTCGCTCTGCCGGGAACCGTTCTGCCCGGAGACTTTCAGATCGCTGCCCGCAAGACCTACGGTCACGTCTCCGACGGCATGATCTGCGCCGAGGACGAGCTGGGGCTCGGCGACGATCACAGCGGCATCATCGTGCTTCCCGAGGTGGCGGCGCAGCCCGGTGACGACGCCATCGCCTTGCTGTGGGGAGCCGACGAGGTGCTCGACATTGACGTGACGCCGGACCTCAGCTACTGCCTCTCGCTGCGGGGCCTGGCGCGGGAGGCCGCCATCGCCAACGACACGGGTTTCAACGACCCGTACCGCGCCCCGCTGCCCGAGCCCAGTACGCAGGGATACCCCGTCGAGTTGCTGAGCGAGCGGTGCGGGGTCTTCGTGGCGCTCACCATCGAGGGCATCGACCCGTCGGCTCCCACACCCAAGTGGATGGCGGACCGGTTGCGTGCCAGTGGTGTGCGTTCCATCTCCATGGCGGTCGACGTCACCAACTACGTCATGTTGGAATCCGGCCAGCCCTTGCACGCCTACGACGCCGACAAGCTCGCGGGCCCCATCCGCGTGCGTCTCGCGGAGCCGGGGGAGAGGCTGCGCACCTTGGATGGCGTGGACCGGGAGCTCGACCCAGACGACCTGCTCATCACCGATGATTCGGGTCCCATCGGCTTGGCCGGTGTGATGGGTGGCGAGACCACCGAGGTGTCCTCCAGCACCACTACCGTCGTGCTGGAGGCCGCCAACTTCGCCCCGGCATCGGTGTCGCGGACATTCCGCCGCCATGGCCTTCCGTCCGAGGCGTCCAAGCGGTTCGAGCGCGGCGTCGACCCGCGCCTTCCCTATGCGGCGGCGCTCCGGGCGGCCAAGCTCCTCGCCGAACTGGGGTGGGGGCAGGTTGCTGCCACCACGGTGGTGGGCGCGGCCCCTGAACCGCACCGGATCGCCATGCGCGTTGGCTTGATTCCCGCGGTGTTGGGCACGGAGGTCGAACAGGATGAGATCCTGCGGCTATTGGGCGCTAGCGCCATTCCCACCACCGTCTTGGGAGACTCGCTTACGGTCACCGCGCCCAGTTGGCGTGGAGATCTGGTGGATCCCTACGACGTGGTCGAGGAGGTGGGCCGGCATATCGGCTACGACAGGATTGGGCTGAAGCTGCCGCAGCCGCCTGCATCGGTGGGATTGACCCGCGAGATCCGAGACCGGCGCTCCGTCCTGCGGGCGGTCGCGGCCGCAGGTTTCACCGAGGTGCTCACGCTGCCGTTCATCGGTGACGACGAGTTGGACCGCATGCGGATCCCGGCAGGCGACCCACGCCGCGATGGTGTGCGGTTGGCCAACCCGTTGTCGGAGGCCCAACCCAAGCTGCGCACCACGCTGTTGCCTGGCCTATTCGCGGCGATCACGAGAAACACGTCTCGCTCGCTGACCGACGTGGCGCTGTTCGAACGTGGGCGTGTGTTCTTCGACGCCAGCGCCGCGCCCGCCCCGCGTCCCGGCGTCGCCTCACGGCCAAGCGACGAGGAACTCGCCGCCATCGACGCGTCCTTGCCGAGGCAGCCGCAACATCTCGCCGCCGTGGTGACGGGCAACTGGCTGCCCGCTGGCTGGCATGGGCCCGCGGTCCCGGCCGATTGGACTCATGTCGTGGCGTTCGCAGAGACTGCGGCCGCTGCGGTTGGCCTGCGGCTGGGCCGCGCCAACGCTCAACAGGAGCCATGGCACCCCGGGCGTTGCGCCGCGCTATTCGTGCAGGGACAGACCATCGGCTATGCCGGTGAACTGCACCCGGCCGTCGTCAAGGCCCTCCGGCTGCCGGAGCGGACCTGTGCCGTGGAACTCGACTTGGACGCGCTCCTTGCCCGCGCCTCTCGCTCGGGCCGCATTGGCGCCCTGTCGAGCTTCCCCCTGGCCAAGGAGGACGTGGCCCTCATCGTGGATGCCTCGGTGCCTGCGGCGGCCGTGGAGGCGGCTCTCGTGGAGGGCGCCGGGGAGTTGCTGGAGTCGATCTCCCTGTTCGACGTCTATACCGGCGAGCAGGCGGGGGAAGGCAAGAAGTCGCTGGCCTTCGCGCTGCGTTTTAGGGGTTCGTCCACCCTCACCGACGCAGAGGCCGCGCAGGCGCGTCAGGCCGCGGTGGCGGTGGCGGTGGAGCGCTTCGGCGCCGTCCAGCGCGCCTAAACCTACTGAACCGGATACCCGCCGGTCGAGTGGGCCTGGCAGGTGTTCTTCTGCGAGGGCTTTCCTTCTAAGAAGAAACGCCCTTCGGGGCCCAGTGACTCGACCGGCCGTTGCTGGTGTTCTCGTTACGCCCAGCGGCGGGCATTACTGCTTCATGAGAGGCGCAACACCCGCGACTCCCACGGCGCCAACTCGGTCTTGTCTTCGCCGGCATTGACGCCCAGTAGCAGGTGGGCGCCATCGAGCAGCGGTGCCAGGCCCGCGGGGATCGGCGCCGGGGCCGAGGAGCAGTTCGCCAGCACCAGCAGACGGTCATCGCCGAGGGTGCGGGTGAAGGCCCAGATCTGCTCGTCGTCCGGGGCCAGCAACTCGAAGCGGCCCTGCTGCACGGTGAGGTCATCACGTCGCAGCGCCACCAGGGCCCGGTAGTGCGCGAACACCGAGCCCGGGTCGCCGACCTGGGCAGCGGCGTTGATCCGCTCGTGGTTTGGGTGTATCGGAAGCCATGGCTCACCCGTGGTGAATCCCGCCCCTGCCGACGCGTCCCACTGCATGGGTGTGCGGGCGTTGTCGCGGCTCTTGGCGGACAACTGGGTCAGCGCCTCGGCCTCGCTCACCCCGTGAGAGGTGGCGAGCCGGTAGTGATTCAGGCTCTCGACGTCTCGGTACTCGTCGATGGAGGTGAACGGGAAGTTGGTCATGCCCAGCTCCTCGCCTTGGTAGATGTAGGGCGTGCCCTTGTGCAGGTGCAGCACGGTGGCCAGCGTCTTGGCTGAGGTGGCTCGGTGCGCGGAGGAGTCGTCGCCGAAGCGGGACACCGCCCGAGGCTGATCGTGGTTGCCCCAGTACAGCGAGTTCCAGCCGACGTCGGCCAGCCCGTCCTGCCAGCGCGCCAGGTTGCGCTTCAGAGTGGGCAGCGGCAGCGGGCCGAGGTCCCACTTCTGGGGCCCGGCCTGGTCCAGGTTCATGTGCTCGAAGGTGAACACCATGTTCAGCTCTCGGGCGCCCTCGTCCGTCACCCGCCGGGCGATCTCCACCGTCGAATCGGGCATCTCTCCGACGGTGAGCAGGTGCCGCTCGGTGAGCCCGGTCTCGCGGTTCATCTCAGCCAGAAACTCGTTCAGCCGCGGCCCGTTGGCGATGCTGTGCCATTGGCCCGCGCCGGGCTCGACGGGTCCCGGGCGGGTCAGGCCCTCGGGCTTGGAGATGAGGTTGATCACGTCCATCCGGAAGCCGTCGACCCCACGGTCGATCCAGAACCGCATCACCTCGTACACGGCGGCCCGGACCTCAGGGTTTTCCCAGTTGAGGTCCGGCTGGCCAGCGCTGAACATGGCGAAGTAATACTCGCCGCTGGCCTCGTCGAAGTGCCAGGCGGTGGGCGCGAACGCGGCTGGGCTGTCGTCGGGCTCGGCACCGTCGGCTCCAGGAGTGGCGCCGGCGCGGGCCGGCCGCCAGAAGTACCAGTCGCGCTTCGCCGAGGCCGGATCCCTGGAGTCCTGGAACCATGGGTGCTGGTCCGAGGTGTGGTTGACCACGAGGTCAACCACCACCTTCAGCCCTCGGGCGTGGGCTCCGCGCAGGAGGGCGTCGAAGTCATCGAGTGTGCCGAAGGTGGGGTCGATGTCGACATAGTCAGAGATGTCGTAGCCGTTGTCGACCATGGGTGAGGGATAGATCGGCGAGAGCCAGATCACCTCCGCGCCCAACTCGGCCAAGTAATCGAGCCGGGCGATGATGCCGGGAAGATCGCCCACCCCGTCGCCGTTCGAGTCTTGGAAGGACCGGGGATAGATCTGGTAGACGGTGCTCCGCCGCCACCATCCATCCGGGCGGTCGGCATTCGTCGGCAGCGACATGGAGGATCTCCTTCGAGGACGTGGTAGGGCAGGCGAGGCACCACCCAGCGCCGATGATTCGTCCAGCGTTATCAGGCAGAACGAGAGGGCGACGTTGTAGGTGATAGGGACTTCTCGTACGAGCCACTGGCGGCGAAGGGGCGGTACCCCAGCGAGTTATTGATGCGCAGTATGTGTTCGTTCTCCGACGCGTTGCTCGTGATTAGGCGCTCCAGCTTCGGCCAGCGCGCGGCGGCCGCGGCATGGTTGACCGCCTTGATCGCCAGTCCCAGACCGTGGCCGCGATGGTCGCGCTGGACGATGGTCTCCCACTGGTCGGCCGTCTCATCCAGTGAGGGATCCTTGATGATGCGGGTCATGGCCACGAGGCGGCCGGTGGGGCGGTGCCTGGCGGCGGTCACGATGGTTTCGATGCCCGCCTCGGCGAAGACCCGATTCTGCGCTGCCACGCGTTCGGCATCGTAGTGTTCCTCCTCGAGCGTTGCGCCGCCGGTGGGGATGTCGGTGCTCAGGGCCGCCAGCAGTGCCGCCACGTCGCGGGCCCGTGCGCTGGTGCCCGGACCGTTCCAAGTATCGATCTCGTACTCCCCAGGAACGCCTTCCCGGGCGCGGGTGGCCATCGCCTTGAGCTCATTCAGAGGGCCGAGGATGAGGCGGGAAAAGGTCTCCACCTGCATCAAGCGGAAGCCGCGGCTGAGGGCGAACCTGGCCTGGGGCGAAGCGGGATCGATCTCGCCGTCGCCGTGTGTGCCGCGGATGCGTCGGGTTCCCGTGGGCACCAGCGGGTCGTAGGTCTGGCCCTGCAAGCTGGTGCGGCCCTGGGCCATGGCGACGCGCTGTGCCGCGTCGAACAACGCCCCGCCGATGCCGCGTTCCCGGTGTCCGGCGTCCACCACCACGTGGAGGTAGGCGACATCGCGGTTATCCGCTTGCGGAAGTTCGAGGATGGCGCTGCCCACCGGCCGGTCGTCGACGTGGGCCACGAAGTTCAGGGAACGTGAGTACTGCGGCAGCGCCGCATTGGCCCATCGACGTTCCGCGGTCTCGCCCAGGTCGGCGTTGCCGAAGAGGTCTGTTACTGCTTGTCGCCACAGTTCGGCGTCGAGGCGATGGACCCACATCTCTGGCGAGGTGGGTGCCGGGACCTGCTCGTGCTGGGTGATCCTCACTCGCCCAGCCTAACTCCGTCGTTGCTGGCGAAGCTTGTTCAATTCGGCACGCTCCTTCTTCGTCAGGGAGTGGATGCCCTCGGCGTTGATCTTGTCGAGCAGTTCGTCGATGCGCTCGGCGGCCGAGCGTTGACGCTGCTGCTGGCGTTGTACGTTCTTCGACCGCCTGGATTTTCTCGGCGAGGATGAGTCTCGACGCGACCCTGGGATCCAGGCGTACTGGCTGAGCAGCCCTTGGGAGCGGGCGAACACCGCTACCAGCGTCAAGCTGAGCAGCAACACGAGCAGGCTCGTCATGTCGCGGGCGGCGAGGAGGCTCAACACGTTGAGCCCCAGGATGAAAGCGCCGAACGCCCAAGCCGGGATATTGAACAGGAACCTCATGCTGGGGTATTGCGCGATCCACAGCAGCAGCACCGCGAACTCGACCAGTTGCATGCCCGCGATGGCCGTTGGCCCAAGCACGCGGACTGCGGTGGTGGCCAGGGTGAGGCTGCCCCAGATTCCGGCGTAGAGCCACGCCATGGCGTTGCGGCCGATGTCGTGTTCCAGGTAGCGGCCGAAATACCACAACAGCACCAGGTTGAGCACGCTCCACAGCGAGATGCTGTCGGCCAACGGCCAAGTGATGACCCGCCATGCCTGGCCCCGCAGCAACGCGTCGGGTGCATAGGCCAGGATCTGGTGGAGGGGAGGCCACACGACGGAGGCCAGGATGCCTAGCGCGCCGAGGGCAACGACGGCGACGGTGGAGGTGATCTCAATGCGTCCGATCCGGCCCCAGGAATCGCCCGCCCCGCTCGGGTGGAAATAACTGCTCACGCACCAAGGGTGCCAGACGCCAACACGGGCGGAAAGGAGTGGGCCGGACCGCAGAACGCCTCTCGGCGCGTGGCCGCTCGTAGCGGCAAAAAGTGGAGCCCGGGGTTACCGCGGCCCGGCGGGTCGAGTCTAACGCAGTTGCCCCTCGTTCCATAGCCGCGCGCTGGCCTCTAACTCCGCGGCGAGGTCGCGATATCCGTCTCCTCGGCGGCGCTCCTGGCGCGCCCCTGGAGCGTCACCGAGTCCGTCCAGCATGGAGTCGGAGCCCAGGGCCATGACCCGTGCGAAGGCGCTGGCCCGGTGGAGCGCGTCCGCGAAGTCGCCCGTGAAGGCACCACGCAGGATGGTGGTGGCGAGCTCCACCACCTCATTCGGGCCCGGTGCGCTGGGTGAGCCGGCGATGGCCTGGTTGACGCCGCCGTCCATCTCAAGACCGCGCCGGAACAGATAGCTCGCTTCCTCGCGTGATTGGTTGACCAGATGACGGATGAGGTACAGCCGCCACATCGCGCCCGGCAGGCTGACGGCGGGGGCCGCTGCCCATAGCTCGGCCACGTCGTCGATGCCGTGCAGATCGGCGTAGGCGATGAGCCGCTCCACCACGTCTGGGTCTTCGGCCGTATGGATACGGTGCAGCAGCGCTGCGGCCGTGTCGTGGGCCAGGGAACTAGCCTCGGCGGGGTCGCCTCCACCAGCCAGCGCCTCGATCACCTCGGCGGGCCGGTGCACCGGCCTATGAAAATCCCGCATGCTTCACCTCCGCGGTCAGTCTAGGGGCCAGGCGCAGCGTCGGGCGATGTGCCGGGAGTGAGCGAACGGCGCCACGGTTGAGCGAGTCGCGAGATCGGCAGGTTTGACCATCGATAGGGTAAGCGTGCGCGGTGGCGCGCATCTGATTCCAGGAGGTGACGACGTGGCTGAGCCTCGGCCCTGTTGCGCGCTCGTTAGGTTTGCGGGACATCACGTAATTGTCGGAGTTTATGGATAAGGTCAAGGCCGTGTCTGGGGTTGGTGTCGCTGGCAATGGTCTGAATGGCAAGGCGGGGACGCCGACGTTGCCTGAGCCCGGGCAGGTGGTGGAGGTCCGCGGGTCGACATGGGCCGTCACGAACGTCCAGGATCAAGGGTTGCCACGTAGCCCCGCCGACGAGGCCACGGCGCAATTGAGCCACGTCGTCAGCCTTCAATCTCTCGATGAAGGCAGCCTTGGCGCGCAACTCAGCGTCGTGTGGGAGCTTGAGGTGGGGCAGAGCATCACACCTGCTCAGGGCCTTCCAGATTTGATCCACGCGGACAACTTCGATGATCCCATAACACTCGCGGGGTTCATCGACGCTATGCGTTGGGGAGCGGTCACGAGCGCTGACCCGAATCGGTACCAGGCGCCATTCTGGTCTGGTATCAATGTCGAGGCGTACCAGTTGGAGCCGCTACGCCGGGCACTCACTGCACCGCGAGCAAACTTGCTACTGGCCGACGACGTCGGCTTGGGCAAGACGATCGAGGCGGGCTTGGTCATTCAGGAGCTGCTCTTACGGCATCGTGCCCGAACAGCGGTCATCGTCTGCCCTCCGAGCCTGTCCCTCAAGTGGCAGGACGAGATGCGCGAGAAGTTCGGCCTTGAGTTCATCATCGTGAACTCGGAACTCATGGCCAAGGTGCGGCGTACGCACGGCCTACAAGCGAATCCCTTCAAGATCTTTCCGCGTGTGATCGTCAGCATGGCATGGCTTCCGCAGGTGCGCGCGCAGCGCCTGCTGCGCGATGTATACACGCAGGCGAACAACCCGAAGACCGGCAACCGTTACGCGTTCGACATCCTTGTGGTCGACGAGGCGCACCACGTGGCACCGTCGAGCCCCTCAGCAGTGGCGAGCGGTCGTGGGTACGCGGTTGACACTCAGCGAACCGTGGCGGTGCGCCAGCTCGCCGAGAAATGCGAGCATCGGCTCTTTCTTAGCGCGACGCCGCATAACGGGCATCCAGAGTCGTTCACGGCACTGATGGAGATGATCGACCCGCGCCGGTTCGCTCGGGGGGCGCAACTCGACCCGAACGCTTTGAAGGATGTCACTGTTCGACGTCTCAAGACCGACCTGGCAGGCAAGGGGTTCAAGAGGCGCACAGTGAACACCCTGCCGTTCGAACCGACTGACGATGAGCAGGCGATGTTCACGCTTCTTGAGCAGATCGTGACCAAGAGTGCCCGCCTGAATGGCACGAAACCGAGTGGTGACATCGTCACCATGTTGCTGAAGAAGCGTTTCCTGTCGAGCCCATACGCGTTCGGCGCGACGCTGAGTAACTATTTAGCGTCGAATGCGAGCCGTGGTTTATCGGACGACGACTATGACGACATCTTCGGCGAGGGTCAGGCGGATGAGGAAGAGGGCTTGTGGGAGCAGGATGAGTCCGAGCGTCTGCGCGAGTCAAAGGGTTCCGACCCTCTCGTTGGTGCTGAACCCGGCCAACTCGAAACTCTGGCGAGTTGGGGACTCGGTTATGAGAGCCGCGCTGACTCGCGCCTAGGCAGACTCCTCACGTTCCTCGAGGCGGTGTGCCGACCCGACGGCAAGCACTGGTCCAACGAGCGCGTCGTCGTTTTCACTGAGTACGCCGATACCGTCCAATGGCTTACTCGGACGCTACGTCAGCACGGCTACAACGACGACCGCCTTGCGGTGATCCAGGGATCGACCACGCCGGAAGACCGCGAGTTCATCCGATCACAGTTCACCGCTGATCCGTCGAAGGAACCGGTGCGGGTGTTGCTGGCTACTGACGCCGCGGGCGAGGGAATTGACCTTCAGACGTATTGCCATCGTCTGGTGAACTTCGATATTCCGTTCAATCCATCGCGTTTGGAGCAGCGTATTGGACGGATCGACCGATACGGGCAGACCGAGGAGCCGCAGGTTTATCACTTCGCGCCCGCCCGTGACTCGTCGAGCTACGGTTCCGATCTGCGTTTCATGGAGATCATTGCTCGCAAGATCGCTCAGGTGGAGTATGACCTCGGCTCGGCCAACCAGGTCGTCGGTGAGGAGATTCAGAGCCACTTCGGCAAACGCTCCACGAAACGCAAGGCGAAGGGCGTTGACGCCAACGCCGTGATCAACCAAACGTTGGCGGGTGGTCTGGAACTCAACGCCAGGCTGACCCAATTGGAGCAGGGCTACGATGCCTCCCGTGCCGAGATGCATCTCGACCCGGCCAACTTGCGCCGCGTTGTTGACACCGCGCTCCGCATCAACCACCAATCTTCACTCGTGCCCAACTACGATTTCACGCAAGACACGGACACGGAGGTCTTCACCGTGCCAGTGTTGACGGCCGGGTGGCGAGATACTTTACGGGGCCTTGATACCCGTCTTAGTCCGGGCGAGTTGAGACCAATCACCTTCGACCCTGATGCCGCCGAAGGTCGCGCCGATCTGGTATATGTGCACCTCGGGCACCCAATTGTGCAGAGGGCTCAGCGTTTATTGCGTCGCTCGCTATGGAGCGCGGACTCAACGTTGAGCCGGGCTACTGCCGTTGTAGTGGATGACCTTGAGGAGTCGTTCGTCGCCGCAGTAACTCGTATGGTGCTCGTCGGCCGTGGCGGGATCCGGTTGCACGAGGAGGTGTTCCTCGCCGGGGTTCGGCTCAGAGGCAGGCGAGCGATGGCCGAGGAACGCGCCGAGGCAGCGCTCGAAACCGCGCTCGACGCCGACAACCTCGTGCTCGCTGATGAACAGGTGCGTGACCAGCTTGCCGACATCTGGAACGTGCCAGAGGCTCCACTGCGGCAGAGCTTGGAGTTGGCCATGCGTCGCCGTGCGGAGCGCAAGCAGGCTCAAGTGACTGACCAACTTCAGCGTCGCGAGGCTGCCGACGTGCAACGCGCGCAGGAGATTTTCGCTGCGTTCCGCAGGAACTTGCGTGACTCGCTCGTCAGTCTCCAAGCCCAAGAGACCGAAGCTCAGGGTCAACTCTTCAATGATCCCGATCAGGAACGCCAGTGGCGGCGCGACCGGGATGCCATGAGGCGCCGTCTCGACGAGATCGACGACGAGGAGGCCCGAGAGGTCGCCGCAATTAAAGACAGGTATGCCGACGTGAAGCCCCACACCACAGCCGCCGCTGTAGTCTTTGCGCTCACGGGCGCTGATGCCGAAGGGTGGCTTGAATGATGGCACGCAGATCGGTTCGGAAGCGGTCAACTTCCAACTCCGCTGACCTACACCGCAACTGGCTCGAACTCGTCGACACCGATGGGCCGTTTCTTGCCATTGCGCCACTCAAACGCGTCTGGCCCGAAGGCATGCCGCAGCTTGCCGACATCCGCAAGGCGACGCTTGCTGAGGCACGCAAGCCTTTCGAAGCGGCATGGGAACGTCTTGATCGAGACTCTGATTCCGAAACCGCGCTCGCTGATTACCGCGTGGCCCGTGATGGATGGGTCGAGACCGTGTTGCGCGATGTAGTGGGTTGGGGGGAGTCGCTCGCCTGGGGTGAAGTGCCCGGAGTCGAGGCCCATTCTCCCAATCGCCAGGTATCCGTTCACGCGCAGGCAGCCCTACGTGGCGATGACGGGATCGGCGCGATTGTTCATGTCATCGATCCTGCCGATTCCCTGCGGGAGGTTCCGGGGGACCTGTGGGCAGCCAACCCGATCGACCGAGTTGAGGCGATGCTGCGGGAAAGCAAGGTGCCGATCGGCGTTGTGACCGATGGCCGCTGGTGGGCCCTGGTGTGTGCGCGCGAAGGCTCCATGGCCGCATCCGGCATTGTTGATGCTCTTACCTGGACGGAAGAACCGCGTACTCGCGACGCCTTCCTCACAGTGCTTGGGCGGCAGTACATCATCGGTGGTGACCCCGCCGAGCGGCTCCCAGCGCTGTTTGAGGAATCAGTGGCCGCTGCGGAAGAGATCACTGACGCCCTGGGGGCCCAGGTGCGCAACGCAGTTGAATTGCTGATTCAGGCGTTCTCTGAGGCAGCGGCTGATGCGAAGCGACGCGGCCTACCCGACCCGCTGCCAGCCCTGGCCCACGAGAGTTACGAGGCTGCGGTCACGGTGATGATGCGGGTCGTATTCCTGCTCTTCGCCGAGGAGCGAGGGCTGTTGCCACAGGGCGAGTTGTTTGACCAGGGCTATGGCATCTCGGGTGAGCTCGATCGACTCGCAGCGCGTGAGGCTGCGGAGAGTGAAGAGTCTCTCGACGCCACCTCGCTCACCTGGCATCGGTTACTCGCCACCAGTAATGCCCTATATCAGGGGGCGACGTTCGAGAACCTTCGTATGCCCGCCTATGGCGGTTCATTATTCGACCCGGCACGATTCCCGTTCCTGACCGCCACGAATGAGCTGGGTGTCCTCGGGGTGAGCGTTACTGATCGTGTGATGCTGCATGTGCTGCGCGCCGTGCAGGTCGCAGAGGTTCAGAACGAGGCCCGCCGTATCTCGTTCCGCGATATCGATGTCGAGCAGATTGGGTACATGTATGAAGGTCTGCTGGGCTACACCGCCACCCTTGCGCCCGATGTGGTCGTTGGCCTGCTGGGCTCTCGTGGCGCGGAACCCGAGATTCCGTTGGCTAGGCTGGAGGAACTCGCCCTATCGTACAGCGACCCCAAGAAGCTGGCAGAAGCAATCCTGGCCTGGGTCAAGACCGATCAGCCCGCGGCGAAGCCATCGTCAAAATCCAAGATCGCCAAGGGCATCGCTGCCGACGTCAACCCGGGTGTGGTGAGTGCCCTGACGCAGGCCGTCGGGGGCGATCTCAACCTCCGCGAGCGGATCAAGCCTTGGCTCGGTCTTGTGCGCCAAGATCTGCGTAATCGCCCCTTCGTCGTGCTTGAGGGCGCGCTGCTCGTTGTGGAAACACCATCTAGAAGAAATGCCGGAGCGCACTACACGCCCAAGTCACTCGCCGAGGACGTCGTGACGCACGCCCTCGAACCTCTCGTCTATGCCCCTGGGCCGCATCAAACGGCGCATCGTGACGAGTGGAAGCTGAAGCCCTCGGCCGACATCCTCAACCTCAAGGTGGCCGACATCGCCTGCGGCTCGGGAGCGTTCCTCGTTGCCGCCGCACGGTTCCTCGCCGACCGGCTCGTCGAAGCCTGGGTCACCGAGGATCACTCGCTCGCGGGGCGCAGGGATCTGCACACACTTGCGATCCGTGAGGTCGTCGCCAAGTGCCTCTATGGCGCCGACATCAATGACATGGCCATTGAAATGTGCAAACTGTCGCTCTGGCTCGTTTCGCTGGACCGCAATCTGCCCTTCTCATTCGTCGATGACAAGGTCTTCCTGGGCAACTCTCTGCTTGGGCTCACAGATCTCAGCCAGCTTCGGGCCATGCACATCGACCCGGTCAAAGCCAACCGGCAACAGGACATGTTTGACATCTTCGAGGCCGATACGGACTCGATCATCAAGCGCGCCGTCGAGTTGCGTGAGGCTCTGGCGTCGCCGGTGGAGTCTGAAGATAGCCCCGCGCGGTCCGCGGCGGCGAAGCGACGTCAACTTGTGCAACTCCACGAGGTCACGGCCAAGCTCCGCAAACTGGCCGACGGCGTGGTTGCCGCCGGGCTCGCTCATGGCGGGAAACCGGGGAAGGC
>JBHADA010000092.1:0-25116 GCA_041854805.1 Arachnia sp.
CGAGCGGCACTCCGCAGCCTCCGCCGACATCCAGTCCCGCAGCGACCGTAGCCACGGCCACCGGTCCTCGTCGGTCAACGGGTGCCCGGCCCCCATCTTGGCCTTGTTGGCCTGGCTGTGGAAGTCGTCGCCCTCGGCGAACGGCAGGCCGAAGGCACCGGCGACGCCGCGCCCAACCGTCGTCTTCCCCGTGCCAGCAACGCCCATGATCACCACGTGACCCACCATCACGAGACCCCTCCAGCCACATAGAAAATGATCAGTGCCAAGCCGAAACCCACCACCGCGATGACGGTCTCCATCACCGTCCATGTCTTCAGCGTGGTGGGCACGTCCATTCCCATGAGCCGGCCTACGAGCCAGAACCCGGAGTCGTTGACGTGCGAAGCCGCCACGGAGCCGGCCGCCGTGACGAGCACGATCGCGGCAAGCTGCACACCGTTGAACCCGCCCGCGGCTACGGAGGCGCTCATCAGCCCGGCCGTGGTGACCAGCGCCACCGTGGCCGACCCCTGCGCCACCCGCAGGATGACGGAGATCAGGAAGCACGCGATCACGACGGGCACCCCCAGGTTGCCGATGGTGTCGGCCAACGCGTCGCCAATCCCCGAGGCCCGCAAAACTTCCCCGAACATGCCGCCCGCCCCAGTGACCAGAATGACGGAACACACCGGCCCGAGGGCACCATCCAGTGTCTTCTCCAACGCGGTGCCGCCCTCGCCTCGGGCGTTGCCCAACACCGCAGCCGCAACCAGCACCGCGGCGAGCAGCGCCACCGGCGTCTCCCCCAGCAGCCTGAGCCCCAGCACCCAGGCCGCGTCTGGAGGTACCCAGCCCATGGCTCCGGCCATGTTGAGCCCGGTGTTGAGAAAGATCAGGGCCACCGGCACCAGCATGATGCCGACGATGGTCCCAGCCGACGGCGGCCGTGCCGGCTGATCGTCATCCCGCGGGCCGCCGCTAAGCAGGTCGGGCACGGGCAGACGCCACCGGCTGCCCATCCACCTGCCTAGCAGATATCCAGAGACCCACCACGTGGGCAGCGCCACAACGAGCCCGACCAGCAAGACAATCCCGACGTTCGCCCCGTAATACTCGCTGGCGGCAATAGGGCCAGGATGCGGGGGCAGGAACACGTGCATCACGGAAAATGCCCCCGCCGCGGGCATTCCGTAGAGCAACACGGGCGCCTTCATCCGGCGGGCAGTGGCGAAAATGATGGGCAGCATCACCATCAGTCCGGCGTCGAAGAAGATGGGGAATCCGAAGATCGGCGACGTCACGCCCAACGCCAGCGGGGCGCGCTTCTCGCCAAAGAGCCCAATCAGCGCATCGGCCAGCGATTGCGCACCACCCGATGTTTCCACCAACCTGCCAAGCATGGCGCCAAGACCCACCAGGAGGGCCACGGAGCCAAGCGTCGCGCCGAATCCATCGCTCATCGTCTCGACGATGGCCTTCAACGGGACCCGGGCGGCCAACGCGGTAGCCAGCGACACGATGATCAGCACTAGGAACGCGTGAAGCCTCACCCAGATCACCAGCACGAGGATCAAGGCAATGGCACCCGCCGCGATGCCCAGAAGCGGCCCGGCGCCCAAGGTCTGTGTCCATTCCTCCATGCGCGCTCCTTCGTACAGTGAGCCGATCACTCCATTACACGACGGCCCAGCCGCCCGTGGGCGAGGACAGCGAAATCTCCTGGTACGTCTCTCCCGACGAAACGGAGTAACGTCTAGCTATGCGCGTCGCCTTCATCTCGCTGCACACATCGCCCGCGGAACGGGCCGGCACCGCCGATGCCGGCGGCATGAACGTCCTCATCCGCGCCCTCGCCGTAGCGTTGCGCGACTGCGGGGTGAGCGTCGAGGTCTTCACTCGCCGCTCCGACGCCGCCCTGCCGGGAACCATCACGCTCGACGATGGCATCGTCGTGCACCACGTCGACGCCGGGCCGCCCACGCCGCTGCCCAAGAGCGAGATCGACCAGTACATCGACCAGTTCCGAGACAACCTCGGCACGCTCGAGGGCTTCGACGTGGTCCACTCCCACCACTGGATGTCCGGGGTGGCGGCAATTCCCCTGGCCAAGGCGGCCGGCATCCCGCACGTCATGACGTTTCATTCCGTGGCGGCGCATCCGCATTCGTCGCTGCGGGAAGGCGAGCCACCTGAGTCGCCCGCGCGGCTGGGCGGCGAGCTGTACTGCGCGACCCATTCCGACCTCATCCTGGCCGTGTCCCGGCACGAGGCGGCCGTCGTCATCGGACGCTGCCAAGCCGACCCAGCGAAGGTCGCCGTGGTGTGGCCGGGCGTCGACACCGACCTATTCCGCCCCGCCGAGAAATCCGAGCCCGGCGACGGCTACCTTCTATTCGCCGCGCGGCTGCAACCCCTCAAGGCCCCCGACGTGCCCATCCGCGCCCTGGCTTTGATCCCGCAAGACCAGCGGCCCAAGCTGATCGTGGCCGGCGAGGCCTCACCCGACTTCGCCGACTACCAGGCCCACCTGGTGCGGCTCGTGCGGCAGCACGGCCTGACCGACTGGGTGGAGTTCCTGCCAGGGCAGGACCGCGAGGCGCTGGCCAAACTGCTGCGGCACGCCTCGATGCTGCTGGTCCCGTCACATTCCGAGACGTTCGGGTTGGTGGCGCTGGAGGCATCGGCGTCGGGAATCCCCGTTCTGGCATCGGCGGCGGGTGGTCTGACGGAGGCCATCTGTAACACGCACACCGGGCTCCTGCTGCCCACCCAAAACCCGCAGTCTTGGGCCGATGCGATCCTCGCCATACTGCAAGACGCAGATCTGCGAGAGCGGCTCGGACGCACAGGGCGGCAACGCGCCGAGCAACTCACCTGGGCGCACGTCGCGCAGCGCACAGTCGACCAGTACCGCCGGGCCATCGCGTCGGGGCCGGTGCGTCACGTCACATTCGTGCACGCCCACCCCGACGACGAGACCCTCGCGTCGGGCGCGCTCATCGCGCACCTCGTCGACGCCGGGCTGACCGTGTCGGTGCTGACGGCCACCCGCGGCGAACAGGGAGAGGTGGTGCCCGGCCCGTTGTCTGAACTGGCGGGAACCCCAGAGCTCCAGTTGCGCCGGGAGGCCGAGCTGGCCGGGGCGCTGGACGTGCTGGGCGTCAGCACGCACCGTTTCCTAGGCATGCGGCCCGCCCGCGTGGGCGACGAGCCCCGCCGCTACCTCGACTCGGGCATGCGCTGGGTCTCGGAGGGGGTGGCCGGGCCCGCAGAGGAATCCGACCCGCGTTCGCTGTGCCAGGCCGACGCGTCGGAGGCGACAGCGGACATCGTCGCGTTCCTGCGCAAGATGGGCACCGACCTAGTGATCAGCTACGACGACGACGGCGGCTACGGCCACCCCGACCACGTCCGTCTCCACCACCTCAGCCGGGCGGCCGCAGAGATGGCGGGCATCCCTTTCGCGGCGCTGACCACCGACCGCGGTCGCGCCAGCCGCTGGTTCGACCTCGACGGCTACCTGCCGCGGGTGGCGGAGGCGCTGCGGCAACACCGCACCCAGCTCACCGTCCACGACGACGGGGCCACCATCACCCATTCGGGCGGGCAGAGCGAACCCATCGTCACGTCGACCGGGCTGGCCGGCGACTTCCCCCATCTGCCCTGACCGAACATCCCACCAATGACTCGGCAATGCGCGCCTCACAAACTCCCCGGAGTTACCACGAAGTCGCCCCAGCGTTCGATGCTAAAGCCATCCTTCGTCGAGCCGTTCATGACGATCCACTGTGTGTTACGCAGCGGCTGAGCGTTCTCGAAACCGATCCGAGGGTCCTGCCAGATGGACCACACCCTCAGCGCCGCGCCATGGCTGACGAGCGCCACCCGCTCGTGGCCCGCCGCCTCCATCGCGGCGACCGCACCGGTGTAGCGGGTCAGGAACTCGCGCGCGGTTTCGCCTCCCTCCAGGCCCGCGTCCATGTTCTCCGGCGACCACGAGTTGAGCATGCCGACATACGCACGCCAGTCATCGTTCATCTCCTCCACCCCTGCGGCGATCTCCTGGATACCGTCGACGACGGTGACCTCCAGTCCGCGGGAAGCCGCCAACGGGGCCGCGGTCTGCTGCGCCCGAGTCAACGTCGAGGCGTAGAGAGCATCAATGGGCTCGTGCCCGATGGCATCGACGAGCGCCTCCGCCTGCGCGAGCCCGTTCTCGTTGAGCGGAGCCCCCGGGTATGCCGTGTCGAGTTGATGGGCGACGTTGCAGTCCGTCTCGCCGTGACGAATAAGGATGAGGCGCATGGGCACACTGTATCCGCGCCTCAAGGCTCGGACTCGAGGAAGGCCGGTGTCGTTCGGCATGGCGAGCCACCATGATCAACCCGCTTGCCGCGCGCCCCTAAACTGGGGCAATGAGCAAGATCACCGCCGCCTTCAAGTTGGCCAGCACCGCGGTGGCCACGACGGCCGCCCTGCTCACCGTGGTGCGCGAGAATCCCCAGCTTGCGGCGGGTGTCCAGGCCGCCATCGACAAGGTCAAGAACGCCACCGCCCGGGACAAGCCCAAGCTGCGTCTCGAAGCCAAACTGAAGGCGATCGTCGCCGCCGCCGACGCCGTCGAGCATCTCGACCCGGCCTCCCCCGACCCCAAGCAATGGCGTCACCAAGCCGGGGCGCTGCGCGTGCGGGCGGATCTGGCCTGGCACGCGTCCTCCGGGCGGGCCCGCGGCCGGGCCATGAAGCTCCTGACCGCGGAGACCACCGACCTGCTGGACCAGGTCAACGCCACGCTCGCACAGTTGCAAGCATCCTCGCTGGACGAGATCGATCCCGCCTGAGCAGCCCGTATAGTTCCCGCACATTCTTCATGGGCTCTGCTCCCCATCGACGGCCCTCATCTGAATAGCTAGCCTCCGTTGGGAAATCCACATCCCTGCCTTGGAGGAACGCGATGGTCCCAATGATCGGAGCCGACGTCGCCCAGTTGCGCCAGCTCGCCCAGACCTTCACGTCCTCCGCCGACACCATCGACCGCATCAGCCATGAGGTCACCCCCGCCCTCTCAAACGGCTCCTGGAAAGGTGGCGACGCCGAGCACTTCCGCAACGAGTGGTCCAGCACCATTCAACCCAGTCTCGCCGCGTCCTCTCGTGCCCTCGCCGAGAGCGCCACCGTCCTCCAACGCAACGCCGACGAACAGGAACGCGCCTCGTCCACCGACGGCTCGACCGGTGGAGGCGGAGGCGGAGGCAACGGTGGCCCTGGCGGCGGGGGCCCCGGGGGAGGAGGCCAAGGCAAGAAGTCCATCTTGGATTGGCTGTCTGACGCCAAGGAATGGATCACCGCCATCACCAGCCCCATCACGAAGAGCTCAACCCTGAAGAAGATCTTCGACCTGATGAAGATCTACAACGCGGCCGACCTCCTCTCGGACATCAACCGCGCGGCGGCCTCCGCCAAGGTCTTCCTGCTCGACGACATGGTCAACCTCGCCCTCGGACGCACCGGCCTCATGGCCAACATGCTCGGCAAGCTCGGCGGCGTCGGGACGACGATCGGTAGATGGCTGGGCCCCATCGGCGGAGTGTTCTCCATCATCGGCGGCTTCAAAGACATGATCGATCCCTCTCACGACGGCTGGCGCGGCATGGGTGACCGCGTAGCCGGCCTGCTCAGCGTAGGAAGCGGGGTCGGAATACTCGCCCTAGCCGCTGGAGTGGCGGCCGGTCCAGTCACCATCGCAGCCATCGTCGGGGCCGGCGTGGTGGCGGGTGTCTGGACGCTGGGCAACATGATCTGGGACAACCGCGAGGCCATCGGGCGATTCGCCTCCGGTGTCTGGAACGGGGCCGGCGACCTGCTCAGCTCCGCCGGTAACGCGGTCTCGTCCGCCGCATCCACAGTCGCAGACGGCGTCAGCAAGGGTGCCGGTAAGGTGAAGGACTGGATTGGAGGACTGTTTTCATGACCACCCCGCTGCATTCCCTCCCGCCTGGCTTCAACTGGACCCAGCAAGACGCCGACGCCGCCCTCGCGGTCCTCGCCGGCGTGACCGACACGCCGCGAGAGGTCATCATCCTGACCGACGAGGAGGTCGTGGCCCTCGACGGCCTGCAGAACGAGCAACTGGTCCCCACCCCGTGGCTCGACGCCCAGGAGATCACCCGAGACCAGCTCGGCGGCATCGCCCTGCGCGGTCTCATCGCCCGCAAGCTGGTGGCCCTCGGCCCGACGTTCACACCGGACGGCCAGCCGACGGGCGAATACGACCTCACCGCCGAGCAAAGCATCACCGGCGCCCTCATGCTGCGGCGCACGGCCCAGACCCTGGTCCGCATGGACCGGTCCAGCAACGCCGGCGACCGCTGGCTCTTCGCCTACGTGCACCGCGGCCGCGGAGTCCTGATCGAGGACGTCGACCCGAACGGCCTGCACGTCTTCGGCGCCACCACCATCGCCGGGGCCGTCGAATACCTACGCTCCATCGCCAATTTCTCCGACGCCCCTGGCACGCCATCCCCTCCCATCCGCTACACGGCCACAGAATTCGAGTCGCTGACCACCGTGCCCGAACCCTTCGAGGGGGCCGAGGGCATCTCCAAGCTCGCCATCGTCAACCACGGCTCAGACGACGTGCAAGCCGCCGTCGTCTATGGCGGGCCATCCAAACTGGGGCTGCTCGTGCCGGACGTCGCTGGGTACTACGAGGCGTCCGGCATCACCGATGCGCGGCTTATCGAGCTGCTGACAAGCGCGATGTCGGGCGAGCATGCGTTCGCTTGAGGAACTCATCTTCTGGCCAAGAGCCCGTTGGCTGGCCTGGCGGCATGGGATGGGCCGTGTCATCGCCCTGGTTGCCCTGCGGCCATCGCTGATCCAGGCGCTCGTGTCCTTCTCCGCGCTGTTTCTGGTGCTGCTCTGGGTGTTGGTACGCCTAGGCCTCGGATACGGGTTCGAGTGGGAGGTGTTGCTAGTCCCCCTGATCGGAGGGCTCTTGCTATGGCTGTTCATGCAGTCGGATCAGGTGGCAATCTGTGAGGGCGGCGCCCTGATGGGCAGCTTCGCGCTGCCCATGAGGCCATTCCGGATCCGGTGGTCCGAGGTGGACCCCACCACCATCACGTTCGTCACCCCGTATAAGCGGGTCTTCGACGCGATCGCGCCCGGCGCGGAGAGCCTGCAGCAAATGTCCTCCGCGCGCCGCGGCCCATCGCACGGGCAAACAGCACTCTGCTTCGCGGGGCCGCTCATCCGCGCCGCGGCGCTGGGCAGGCTGACCATGAACGAATACATGAACACCGTCCACGGCGGGCATCTCTGGTGCGCGGGCGTCGGCGACCGCCGCGTCGATAAGACCCGGCGGGCCCTCCTGAAGGCGTGGGCACCGCTGCTTGGCCCCAACCTTCCCCGCTTGGAGCAGCAACTCGCCGCTCCGGTCAGGCTGGCCGACGACCCGCGCGCCGCCGCGGAACAACTCCCCGGCTTCGTTCCCCCCTGGCGCTAGCGCCCTGCACTAGTCACGGCACTTTTACTCGGGTCCTCGAGGATCACGCGCATGAGCGGATTATGTACCCCGCGCGGCATCAGTTTCCGGGCTGGTCTAGGGTTGGCAAGGTGGATTTCGAGCCACCGGAGAGACGGAGAGCGATGAGCGATCAAGCTACCAGCGCGGCGGAGATCAGTCTGGCCGCAGATTTCGACACTCCCACCAGGCAGGCCTGGGAGAAGGAGGTCTTGAAGGTCCTGAACCGCCGGCGCCCAGAGGGCAAGGAGTTGGACATCGAGCAGGCGTACAAGCGCCTCACCAGCTCTACGGTCGACGGACTGGTCATCAAGCCGCTGTACACGAAGGACGACGGGGCTGCCGAACTCGGCTACCCAGGTGTGGCCCCCTTCGTGCGCGGCACGACGGTGCGCACAGGCGACATGGATGCCTGGCACATCGCCCAGTTGCATGAGGATCCCGACGCGGCCGCGACCCGTGCCCTCGTTGTCCAAGACCTGGAGCGTGGCGCCACCGCGACGTTCCTGCACGTCGACCCCGACGCCGTGGCGGTGTCGGATATCCCGACGGTGCTGGCCGATGTCCTGCTGGACTTGGCCCCCGTCTACCTCACCTCCAAGACGCAGCAGCTCGAGGCTGCCAAGGCCTTGGCCGCGTTCTTCGAGGCATCGACGTACGACAACGCGGCCATCTCGGGCAACCTTGGCGTCGACCCGATCGGCGCCGCCGCGCAGGCGGGCACCGAGGCCGACCTGTCGGTGATCGCCGAGGCGGTGGAACTGGCCAAGCCGTTCCCGAAGGTGACGCCGCTGGTCGTCGACGCGACGGTCTACCACAACGCCGGCGCCGGCGATGTGCATGAGCTGGCCTACGCCATCGCGGTGGGCGTCGAGTACGTCCGCGCGCTGACCGACGCGGGCTTGAGCGTCGACGAGGCGTTCGAGTCGATCCTGTTCCGCGTCAGCGCCACCACCGACCAGTTCGCCACGATCTCGCGCCTGCGTGCCCTGCGCGGCCTGTGGTCGCGCGTCGGCGAGGTGCTGGGTGTCAGCGAGACCAAGCGCGGCGCCATCCAGCATGCAGTGACGAGCCTGCGCGAGCTGAGCCGCGACGACGCCTACGTCAACATCCTGCGCGGCACCATCGCCTGCTTCGCGGCCTCTGCGGGCGGCGCCGAGATCCAGACCGTGCTTCCGTTCGACACCGCGGCGGGGCTGCCGGAGGAGTTCTCCCGCCGCATCGCCCGCAACACGCAGGTGCTGCTGGCCGAGGAATCCAACGTCGGGCGCGTTAACGACCCGGCAGGCGGCGCCTGGTTCGTCGAGTCCCTGACCCGTCAACTCTCGGAGAAGGCGTGGGCGGTGTTCCAGCAGCTCGACGCCGAGGGCTTCGCGAAGGCCCTAGCCGATGGCACCGTCAAGGCACAGCTCGACGAGGTCAACGCGGCACGCGCCAAGGGGCTGGCTACCCGAAAGATTCCGCTGACCGGTGTGTCGATGTTCCCGAACTACAAGGAGGCCAAGCTTCAGCGCAAGGCCCGCCCCGCCGGCCCCGAGTTGGGCGGCTTGGGCGTGGTGCGCGACGCGCAGGTCTTCGAGGACCTCCGCGACCGCTCCGACGCGGCCCGCGCCGCCGGCAACGGCCCCAAGGTGCTGCTGGCCTGCCTTGGCACCCGTCGCGACTTCGGCGCACGCGAGGGCTTCACGTCCAACCTGTTCCAGGTGGGCGGCATCGAAACCCCGCTGCTGGAGGGCGGCACGCCCGAGGAATTCGCGGCCCAGGTCAAGGAGGCCGGCGCCAAGGTCGTGGTGCTGTGTTCGTCGGCGAAGGTCTACGCCGATCAGGGCGTCGCCGTGGCCAACGCAGTGCGCGAGGCTGGGGCCGAGCAGGTTCTGGTCGCCGGCCAGGTCAAGGAGTTGGGCGACGGCGGCGAGGCCGCGGTCGACGGCAACGTCTTTGACGGCATGAACGTGGTCGAGCTGCTGACCAACACCCTCAACAAGTTGGGAGCCTGAGAAATGACTATCCCCCGTTTCACTGACATCGAGCTGGGTGCGGAGGCCGTCCCGGCCGACGCGGCTGCCCAATTCGAGGCCATCAACGACGCATTCGGCCACAAGGCCGGCTGGCAGACCCCGGAGCACATCCTGGTGCCGCCGCTGTTTGGCACCTCGGACCTAGCCGGCCTGGACTTCCTGGCCACCGCGCCCGGCATCCCGCCGTTCCTGCGCGGCCCCTACGCGACGATGTACGTCAACCAGCCGTGGACCATCCGCCAGTACGCGGGCTTCTCCACCGCCGAGGAGTCCAACGCGTTCTACCGCCGCAACCTGGCCGCCGGCCAGAAGGGCCTCTCGATCGCGTTCGACCTGGCCACGCACCGCGGCTACGACTCGGACCATCCGCGCGTGGCGGGCGACGTCGGCATGGCCGGCGTGGCCGTCGACTCCATCCTGGATATGCGTCAGCTCTTCGACGGCATCCCGCTAGACCAGATGAGCGTGTCGATGACGATGAACGGCGCGGTGCTTCCGGTGCTGGCGCTCTACGTCGTCGCCGCCGAAGAGCAGGGAGTCAAACCCGAGCAGTTGGCCGGAACCATTCAGAACGACATTCTGAAGGAGTTCATGGTCCGCAACACCTACATCTACCCGCCGCAGCCGTCGATGCGGATCATCGCCGACATCTTCGCGTTCACCAGCGCGAACATGCCGCGATTCAACTCGATCTCCATCTCCGGCTACCACATGCAGGAGGCGGGCGCGACGGCCGACATCGAGATGGCCTACACCCTGGCCGACGGCGTGGAGTACATCCGTGCCGGCGAGTCGGTGGGCCTCAACGTCGACGCGTTCGCGCCGCGGCTGAGCTTCTTCTGGGCCATCGGCATGAACTTCTACATGGAGGTCGCCAAGATGCGCGCCGCGCGCCTGCTGTGGGCGCGTCTGGTGCGGCAGTTCGGGCCGAAGAACCCCAAGTCGATGAGCCTGCGTACGCACTCGCAGACCTCCGGCTGGTCGCTGACCGCCCAGGACGTCTACAACAACGTGGTGCGTACCTGCATCGAGGCCATGGGCGCCACGCAGGGACACACCCAGTCGCTGCACACCAACGCGCTGGACGAGGCCATCGCGCTGCCCACCGACTTCTCCGCCCGCATCGCCCGTAACACCCAGCTCTTCTTGCAGCAGGAGTCGGGCACGTGCAAGACGGTGGACCCGTGGGCCGGCTCGGCCTACGTCGAGAAGCTCACCGAGCAACTCGCCCGCAAGGCGTGGGAGCGGATCCAAGAGGTGGAGCAGGCCGGCGGCATGGCCAAGGCCATCGAGCAGGGCATCCCGAAGATGCGCATCGAGGAGGCCGCGGCCCGCACCCAGGCCCGCATCGACTCTGGCCGTCAGCCGGTGATCGGCGTCAACAAGTACGTCCTGGACAACGAGGACGAACTCGAGGTGCTGAAGGTCGACAACAAGGCCGTGCGCGAGCAGCAGATCGCCAAGTTGGAGCGGCTGCGTGCCGAGCGCGACGAGGAGGCCTGCCAGGAGGCGCTGAACAAGGTGAAGTGGGCGGCGGCCAACCCCGATCCGTCCGACCCGGAGCGAAACCTGCTCAAGGTCTCCATCGACGCGGCCCGCGCCAAGGCCTCGGTGGGCGAGATCTCGGATGCCTTGGAGCATTCGTTTGGGCGTTACACCGCCCAGATCCGTACCATCTCTGGTGTGTACAACGCTGAAGCCGGACCCACTGAGGACATCGCCGAGGCCCGTCGCCTCGTCGAGGAGTTCGAGGCCGAGCACGGTCGTCGCCCGCGCATCCTGATCGCGAAGATGGGCCAGGACGGCCACGACCGCGGCCAGAAGGTGATCGCCACCGCCTACGCCGACCTCGGCATGGACGTCGACGTCGGCCCCCTGTTCCAGACCCCCGAGGAGGCGGCGCGTCAGGCCGTCGAGTCCGACGTCCACATCGTCGGCGCCTCCTCGCTGGCGGCCGGACACCTCACTCTGGTGCCCGAGTTGCGCAAGGAACTGGACAAGCTGGGCCGCGAGGACATCATGGTCGTGGTGGGCGGCGTGATCCCCAGCCAGGACTTCGACGAACTGCGCGCCAACGGCGCCGACGCCATCTACCCGCCGGGCACCATCATCCCGACGGCGGCGGTGGACCTGTTGACCAAGCTCAACGCACGCATGTCGGACTGAGTGCTCCTCAACCTGAAGGGCCCGTCTCCCAAGGAGGCGGGCCCTTCAGCTTTTGTCAGTCCCAGCAAATATCCTTAACCCGTGTCAGACCAAGCCACCTATCCCGAAGCCGGCAGGCAGGCCTACGAGCCGGCTCGTGCCCACGCTTCGGGCAGACAGTGGCATTTCTACTCAGCGCACGAAGGCGACACCACCGTTCGCCGCGAAGCGATGCAAGCTGTTGCGGCAGATTTCGAGAAACCGGAGCTTCACAAGGTAGACCTTCAAGCGCGCTGGGGAGAGCTACTGGCCCTAATCGCCGAGGCCGAGGGCGGGCAACTCAATTACCCAGAGGACTGGAAGCCAGTGGCGCTGGACCCAGAACAGCCATATTGAGACGGCCAGCAGGCGCTACGACAGCGGCCGCGCTACCGAATGGGGGCTCGACTGGAGTCCAAGGATTCGCCCGGACGACTGGGTTTGACAGCAGGTATAACATAGAGGTTATGACCAGCTTGGACGAGCTCCTTGAGGAGTACCTCGACCCGAACTCTCCCTCGATGCAGCGCGCCGCACAGCTCGCACTGAACGACCGCGCGTTCCTTCGTGAACTAGTCGAAGTCCGCAAGGGGCGAGGACTCTCCCAGCAGCAGGTGGCGGAACGCCTGGGCGTGAGCCAGCCCATGGTGGCCAAGTTCGAGGCCTCTGATAGCAACCCCACGCTCGCGACGATCCGGCGCTACGCCCACGCCGTCGAGGCGCTGGTCAAGCACGAGGTCGAGGCCGACACCGGCCAACTCCAAGACCCCGTAGAGCATCCGAACGTAGAGTCTATTCTTTAGGGAGGCGAAGCCCCGCGCCGCGCGTCAAGGCCTCGATAGGCGTCGTCGCGGGCCGCAATCCTCGGGGTCTGGAACAGAGGCCGGCGTCGGCGCCATCTACCCGCCGGGCACCATCATCCCGACGGCGGCGGTGGACCTGTTGACCAAGCTCAACGCACGCATGTCCGAGGCCTGAGCCAAGACTAGACGGCCCGCCCCTTTGGGGCAGGCCGTTGTCGTATCGTCGCACTAAAGTGAAGACATGCCGTCCCACCACCCTGGAGCCTCCAGCGGCGAACAGCGTCGTTGGCACCTATACAAGGAGTCCCCAGAAGACAAGACCGTTCAGCAGGAACTGGTGAATGTTCTCAGCGCATGCAGTGGCGGCAGGTCGGTGTCCAAGCCGGAACTGGAGATTCGGCTGGCCGAGTTCAAGAGGCAGGTCGGGCTGGCAGAAGCTGGGGATCTTGCCTCGCGCGAATGGAGCCCCGTCCAGCGCGATCCACTGCTATGGGAGTTTCGTCTCAGGTGGGACGACCAGGGCATCTTGGTGCGGGCTTACTTCCATGAGCCCAGGCAACGCCTAGACCAGACTGTCGTGCTCGTGTTTCACGTCAAGGACGTATCACTGCCGACCCAGCAAGAGATCACAGCGGCACAGAACGCTTTCATCGACACGGCGACCCTCCGCCAAGTCAAGGGGCGGGGCACCTTCTGGGGGCTTGGCTGGAGCTCTCCCGTTCTCGAAGCTTGACAGGCAGTATAGACTCAAATGCATGAACACCCTTGAGGAGCTTCTGGGGCTCGACGCTCGCTCTCCCTCCATGCAGCGCGCAACCCAGCTCGTGGAGAACGACGGAGCGTTTCTGCGTCGCCTGGTCGAGATCCGCAAGGAGCAAGGACTCACCCAACAGGATGTCGCTGACCGAATGGGCGTCAGCCAACCCACGGTGGCCAAGTTCGAGTCTTACGACAGCAACCCCACGCTCGCGACGATCCGGCGCTACGCCCACGCCGTCGAGGCGCTGGTCAAGCACGAGGTCGAGGCCGACACCGGCCAACTCCAAGACCCTGCGCGTCGCGAACAGTGGGTGGCCGGCACCTCCACGAACTCCTGGAACAGATCGAACTCACCGAGATCCGCCTGATCGAACGCAACGCTCGCCTCAAGGTCTCTCCGGAGCCGAGCCAGGGCCTGCGTTGCCTGGCGGAGGCCGATCCCGAGGGCCAGATGAGCATCGCCGTGCTCCCCGTCTCGTGGGACGCACGGCTCGAAACCTGGTTCAGGTTAACCCTGAGCAACGAACAGGCAGAGATAGTCACCGCAGTAGCCGTGGTCTACCAACGTGAGACGGATGCAGAGATTCCACCCGAGCTCAGGACGGAGTTCATCGAACGGGTCGCGGTCATGGCTGCCTATCCCTACCTGCGGACCGACCTACAACACCAGGCGATCGACCTCCACTTGGGCAACGTCACCCTTCCCATCCTGCGCCAGGGAGAGTTTCAGCTTCCGGAGGACTTCTCCGCATCCCCCCATCCCGAGTAACACGCCTTGGGTCCAGCTACTCGACCGGCGGGGGCTTTCCCTCGACGAAGAACGCCCCTGGCTGCACCTTGGCACTGAGAGCTTTCTGATCGGCAGCTCGAGGCAGGTAGTAGAGCGCCAACGAGTCCAAAATGCGTTGCACCTCAAGGAGCACTGAATCGAACAGCGATGCATTATATGATGCAACTATGCGCACCACCGTAGATCTCCCCCCTGCCGTCCATCGGCGCGCCAAGAGGCTGGCGGCCGCCCGGGGAGTGTCGCTTTCAGCGATGGTCAGCGAGTTGACCCTACGCGGGCTCGCCCAAACCGAGGAACCTGCTAGCGAGGAGATCGAGCGTGACCCAGTAACCGGGTTCATTCTGCTGCGGGTCGGACATCCGATCACCTCCGACTCAGTCGCCACGCTGCTGGACGACGAATGATGTTCCTACTTGATGCGAACGTGCTCATCGCGTCCGTTTTTCCGGAGCACGAACACCATTCAACAGTTCAGCCCTGGTGGCAACGACTGGACGATGACCGGTTCGCCACCAACTCCATCGTCGAGGGGGCGCTCATCCGCTACGCGGTCCGGACCGGGCTCTCCGCGGCCGAGGCGCAGCAGAGCCTGAGGTCAGTGCAGGCCCACTCCGCATGGACATACCTCGCGGCGACCCCCAGCTACGCGGAGATCGATCTCACTCGGGTCCTAGGACATCGACAAGTCACAGATCAGTATTTGGCTGCCTGCGCCAGGCTTGCGAATGCACAGGTCGTGACGCTGGATACGGCATTCGCAGCCTCATCTCCCGATGTCGTGCAGTTGATCCAACCGAGTGACCGGGACCGTCGATGACGTTCGCCGCGCCACGATGTTCTATCGGTGCAAGCTCGCCTCGATGACCGAGTTGAGCACGCGGTTCTCCGCCAAACTCGCTAGCCCTCGCCGGCCACCGATGCTACTCTTTTGGAACCTGCCGGTCACACCTGTGCAAGGATGAGAATTCCCGGAGTGAGGTTCGCATGCTGAAAGATCTCGACTCACTGATCCATGACGTGGTGGACCACCGCACTCGACCGCTCGTGGCAGAAGCAATCAAGGCCTACGATGCCGGAGCGTTGCGGTCCGCAACCGTATCGCTCTGGATTGCTGTCGTCGCCGATCTAACGCTCAAACTGCGCCACCTCGCTGAGAGCGGTGATGGGACTGCCAAGGAAGCTCTCAGCAAGCTGGACAAGGCCCTCGAGAAGGGTGAAGTCAAGCAAGTCCAAGAGTACGAACGTAACCTGCTCAAGCTCGCCGGAAGCCAGCTCGAACTGTTGAGCAAACGTGAGGCAACTGAGATGCAACGCCTTAACGGTGACCGCAACCGATGTGCGCATCCAGGTTTCGAGGCAGAGGATTCGCTCTTCATGCCGGATGCGGAACTGGTTCGCGCACACCTCGTGGCCGCCACCCGCGCGGTGTTTTCACAGCAGCCTCTCTCAGGCAAACGACTGCTGGCCACGCTGGACGATGAGCTGTACGGCAATGCCTGGCCCGGCAAGACGCACGAGGGCCTGGCGCAATACCTGATGTCGCGGTACTTCCAGAAGACCCGTGAGTCGGTCAAGACGAGCCTGCTCAAGGTGTTAGTGAAGGGAAGCATCCAACCCAAAGACGGCCAACCGGACAACGCGCTGCGCTGCGGCGACGCGGCCCGGGCGATGCTCAACGAGATGCCGGGCAAATGTCAAGGAGCGCTCGCGGATGTACTTTCGAGTTGGGAGGGCACCGGAAAGCTGAGTGAGGAGTATCTCGTTCGGGCAGTCGGCGCGTTCGGTGGCACCGCGGTGTTCTGGGATGTTCTGCCCGCCACCGCTCGGGATCGTCTCGACAGCCTGCTCGACAACCTGGATATCGCGTATCTGGTCGAACACGGATTCTTCGTCTCTGGGAAGGTAAGCGACGAACACTTCGCACCACGGTTCACCGATCTGGCCAGTAAACTCGACACAGCCCAGCTCTCAGCGGTCTTGATCACCGCCAAACACATGAAGGTCTATATTCCCCGGATCCTGGAGATCATCACGTCGTCAAGCAGCTTCCGCGGAGCTGAGGAGAACCTTCGCATCCTAGAGAGCGTCGCCCATGAGCTCACTGCGGACGATATCAGTGACCTGGAACAAGCCATCCGCGACAATCCAAAACGTCACCGGGGGCCCTATAACCAGGTCAGCAAGGCGGGCGGCACGGAGTCCATCCTGATCAGCATGTACGAGAGCCGCCCGGTCTCCGCAGAGCACCAGGCAGCATGGCGCTCCCTCGCCGCCTTCCTGCGGGAGGAAACCAATGGTGACCAATACGACGCCCTTTGCCAACGGGTTGGCGTTCCCGGCCCCGCAGAGTCCGACTGAACCAGATCAAGTGACCGAAGTGGTGCGGCAAGACCCACCGCCCTGCGACAAGCCGCATCGACGCTCTACCTGCAAGACCCGGATCGCAGCGCCCCCTACCTCGCCCCAGCCGACGCGAAACCGTCCGCTCTGCTCGACGGGGCAACGCCTCGCCTCCTCGACAAGTGGCAGATGGCCCCGCAGCTCTGGGACGCGGTGCGATTCGCCATCGACCGGCGGGGAGAGGCCGGCCAGTTCATCTTGATAGGCGCCTCCCCAACTGTCGAAGGCGCACACTCTGGAGTCGGACGCATCTCCCAATTGGTTCATGCGAACCATGACGCTTTTCGAGTCTCACGGATTCCTCAGGGCAGCTGCGAACGGTTCGCCCGATCCTACGCCGAGGGCCTGATCGACGCCAATGTCACCCGCATCGACAGCGCAACGCGACGCGGATGCGCGCCTATACCCGCCACGTGGCAAACCCAAGCCTCCCAAGCCACGATCGCCGCCGCCCTAGCCCACGACGACACGATGTCGGCGCGACCCCGTGGGGGAGCAAAAGTAGTCGCGTCTTGATCGGCTAGTTTCTGCGGTTTCTAGTCTATCGGCTGGACGAGCGGATGGGGTATCAAACGCTCGGGAGCGGCTAGAGTGCGTGGCCGCCCGCGACCTGGAGGACCTGGCCGGTGATCCATCGCGCCTGGTGTGAGGCCAGGAACACACACGCATCGGCGATGTCCTCTGGCGTGCCGACGCGACCCAGCGGGATTGCTGCTACCGCCTCCTGGACGAGTTCTTCGCTCATCCACCCCGTCTGAACCGGGCCAGGAGCGACCGCGTTGACCCTGATCCCGTGAGGGCCGAGGTCGATGGCTGCGCCTCTGGTCAGTGCTTCCAGAGCCGCCTTGGATGACCCGTAGCCGACTTGTCCGGGGAACGCGCGAGCGGCATCGGTGCTGATGTTGACGACACGAGCTTCCTTCCCGGCGCGTCTGCGGGCGAGTTCGGAGACCAGCATCGTGGGAGCGACTGCGTTGACCCGATAGTGCCTCGTCAGGCTGGCGTCGGAGAGTTCTTGGTAGGTATCAGGGCTCTCGCAGTGGGCGGCGTTGTTGATGAGCACATCGACCTCGCCCAAGGATGCCGCGACTGCATCTAGGAGCGCCGTCTCGGAACCATCCTGGGAGAGGTCGGCACCGATGGCGGTAGCCTGCGGAAGCGAGTCCGCGAGTGCTTCTGCTTCCGTCTGTGCGGGGATTACGTGTTCCCACGTCGTTCCCTCTGGGGCCGCGTCAGCATCGTCGAGGTAGTGCACCGCGACTCTCGCGCCTTGTTCGGCAAAGGCCCGCGAGATTGCGGCACCGATCCCGCTTGCGCCGCCTGTGACCAAGACGACGGCACCGTTCAGACCTGTGTCAATCATCGCGGTCTCCTCCTCTGCTTGATCGTGCGCTGCACTGCCATTGTCGCACTTACCATGCACGGCTCGACTTGCTCTACATGCGCGGCGTGCCGTCCACGTCACCAACCTTCAGCTCGGCCAGGTCGGCGCGGGCGGCGTCCCGGCGACTGGACGCGGCGCCCTGTGTCGCGAAGGAGATCACCTGGCTCACCACCGTGGGGGAGAGGATCTGTTCCCCGGCGGCAACCTGTCGGATCGCCTCGACCATGCGAGGCGGAGGGGTGTCCTTCAGCAGGAATCCGTGGGCGCCGACGCCGAGGGCCCGCAGCACCATGTCGTCGGCATCGAAGGTGGTGAGCACCACCACGCGCGGGGCGTCCGGGAGGGCCAGCACCTGTTCGGTGGCGGCGATCCCGTCGAGGGTGGGCATGCGGATGTCCATCAGCACCACGTCGGGCCGGTGCTGCTCGACCAGCGCGACGGCCTCGGAGCCATCGGAGCCCTCGCCGACCACCTCGAGCCCTGACGAACCACCCAGGATGAGCCGCAAACCCGCCCTGACAAGGGGATCGTCGTCGATCAGCAGCAGACGCACGGCGTCACCATGGCAACCACACCTTCACCTCGAACTGTCCGTTGTCCTGCGATTTCGTGAGCCAGCCTCCCGCGACCTGGGCGCGCTCGGCCAGACCGACCAGGCCGAGCCCGGCCCCCGGGACGCTGGAACGCCCTGCCCGCAGCGGATTGCGCGCCACGATCGTCAGCCCTTCGCAGGAATGCCCAACATGTCAGGCATTCCTGACCATCTTGGGCACATCTGCGCAGCCACCCGGAGGCGGCCACCCGAAACCCACCGCCTCAGGCAGCGCGGGCAGGTCTCGGATCGCTGATCTGTGGTGATCGTTGGTGTCCAGCACAATGGGTCCATGAGCACCCCCACCAGCCCGGCTGGTTCCCGCGTCCTCGTCGTGGAGGATGAGCCGGTGCTGGCCGGGACCGTCGCCACCTACCTTGACCGCGCTGGCCACCAGGTGCAGACGGTGGCAGATGGCTTGCAGGCTGTTGAGGTCGCCCGCGACTGGTCACCCGATGTGGTGGTGCTCGACCTCGGTCTGCCGGGGCTTGATGGGGTCGAGGTTTGCCGCCGCATTCGCACCTTCTCGGATTGCTATGTGCTGATGGTCACCGCCCGCGCCGACGAGGTCGACACCCTGGTCGGCCTGTCGGTCGGGGCGGACGACTATCTCACCAAACCGTTCAGCGTCCGCGAGCTGGTTGCCCGCGTCCAGGTCGTGCTGCGCCGCCCCCGCACCGGGACGCCCACAGCCAGTGCCCAGCGGCGTGTCTTCGGCGATCTGGTCATCGACCCGGCCGCCCGCGAGGTGCAGCTCGGCGGCCAGATCATCGACCTCACTCCGACCGAGTTCGACCTGCTCGACACGCTCAGCGCCCAGCCGCGGGTCGCGATTTCGCGCCAGCAGCTGATCGACCGGGTTTGGGGCGGGGGAGTGGGTGATGACCACCTGGTTGACGTCCACATCGCCCACCTGCGCAAGAAGTTGGGCGACGACCCCAGCCGGGCGCGGTTCGTGACCACTGTGCGCGGGGTCGGCTACCGGATGGGCACCGGCCAGTGACCAGGGCGAGGGTTGGGCTGACCGGGCGGCTGGTGCTGGCCCAGGTGCTGGTGCTGGTGGTGATGACCGCCACGCTGGCCCTGGTGGCCTGGCTGGTGGGGCCGCGGGTTTTCGATGAGCACCTGAGGGAGGCCGGGCACGGCGACCAGCCGCACGTGCTCGAACATGCCCAGGAGGCCTTCCGCGCTGCTGGTCTCACGTCCGCGGGAGCGGGGTTGCTGGCAGCTGCCCTCGCCACGGCCCTGGTGGGCGCCCTGCTCTTCGGACGCATCGGGCGGAGCCTGACCGCCCTCAGCGCGGCCGCTCGCCGGGTGGCGTCCGGGGACTATGACGAGCCGGTGCAGGTGGCCGACGCTGGCCCCGAGATCGATGAGCTGGCCGGCGCCTTCAATGACATGGCCCACCAGATCGCCGACACCGAAACCACCCGACGCCGCCTGCTCACCGACCTCGCCCACGAGCTCCGCACCCCGATCGCGGCCATCGACGTCACCCTGGAATCCCTCGAGGACGGGGTGGTGGACCTCAACTCCAGCACCCTGGCCACCCTGCGTGCCCAGACCGCACGGCTCACCCGGCTCGCGGTCGACATCCGCGACGTCTCGGCGGCTGAAGAGGGCCGCCTCGACCTGCATCCGCGCAGCGTCCGGGTCAGCGACCTGCTCGAGGACGCCCGCACTGCGGCCGCCCCTGCGTTCGTCGCCCGATCGGTGGGGCTGGTGGTCGAAACGGTGGCTGATGACCCCACGGTGCAGGTCGACCCCACCCGGATCAGCCAGGTGCTGGACAATCTGCTCCGCAATGCCCTGCAGCACAGCCCGATCGGATCGACAGTCACGCTGCGCGCCACCGTTCGGGGTGACTCGGTGCAGCTGAGGGTCGTTGACCAAGGAACCGGCGTCGCCCCCGAACACCTGCCGCACCTGTTCGAGCGCTTCTACCGCGCCGACAGCGCCCGCCACCACGACGCGGACGAGGGCACCGGCGTGGGGCTGGCCATTTCGCGCTCGATCGCCCGGGCCCACGAGGGTTCGCTGGAGGCGCGAAGTGACGGGCCCGGACGGGGAACGGAGTTCACGCTGACGCTGCCCGCTTCCTGATCTTGACCACATCTCAACATTGCGTTGACAAGGTCCTGAGATTCCTCGGAGAGGATGGAGCTATGGCACTACCTCTTGCACGCGCCCAGCGCATCGCCCTGTCCGTCCTGGTCGCCGGCACCCTCGGCCTCGGGACGCTCGCAGGCTGCAGCGGCACCTCGACCCCCACCGCCAGCAGCCCGGCTGCCGCGTCCAACCCGGCTGTCGAAGCGAAGCTCGACCGCTTCGGACTCAAGGGCAAGTCGGTGGTCGAGATCATCAACGCGCTCGACCGCAGCAAGGAGGACAACGAGGCCAGCTTCCTGGGGTCGGTGCGGCAGAACGAACTGCTGCTCACCGATGGCAAGGAGCAGATCTCGATGCCAATGCCGGCCGACAAGACCTATCTGTCGATCGCTCCCTATGTGGACCAGACCCATGAGTGCTTCAACCACAACCTGGGCACTTGCCAGGGTGAGCAGGTCGGCCAGGAGTTCACGGTCACCATCACCGACGAGTCCGGCAAGCAGGTGCTCAAGGAAACTGTCACAACCTACGACAACGGCTTCGTCGGCTTCTGGGTGCCCCGCAACATCAAGGGGACGCTGACCGTCGAGGGCATCGGCAAGAAGGGCTCGATCCCGCTCAGCACCGGTGCCGAGGACCCCACCTGCATCACCACCCTGAAGCTGTCCTGAAGAGGAGGAATCATGAACCGCCGAACTCTGATCGCGTCCGGTGTGGGTCTGCTGGCCCTGGCCGCTTGCGGGAATGACACCACCTCAGCGGGACCTGCCTCGTCCGGCCCTGGTTCTGACCACAATTCGCAGGACGCGATGTTCGCCCAGATGATGATCGTCCACCACGAGGGTGCGGTGGAGATGTCGGCCCTGGCCGAGAAGCAGGCCGAGACCGCCGACGTGAAGGCGCTCGCGACCCGCATCAAGAAGGCGCAGACCCCCGAGATCCAGCAGATGAAGGATTGGCTCAAGGCCTGGGGCGAACCCACCGACATGCCGCACAAGAACCACGACATGCCCGGCATGGACATGCACGGCATGAATCAGCAGCAGGTCATGGCCAAGCTGCGTGGGCTCAAGGGCAAGGGGTTCGACAAGCAGTTCCTGACCTCGATGATCGCCCACCACGAGGGTGCCCTGGAGATGGCGAAGACCGAGAAGGATCGGGGACGCAACGCCGAAGCGCTCAAGCTCGCCGACACCATCATCACCAGCCAGAAGGCCGAGATTGATGAGATGAAGGGGATGCTCGCCAAGCTCTGAGTGCGCGTGCCGACCCAGTTGCTGGGCACGAATGAGTGAGCGGGCATAAGCTGCGTGAGTGACTAGAACTCCATGATGTCCGACTACAGCCTGCTTCGTTGCCAAGGGCGGATCCGTGGATCTCCGAGTTGGGATCAAGCTTTGCTGCTGAAGTTCGGCGTGCTCTAACGACCGTGACGAAAGTCGGTGATGTCGACATCGAGGTGGCCTCGGTTCAGGGTCCAATCAGCTGACAACGTTCGAATGGTCATCGCGAGCTGCGCAACGTATGCACTCCTGGGCTGACCATCTTGATGTCGCGGGCGCGGATGTTCTCAGCGTTGGTGGGCACGCTCCATGGTGTCACCAGCGGGCGGAGACCCTGCCGGGTCTCAGTAGGAACGCTCCGTGCAGCTCGAGAGTCCCGCAATGACGGGAGGGGGCGGGTTGCTCCCGCCCCTCCCGTCATCTCATCGTCGGTGTCGTCCGCCGCGACCCCGTTGCTCCCGGCTCCGAGTCTGCTCGGCCTCACGCAGCCGCAGTACGGCTGCGCAGAGGTTCAGCAGCGCCGTCGCCAGTGCCGCCACCGCCACCAGCGCCTCTGTGATCTCCCGACTCACCCCCTCCCCTCCAGCGGGCGCGCCACCCTATGGGCCGACCCCGACCCGCGGCGCGCTCGGGCATGCCGCAGCGGCGTGTCCGCGGCGCCGCGGGCTAGCCCGAACCGCCGCGGCCGGCACTAGCCGATAGCTGGTCTTTCCGGCTAGCGCCCGTTGGGGCCGGGACCTTAATAGCTCAAAAGCGGCTGCCCGGGCCGCGGGCGTGATTTCGGGGGTTCCTGCTAATGGCGGCGCCGCACGCAACTGCGAGCAGCAGGACGGGCAGGCTCGGCCGTTCTTCGATCGCGGACGAGAGCGTGTCCGACGAGAGCCGCGCAGCCGGCACCGAGCGACCGGTCGACCCCATGCTCCCGCAGTGGATCACTTGCCAAATACCCCCGGGGGGTATAAAACTGAGGGGAGCAACGACAGTTTCCGCCGCTGCTGCACCCTCTGATGCGAGGAGTACCTCATGAGCCCCGAGACACTTCGACCCCTGCCGATGGCTTCCACCGGCTGTTCCTGCTGCGCCACCGCCCCGGTGGAGGACCGCGCCGCTGCTGAGGCGACTGCGACGTCCGCGGCCGAGACCACGACGTATCCGGTGCGGGGCATGACCTGTGGTCACTGCGCCGACAGCGTGACCACGGCAATCACCGTTCTCGAGGGCGTGGAGGAAGTACGGATCGACCTGGCGCCCGGTGGGATCTCCACCGTGACCGTGGCCGGAGCTGCCGCACCGGCCGCCGTCCGCGCCGCCGTCGCGGAGGCCGGCTACACCGTGGCCGACGCCTGACCCACCCCGGCAACACCCAGCCCCGTCCGGGGCCTTGCGGAAGGGACACCATGAGCACCCCCCACCACCACCGCCACGACCACCCGGTTACCCCCGAACCCGACCACGCCGGGCACGACATGGCCCAGCACGGGCATCACCGCGGCACGGGCCCACACGGCCCGGCGGACGCTCCGCCGGGCGGGGACCGTCATGGCGGCTACGATGCCGAGCAGATGGCGCACGAGGGGCATGCCCTGCCGACCGCCACGCACACCGGCCATGACATGACCGGGCACGGTGAGCACGACATGGCGGGCCACGAGCACCACGACCCGCACGCGGGGCACGACATGTCGGGTCACGGGGGCCATGCGGGTCATGGTGATCACGTGGGGATGTTCCGTCGGCTGTTCTGGATCATGCTCGTCCTTGCTATCCCGACGGTGCTGCTGAACGGGATGTTCGCTGACCTGCTCGGCTATGCGCTGCCGGACGCGGCCTGGGTGCGGTGGGTCTCGCCGGTCCTGGGCACGGTCATGTACCTGTGGGGCGGGAAACCGTTCCTGACGGGCGCGGTCGAGGAGATCCGGGATCGCAAGCCCGGCATGATGCTCCTGATCGGGATGGCGATCACGGTCGCCTTCGTTTCCTCGCTCGGCGCCAGCCTCGGACTGCTCTCCCACGAGCTCGATTTCTGGTGGGAGCTCGCCCTCCTGATCGTGATCATGCTGCTGGGCCACTGGCTCGAGATGCGCTCCCTCGCGCAGACCTCCTCCGCGCTGGATTCCCTGGCCGCGCTCCTGCCCGACCAGGCCGAGAAGATCGAGGGCGAGGACATCGTCGCGGTTTCCCCGGCCGAGCTGCAGCTCGGAGACGTCGTGATCGTGCGACCCGGTGGCCGGGTCCCGGCCGACGGGGAAGTCATCGATGGTGGCGCCGACGTCGACGAGTCGATGATCACCGGCGAGTCCAGCCCCGTGCGTCGCGAGATCGGTGATCAGGTCGTCGCCGGCACGGTGGCCACGGACAACGCGCTGCGCGTCCGCGTCACCGCGATCGGTGAGGACACCGCCCTGTCGGGCATCCAGCGCCTGGTCGCCAACGCCCAATCCTCCACGACCCGGGCCCAGCTGCTCGCGGACAGAGCCGCCGGCTGGCTGTTCTGGTACGCGCTGATCGCGGCGATCGTCACCGCGATCGTGTGGACAGTCGTCGGGGTGCCCGAGAGTGCACTGGTCCGCGCGATCACCGTTCTGGTCATCGCCTGCCCTCACGCGCTGGGTCTGGCGATCCCGCTGGTGGTGTCCATCTCGACCGAGCGGGCCGCGAAGGGCGGCGTCCTGGTCAAGGAGCGTGCCGCCCTGGAGCGGATGCGCACCATCGACACCGTCCTGTTCGACAAGACGGGCACGCTGACCAAGGGCGAGCCCGCCCTGAACCACGTCACCACCGTCGGCACCCTGGGCGAGGACGAGCTGCTCGCGCTGGCCGCCGCGGCCGAAGCCGACAGCGAGCACCCCCTCGCCCGGGCGATCGCCGCCGCCGCCGACGACCGCAGGCTCGACGTGCCGCGCGCCACCGCATTCCAGTCCACCACCGCGGTCGGCGTCAGCGCGACCGTGGACGGGCGCACCGTCCAGGTCGGCGGACCCCACCTGCTGGCCGAGCACGGTCACCAGCCGCTGCCGGCGACCGGGCCGTGGTCGGCTGACGGAGCGATCGTCCTCCACGTCTTGGTCGATGGGCAGATCGCAGGTGGGATCGGCTTGGCCGATGAGGTCCGTCAGGAATCCCGTGAGGCCGTCGACGCCCTGCATGAGCTGGGAATCCGCGTCGTCATGATCACGGGCGATGCCCAGCCCGTTGCCCGCGCCGTGGCCGGCGAGCTCGGTATCGACCAGGTCTTCGCCCAGGTGCGCCCGGAGCACAAGAGCGAGAAGGTCCTCGAGCTCCAGCGC
>JBHADA010000093.1:0-7022 GCA_041854805.1 Arachnia sp.
CCGGTGGCTTGGAGACTGACCACTGTCACCACTTCATCCGTGCCTTCTGCGGGGCGGAGTTGGTCGCCTTCGTGTAGCTGGCCGGCTGGGGTCCAGCCGCGGTTTTCGACGTAGAAGGGGTGGGTGGTGGTGGTGATGACTTCACCAGCGGTAGTGGTTAGGCGTAGGGTGTCGACGTCTTCGTGGATGAAGACTTGTTCGACTTCACCTTCGACGTTTCTGCCGGTGACGGGGTCGTGGGAGATCACGCGGTCACCAACGGCGATGTCTTGGATGGGTTTGGTGGTGCCGTCGGCCATCAACACTTGGGTGTCGGCGGTGAAGCAGCCGTAGCGGCTGACTCCGGTGACCTTGGTTAGGGCACCTCCGGCTGCGCCCATGCCGCCACCGCCCAGGCCTCCGCCCGCGGTTTCGGCCGCGAAACCGGAGATGGTGTGTGGGCCGGGCCCGGCCAGGTAGCTCAATCCGCCGGAGACTGCGCCATCGACAGCGCCTTCGGCTGCGCCGGTGAGGACGTTACGGCCTAGGCAGTTCATGCCTTGGGTGGCTCGGCCGATCGCGGCGCCGGCGCCGCCGCCTGCCAGGCCGGATACTGCGCCGATCGCGCCGTCGACAGCGACTTTGCCCCAGTCCACCGAACCAGTGGTGTATTTCTGTGAGGCGATGGAGCTGCCCGCACCCATGAGTGCGCCGCCGATCATGGCTGCGCCGATGGGGCCGCCGACACCGGTACACATCACTGCGACACCGGCGACGATGACTGCTCCGGCGGCGATGTATTCCCAGTTGTTCTTCACCCACGAGGTTGCCGCAGCAGCCGCGTTAGCGAGGTGACCGTTTGAGGCTTGCTGGTACACCCTCAAATCGGCTTCGGAGACGGGGCTTAGCCCTAGTGGGTCGGTGGCGCCGACCGGGTCGTTGCCTGCCCACGAGTACGGGTTACCTGCCCAGCCTGAGGCTGTGACGGCTGGTAGTGGGTCTTTGGATAGGAACGCGCGGGTGTCGGGGTCGTAGGCCCTCACCCCAGTCAACGCCAGGCCGTCCAACTGGAGTGATCCCCAAGGCCCGATACCCAACTCGCCACCCAGACCTTCGGGTGTGCCGTCGCTTGGGCTCGGCACCCTGGGTAGGGCCAGTGAGGGCATCGCCCAAGCATCCGCGCCCACGCCGTCGATGTCTGGCACCAACCACGACCTCTCACCGTCGTCGTCGGTTTTGGCAAGGGCGGTGGCGGCTAGGGCATCTACCACGACTTGCGCCCCGATCTGTGCTAGTGCTGGGGCGGTCGCGGCTGAGTCCCAATACACCTGTGCGCCGTCGACGCTGGCTAGTTCACCGCCGCCATCGGTGGTCAGGTTTCGACGCGATGCCACCTGTACTTTGTCGCCGTCATGGACGACGCTGGTTATTGATGCTAGGAAACCCCGCGGATCCCAGGTAAACAGCCGCTCAGCCTCTGGCCCGGCTTCACGGACCCGCTGCCCGTCGGCGTCGTAGCTGTAACTAGTCACCAGCCCGCTCGAATTCACCGCCGACACCAACTGGCCCGCGTCGTCGTAGCAGAATTCGGTGCGTTCACCGCCGATGACCTGGGCGGTGAGCCGCCCGGCCAGGTCCCACTCGTAAGAGGTTTCCAGGCCCTCACTGGTGCGGGAACCGGTCAACCGACCAGCCGCGTCATAGCTGAATTCGGTGCGCAACCCATCACTGATCTGAGCAACAACCCGATCATTCTCGTCACGCTCCAACACCAAATCCTGGATGAAGCCGCGCCGGTTGGTTCGATTAGCCACGACGGCGCCGCCGCGCCACGTCCACGTCGCATCCAACCCGTCACCCGAGATTCGAGTGATTCGGCCAATCGCGTCGCGGCTGATCTCGATCCGACCGGTAGCCGTGTGCTCTACCGCGGCCAAACGGTTGTTCTGGTCGTACTCGTAGCCCGTGACGGACCCGTCCGGCCTGGTCATCGACGTGCGGCGACCGCCCACGTCATAGCTCCACGACACCCCCACGCCGTCACGCAACCGGCTCAGCAGATTACCCCTGGTATCCCAAGCCAACTCCACCCGTGAACCGCTGTGGGTCAGCGCGACGGTACGGGCCGCGAAATCGCGTTCCACCTTGGCCAGCAACTCCCCGTCGACCAGGGAACGCTCCAGCCTGCCATGCTGGTCCCACTCCCACGTCAACACACGGCCCGACGGCCGCACACAGCGGGTCACCCGTCCGGCCTCGTCACGCTCCCACGTCGTGACCCGCCCCAGTGGATCAGTTTCTGAGGTTATCCGCCCCAACGAATCGAAGGTGCGCCTAGTCACCCCACCGGCAGGGTCAACCACCTCGATTTGATGAGCCAACTCGTCATAACGGAACCGAGTAACGCCACCAACCGCGTCCACCGCCTCCACGAGCTGACCGGCCTTGTCATAGCGGAACCGGCGATGCCCATTCCACGGATCCCGGATGCTGACGATCCGCCCACACCGGTCATAGCGGAACCGCACCGTGCCGCGGCCCGGCTCCCGGCGCTCCACGATCCGCCCAGCCTCGTCGAAACGGGTGGAAACCCGCTCACCCGTGGGCCACACCTCCCCGACGATCCGGGAATCGGCGTCGTAGACCATCTGATACCGGTCACCACCGGTAGAAATCGTCGCTACCCAACGCCCACACGCGTCGTACTCATACCGGTACGTCTTACCGGTGGCCTGCGTCACCGCGACCACCCGGCCAGCAGCATCGCGATCCAGCCGCGTGAGGCCGCCATCTGGCGCTAACCGCTCCACCAAACGCCCGCACAGGTCATAGCGATTGACGGTTTCCTGCCCGTCCGCCCCGGCCACAGCGACGATCCGCCCCAGCCGGTCATACCGGGCCGACACGTCATCGCCGCCATCAATTAACCCGGTCGGCGCACCCATCGAGTCGCGCTCCACCGAACGCGCCACCCCAGTGGCATCGACGGTACCGGCAACCAAACCATCATTCCCATAAGAGATCGTACGGGTACCCTCCGCCGGCGGGGTTAGGCTCACCAACCGCGATAACGCGTCATAGCCGAACTGCCAGCTTGACCCGTCGGGCAATTCCACCGAGGCCAGATTGCCCAGATCGTCAAAGCCGCGTTTGATCACCCGACCCAGCGGGTCCGTCGTCTCGGTGGCCTCGCCGTTGCTGCCGTGGCTGATCTCGGTGCGCTCCCCATCCGGGTCTACGACGGCGCTCAGTCGGCCAGCGGCGGTGTGCTCGAATGACCAGCGCGCCCCGGTTGGGTCGGTGCGGCAGGTCAGCAGCCCCGAATCCGGGTCATAGACGAACGTGGTGCGGTTCCCCAGCGGAGTCACCGCAGCCGTAACCCGCCCCAAAGCGTCGCGCTCCAACCTCGCAGTGGCTCCGTCGGCATCCGTGGAACTGATCAGGTCACCGTGCTCGTCGTAACCGAAGTTGACGCTCACACCCGTCGGATCCGTGATCTGCCGCAGCAACCCCGATTCCCACACCATCTGCGTGACCCCGCCCTCGGGGTCGGTCACTGCCGACGGGAAGCGATCCTCGCCGTCGTAGTGGTAGCGGGTCACCGCCTCGGGTTCGCCCTCACCCGCCCGGACGGTCAACGACACCAGCCGGTCCAGCTCGTCCCATGTGTGCTCCTGGACGGCGCCCGAGGGCAGCTTTCGCAGGACCAGCCGGCCGCGCTCGTCGTAGGAGCTGACCGTCATCGAGCCGTCGCGCAGCCGCACCATGACCGGGTTGCCCCACTGGTCATAGGAGGTGGATTGGCGCTTCCCGTCGGCGTCGACGATGCCAACCAGCCGACCCCGCCGGTCATGAATCCAGGTGTTCGCGCGTGTGCCGTCCTCATCGCTGGTCTGCGTGATCCGACCTGCGACATAGGCATAGCGAGTTACCCGCCCGAACGGGGACAGCTGCGTGGCCACTCGCCCCCGGTCGTCGTAGGTGTTGTCCACCTCAACCACGCCGTCGGCGTCGATCACCCGAGTGATCCGGTTGGCCTCATCCCACTCGTAGCGGCGCCGCCGCCCCGGTGCGGCCACCTCAATCAGTCGACCCAGGTTGTCGTAGGCATATGTGACCCGACGGCCATCTTGGGCTGTGATCGCCAGCACGCGCTGGCGGGTGTCATCCCAATGCACCTCGATCGAGCGGCCAAACTCGTGGCTCATCCGCTCCAGACGACCGTCGGCGCCGTAGCCGAGGCTCACCACAGAACCCGGCCCCGACGACGTGGACCGCACCCGGCCCGAGCCGTCAAATAGCCACGTCATCCCCCAAGAGGAGCGGACGACGAACTCGGCGCCGGACTGCATACCTGCCCGCTCCAACCACAGATTCTCACCCGTAGCGCGGCCCCAGCCCTCGCCGAGGCGGGGGAACACGATCACACGCCCGTCGAAGAGCGTCAACCGGGCGGACTGGTCATCCAATGCCAGCCCAGCCTCCGTCCACCACGACCATCCCGGGCCAAACGCGCCGACCGCCGGGTTCAAAGAGCTATAGGCCCTAGTCACGCTCAGCGGCGACGCCATCCCCGCAAACGCTAGGTCCTGTTCATTCTCCAAGAAGCCGCCCGAAGCGGTGTTGACCGGGTCATCGGAATAGCCAGTCGTGGGCGGCGAACCGTACGCCGTCGGTGGGTCGATCTGCAGATCGGGGCGTTCGCTGGACACCCCTTGTGCGGCCAAGGCCGCAGCGATGGTGCTGTTGGACAGGGTCGTCGTGCCGTCCCCGTTAGCGCCCGCATCTTCGAAGGCCTGGGCGACCGTATCCGCCCACACCGCATCCTGCTCATTGGCTGTCAGCCACGCCTCGTACCCGGAGATCACACTCGAGGCGTCCAGAGTGGCCCACGAGCACGACGTCGCGAACGACGTGCAATGTGTCCGTAGCGTGCCCGGTGTAGATTTCACGCTCTCGTCGGCAGCTCGGGAACTCGTTGCAAACGACCGCAGATTCTCTGGCCGCGCCGACGAGGTCGACCCGCCACCGGTGCCTTCCAACGGGGTGCGCTGGCCAGCAGCTGGGGCAAGGACCTTCTCATCGGGGCCGGTGGAGTCTTCGTCGATCTCCTCAAACGGCGGCTCCTCACCCCCGAACCACCCCTCGATCCACTTCTGGACCTCGCCTCTCCTGGCACGTCGCTCGGCCCATTCCCTTGCCTGCCTCCGGCGGTTGTTTTCCGCCCGCGCCTTCGTGTCTAGGTCGCTCACCTTGGTCGCCACCAAGCGAAGATTGGTAACGATCTCGTCGAGGTCGTTCAACTGAGTAGTGCCATTTGATTTAAACAGCGTCGAGTAGTAGCCCTCGAAATCCGTCAGTCCCGTGGTCCGATATGTCGACCGGGATCCCCGCTGTCCCTCCAAGGCCGTCGCGGCATTCTTAAATGCTGTTTGCAAGTTCGAAGAAACCTCGAAGTCATATTTGACATCGGGCATTCCTTGAAGGCCATCAAGATTTGCGTCGCTCAACTTCATGTCACTCCACCCTCTCCGCAAGGCAACATCAACAGGGTAAACAACCACAGGGTCACCACCTCGGCCATAGACCCGCGCCACCGGGCGGATCCGCACTCCCGAATGTCACGATGAAGTGCCAATACGTCACTGTGAATTGGGATGCGACAAGGGTCGAAGTGTTGTTTGCGGGTCATGTGCCAGCCCTGGTTGATCAACCACCGTTCGAGGTCCAAGTAACCAGCGGCGGAGGCACCTCCACCCATGTATATGTAGCTGCACGTCGTCGAGGCTTCGCGGATGGAGTGGTCTCTGGCGCGTCCGTCGAGCTACCGACTAGTAGCGGCACCCCTCGTCGTCGGTGAACTCTCCCTGAGAACCGCCACCCAGTGCTTCAAAATGGGCACGGTCTTAGCCGACGAAGGAACCCGCCGGCTGATTGGTGAAGCGGGAATAGTGCCCCTGGAATAGGGCGTCTATCTTGTCGAGTTGACCGTTGCGGTGCTTGAGAATGTGGAAGGCGGCTTGGCCGCGTTCCTCGTCGGTGGGGTTTTGGGTGTAGAGCTCTGGGCGATGCAACATGATGACGATATCGGCGTCCTGTTCCAATGAACCGGATTCCCGAAGATCGCTCAGCTGCGGAATGCCATCCTTGCGGGCCTCAGTGTTGCGGCTCAGCTGACTGAGCGCGATCACCGGCACTTCCAGCTCCTTGGCCAACAGTTTGATCTGACGTGAGAACTCCGAGACCTCCAACTGGCGAGACTCCACCTTCTTACCGGAGGTCATCAGCTGGATATAGTCGATGCAGATCAGTTGCAGATCGTGGCGTTGTTTCAGCCGCCTAGCCTTAGAACGGATCTCCATCATGGTGAGGTTGGGGGAGTCGTCGATGAACATGGGCTTGTCGGTGATCTCCGTGAGCCGATCCGCGATCCGCACCCAGTCGTTTTCATCCATGCGGCCACCGCGCATCTTCTGCAATGGGACGGAAGCTTCAGCACTGAGGATCTTCATCACGATCTCCGTGCGGCTCATCTCCAAGGAGAAGAACACGGTAGCCATGTTGTGATGGAGGGCAGCGGAGCGGCAAACATCCAAGGCAAAGGTTGATTTGCCGACACCAGGGCGGGCCGCGACGATGATCATCTGGCCAGGGTGGAAACCATTGGTGAGGGTGTCGAGGTCGGTGAAACCCGTGGGCACCCCAGACAGCGCTTCGCCAGAGTTTTCGATGTTTTCCAGTTCATCGTAGGTGGGCTGGACCAGTTCAGACAGGGCCTTGTAATCATCCCCGGATTTGGTGCCACTGACTTCATAGAGGGTCTGCTGGGCCTCGTCGACGATCTTGTCCACATCACCTTGACCCTGATAGCCGAGCTGTGCGATCCGAATAGAGGCATTGACCAGCCGCCGCAGGATGGCCTTCTCCCGCACGATCTGAGCGTAATAGCCCGCATTGGCGGCAACGGAGATCGAAGCCAGAAGATCATGTAAGTAGACCGGACCGCCCACCCGTTGCAGGTCTCCAGAGCGGCCCAGCTCAGC
>JBHADA010000094.1:0-2969 GCA_041854805.1 Arachnia sp.
AATCACCGGGCGCTGGCGGACATTCAAGAGTCGATTGAGGAGCTGCGCTACTACCGGGAGGCGATGTTCGTGGCGGCCCCGGGCCCGTCCTCGGAGCGGTTGAAGGAGATCGCCGCGAAGCATCGCGGCGCCCTGACCGGCGCCGCCCCCGCCGGCTAGCCCTCCCCGGCGCGCGCGATTTCCTAGCGCGCCCGCCGATGCGCTATCGTTTCCGAGTCGTCCACTTGGACGCATGGTGGGTATAGCTCAGCTGGTAGAGCACCTGGTTGTGGTCCAGGATGTCGCGGGTTCGAGTCCCGTTACTCACCCCAATTGGGTCAGGCCGAAACACACGTTTTCCGCCTGACCCTTTTCCATTTCTCCCCTCCTGCCCGCGTGCTGCTGGAAAGTTGTCGGTGGCACCCCGTAGCCTGAGCCTCGCAAGGTTGTAAGGGAGGGGCCATGTCGACACCGGCGACACCGTTGACGCTCGGCGGCCTGCTAAAGGGCCAGCGGCTCCGCGGCCTGGTCCCGGGGCAGGTCGTGACTCTGCTCGCCATCGATCGGCTCGACGACGACCTTGCCGAGATCGTCTACCGCGACGATTCCGGCGGCACCGGGGAAAGGACCATCACCAGCGCCGACGCCGCAGCCTTTGAGCTCGTCGGCGACGCCGACTCAGCGCCCGCCTTCGACGCCGACCCTGAGGAGTTCCGCCTCGCCGCGGAAGCCCTGCGGATCAAGTACGCGGCGCTGTATGACCCGATGGTCGCGGTCAACACCTCGGACGTGGACCCTCTCCCCCACCAGATTCGCGCCGTCTACGAAGAGCTCCTGCCCCGCATTCCGCTGCGGTTCCTGCTGGCCGACGACCCGGGCGCGGGCAAGACGATCATGGCCGGGCTGTATCTGAAGGAGCTGATCCTGCGCTCCGATTGCGAACGAGCGATCATCGTCGCCCCGGGCGGGTTGGTGGAGCAGTGGCGTGAGGAACTCAAGACCAAGTTCGATCTGCGTTTCGAGGTCTTCAACCGCCACATGGTCGACGACGCCGAGGGCCGCAACGTGTTCGCCGAGCACCCGTTCCTGATCGCCCGCATGGATCAGCTTTCCCGCAGCGATGATCTGATCGAGCAGCTCGGTGAGGTCACCTGGGATGTGGCGGTGGTGGACGAGGCCCACCGGATGTCGGCGCACTATTCGTCGTGGGCGGGCGAGGTGGATGAGACCAAGCGATTCCGGTTGGGCCGCCTGCTGTCTCAGACCGCGCACAACTTCCTGCTGATGACCGCCACCCCGCACGCCGGCAAGGAGGAGGACTTCCAGCTGTTCATGTCGCTGCTGGACCGCGACCGTTTCGAGGGCCAGTACCGCGAGGGCGTGCACCGCACCGACACCTTGGGCTTGATGCGCCGCATGGTGAAGGAGGACCTGCTCACCTTCGAGGGCAAGCCGCTGTTCCCGGAGCGCAGGGCCTACACCGTCGCCTACGACCTGAGCCCCGCCGAGCGGGACCTCTACGAGCAGGTCACCGACTATGTCCGCACGGAGATGGGCCGGGCCGAGCGGATCGCGCAGGCGGGCGACAAGAAGCGCGGCAACAACGTCGGGTTCGCGTTGACGGTGCTGCAGCGCCGCCTGGCCTCCAGCCCCGAGGCAATCCTGCGGTCCCTGGAACGACGCCAACAGCGCCTCGACGCCAAGCTGCGCGAGCTGCAGCGCATCGCCGCCGATGCCCGCTTCACCGCCCTCAATTTCGACGACGGGCTGGCCTCGTTCTCCATGGAGGACTTTGAGGACGTCGACGCGGAGACCACCGACGAGGAACGCGCCGAGTTCGAGGCCCAGACTGACGAGGTCGTCGATCTGGCCACGGCCGCGCAGACCATTCCCGAGCTGCAGGCCGAGATCGCGATCCTGGAGGACCTCATCCGCGTGGCCCGTCGGGTCCGGCAGCAAGACGACGACAAGAAGTGGGTGCAGCTGCGCACCATTCTCGACGAGCAGCTCCTGACCCACGACGGCTCCGGTGAGGCCCGCAAGATCATCATCTTCACGGAACACCGCGACACCCTGGACTATCTGCAGGGCAAGATCGCCACCCAGTTCGGCCGCCCGGACTCGGTGATCACCATCCACGGCGGCACCCGCCGGGAGGACCGCAAGCTCGCCCGCGAGCGTTTCACCCATAACCCGGACACCGTCGTCCTGCTGGCCACCGACGCCGCCGGCGAGGGCCTGAACCTGCAGCGCGCGCACCTGATGGTCAACTACGACCTGCCGTGGAATCCGAACCGCATCGAGCAGCGGTTTGGCCGCATCCACCGCATCGGCCAGCGCGAGGTCTGCCACCTGTGGAACATGGTCGCCGAAGACACCCGCGAGGGCGACGTGTTCACCCGGCTGCTCAGCAAGATCGACCAGATGGGCAAGGCCTACAACGGCAACCTGTTCAACGTGCTGGGCGAGGGTGACGCCTTCCAGGAGCACTCGCTGCGAGACCTGTTGATCGAGGCGATCCGCTACGGCGACCAACCGCAGGTGAGGGCGAAGCTCCACCGAATCATCGACGCCGGCGTCGCCCGCGGCCTGGACGAGATGCTGGCCGAGCGCGCACTCCACCCGGAGATGTTCTCCGCCCTCAACCTCGAAGAGGTGCGGGCCCGCATGGAGCTAGCCCGGGAGCGTCGCCTGCAGCCCGGCTACATCGCCGCCTTCTTCGTCTCCGCATTCACCCGGCTGGGTGGGCGGATCAGCCTGCGCGAGCAGGGCCGCTACGAGATCGGCCGGGTTCCGATGCGGGTGATCGACGCGGCGCGGCGCCTGAACCGGTGGGCCCAGGTCGCCGAGCGCTATGAGCGGGTCACCTTTGAGGTGGCCCGGATGCATCCCGACGGGCTCACCGAGGCCGCCCTCATCGCACCGGGCCACCCGCTGCTGCACGCGGTGATCGAGGCCACGATCGAGGACCTCGGCCCCACCCTCACCCG
>JBHADA010000095.1:0-7617 GCA_041854805.1 Arachnia sp.
GGCTCCAGCAGATCGATCCAACCGACCCGCACCTCCTGCCCAGCGGCGCGACTCACCTCTTCGGCAACATGCTCAGTGGTGCGTTGCCCCGCTGCGGACCGAGTGCCGTGGGCGGCTATGACGATCGTCACGCTGTTACCCCAACCAGCTCCGCATCGGCTCGCTCCTGCAACACCAGGCCATGGTGGCGTCGCGTGGCACGGATCACCTGCACAGCCACGACGGTCAGCGCCCCTACCAAAGCAACACTTAGCACCGCAGCAGGCACCTCGAAGGAGGCCAATAGCGTGCGCAGGTTGGTCAGCAGGATCAACCCACCCGCGGCAGTTCCCAGAATCGCGGCAGGCAGTCGACTCACCAGATAGGCCGCCAGCGGAGCCGCGATCACACCACCGGCCAGCAAGGCAGCGACAAATCCAAAGTTCACGCCAGCCGTGCCCAACCCCAGCAGGAACCCCAGCGACGCGAAGGCCGTCACCAGAAACTCTGAAGTGTCCACCGATCCCACCACGGTGCGCGGCTTAGTCTTGCCCGCCACCAGCAGCGACGTCGTCGACACCGGACCCCAGCCACCGCCGCCGGTGGCGTCAATGAATCCACCGAATAGTCCCAGCGGGGTGAGAAAAGCGGGATGCAGCCGCCCCGCCTTGACCACCTGCCGCTGGCCTGCCACGCGGGTGAACCGCCACAGCAGATACGCGCCAAGCGCGAGCAGGATGAATGCCATCACCGGCGTGGCCGACTCCGTGGACAGCCGTGACAGGAAGGTCGCGCCCGCGAAAGCACCCACGGCTCCGGGCAGGCCCAGTTGCAGGGTCAGTTTCCAATCCACATTGCCGAACTTGTAATGCGAAATCCCAGAGACGATGTTGGTGCCCAACTCCGCCAGGTGCACTGATGCGGAGGCAGCCGCTGGGGTGAGCCCTGCGATCAGCAGCAGCGAGGTGGAGGTGACGCCGTAGCCCATGCCCAGCGCCCCGTCGACGAGTTGGGCTAAAAGACCGACCACGGCCAAAACGATGAGTTTACGCATGAGGAATCCTTAAACAGAGATGAACGGGTGCAGGGGAGCTGGAGCGGTGTCAGACGACGACCCGCAACTCCCTGGGCATTCGGCTATCGGCCCGACGGCTGGCCAGATCGACGGCCCCGCTACACAAGAGTTCGGTTACGGCGTCACGGATAGCGACGGCGCGGCGTGGGTCTCCCCCGCCATGCACCGACACCTGCACTGTGCCGTGTTCCACGGGCAGCCCTACCCGTGCTGGGACGACGGCGCTACCCAGTTCAGCGCGAGAAGCCACCACACAGAATCGCTGGGTGCGTTCGGCATCGCGAGCCACCGCTGCATCAACTGTCATCTCCCCGGTGGCCGCGTGCACCAGCCAAGCCCCCGCCAGGTCCACAGCTCCCTGGTACCGCGCTGCCCGCCAGGTCACCTCCCCAACGGCCACCAACCGTCGCAGCGCCGGCGCCAACTCGGGGGCGACGATCACCACCTCGGCGCCGTCGTCCAGAAATCGACGAGCCCGACGGGCCGCCACCACTCCCCCACCAATCATCACCACCCGACGTCCCTTGAGGTCCAGCCATAGCGGCGCCAGCGGCGCATCGTCGGTTTCCGGGACTCGAACAGCCAAGCTCATCAGATCACCCAATCCTCGGCGGCCTTAGCGCGGGCGGCATCGCGCAGTCACTCCTCGTAGGCACGGTCGGGGTCATGGGCCTGCCGGATCATGCCCGCCGCCAGCGTGGAGCCATCACTCGGGTCGATCAGCAGGAAAGCGCCGGTACGCCGCGACTGGCCGTAGGTCTCCGCGACGATCGGTGAGGCCAGCCGCAGCCGCACCCGGCCTAAGTCATTGAGACCCAGCCGGTCAGCGGGGCGAGCCACCAACTCGTCAAGGTCCAACACTCCCGAGATATCGTCGACAATCACCTGGCTGGTGCGAGTGAGATGCTTGAGCAGCAGCCGGGCGCGAGGCACCAGCGGCCGCTCGGAGAGCCAGCACACCGTGGCCTCCAGCTCTCGGGCGACGACGGGCAGGTCCTCGTCGGCAACAAGCACGTCGCCGCGGGCGATGTCGATGTCATCGGCCAGCTCCACCGCCACCGACAGCGGCGCCGACGCCTCGGCCAGCTCCCGCTGCCCGATCCGGATCCCGCTCACCGTGGTGGTTTGGCCACCCGGCAGCACCCGCACCCGGTCCCCCACGCGCAGTGTGCCCTGCGCAATCGGTCCGGCGTAGCCGCGGTATTCCACGAACCGGGCCTCGCGGGCGCCGAGCTGTGGGCGCAGCACCGTCTGCACCGGCAGCCGGACCCGCCGGTCGGCGGCCAGTTCCTCCGCCTCGATCGGCAGCTCCTCCAGCAGCCCCAGCAGCGGCGGCCCGCCATACCAGGGGGTGCGCGGCGAATGGTCGACCACGTTATCCCCGGCCAGCGCGGAAACGGGAATGGTGTGCACCTGCGCCACGCCCAACTGCGCCGCCAAAGCACGGACCTCCGAATCAACCTTGACGAACGCCGCCTCGTCGTAGCCCACTAGGTCGATCTTGTTGACCGCGACGATTACCTGCGGCACCCGCAGCAGCGCCGCGACCGCCAGGTGCCGACGGGTCTGTTCGACGACGCCGTGGCGCACGTCGGCCAGCAGCACCACCACGTCGGCGGTGGAGGAACCGGTGACGGTGTTGCGGGTGTATTGGACGTGGCCGGGGCAGTCGGCCAGCACGAAGGAGCGCCGCGCGGTGGCGAAATAGCGGTAGGCCACGTCAATGGTGATGCCCTGTTCACGTTCGGCGCGCAAACCATCGGTGAGGAGGGCGAGGTCGGCGGCGGTGAGGCCGCGATCTCGGCTGGCGCGTTCCACAGCCGCCAACTGGTCAGCCATGACCGCCTTCGAGTCGTGCAGCAGGCGCCCCACCAGGGTGGACTTGCCGTCGTCGACGCTTCCGGCGGTGGCTAGGCGCAGCAGGGTTGAGGTGCTCATCAGAAATAGCCCTCCTTCTTACGATCCTCCATGGCCGCCTCGGTGAGGCGGTCGTCGGCGCGGGTGGCGCCGCGTTCGCTGACGGTGGTCAGCGCGGTCTCGCGGACAATCTCGTCGACGCTGGTGGCCGTGGAGTCGACGGCTCCGGTGCAGGACATGTCACCGACGGTGCGGTAGCGCACGGTGCGGGTCTCGGCGGTCTCGCCGTTGCGCATGGTGTTGTGTTCCCCGACGGCCAGCCACATCCCGTCGCGGGAGAAGACCTCACGGTCGTGGGCGAAGTAGAGACTGGGCAGCTCGATGGCTTCGCGTTCGATGTAGCGCCACACATCCAACTCGGTCCAGTTACTCAACGGGAAGACCCGCACATGCTCGCCGGGCCGATGCCTCGGGTTGAACAGGCTCCACAGCTCGGGCCGCTGCCCGCGTGGATCCCATTGGCCAAACTCGTCGCGGAGGCTGACGATACGTTCCTTGGCGCGGGCCTTCTCCTCGTCTCGTCGGGCCCCGCCGAAGACGGCGTCGAAGCGGTGCTCGGCGATGGCGTCAAGCAGCGGGAGGGTTTGGAGCGGGTTGCGGGTGCCGTCGGCGCGCTCGGTCAGCCGCCCGTCGTCGATGTAGTCCTGCACCCGGGCCACCTCCAGCCGCAGGCCGTGGCGCTGTGCGGTGCGGTCGCGGTAGTCGAGCACCTCGGGGAAGTTGTGGCCGGTGTCGACATGCAGCAGCGCGATCGGCGGCCGGGCCGGGTAGTAGGCCTTCAGCGCCACGTGCAGCAGCACGGCTGAATCCTTGCCGCCAGAGAACAGGATCACGGGCCGCTCCAGTTCGGCGACCACCTCGCGGATGACCAGCATCGCCTCGGCTTCGAGGAGGTCGAGGTTGTCGACGCTAGATTCGGGGTTGTTCACTGCCGTTTCCTCTCACAGGTGGATGCCACATTCGGTCTTAGCCAGGCCCGCCCAACGCCCGGAGCGGGGATCCTCACCGGGTGCGGGTTTGCGGGTGCAGGGGGCGCAGCCGATCGATGGGTAGCCCTGCCCGAGGAGCGGATTAACGGGCACCAGGTGACGCTCGGCGTAGTCGATGACGTCGTCGAAGCTCCAGTAAGCCAAGGGGTTGATCTTGACCAAGCCGTGGCGCTCGTCGAAGCTGACCAGTTCCGTATTGGCGCGGGTGGGGGCCTCATCGCGGCGCACTCCGGTGAACCAGGCCTCATAGCCGGCCAGTTCGCGAGCCAGGGGCTCTACCTTGCGCAATTGGCAGCAGCGGGCGGCATCCACGGCATGGAGTTTGGCGCCGTACTCGGTGTCCTGCTCGGCCACGGTTTGGGCGGGCAGCACGTCAATGACGGTGACGTCCATGGCGGTGGGCAGCTCCTGGCGCAACGCCATGGTTTCGGGAAAGTGGTAGCCGGTGTCTAGGAAAAGAGTGTCGACTCCGGCGATGTGGGAGCTAACCAGGTGTGCCAGGACGGTGTCAGCTGCCATAGAACAGGCCACGGCCACCCGATCACCGAAGACGAACTTGGCCCAGGCCACCACCTCATCGGCGGGCTTGGCGCCGGCGAATCGGAGGCTACCTTCCTTGGCTAGGGCCCGCAGTTCCTCGGGGGTACGCTCCCGGTGGCGCGGCTTAGTGGGGCACTTCGTCGGGCGCGACGGGGCGAGCGTGGCAAGGCTGATGGGCAGGTTCATGACAGTTCCTCGTCGGTGGCACGGTGGGCCCAGGCTGCAAAAGTCTCGCCATCGGCTTTGGCCTCGTGCCAGCGGCGCACGACGCGTTCGACGTAGTCGGCCACGCCGTCGGCAGTAACCTTGAGTCCCCGGATGGTGCGACCCAGCCCGGCCTCGGGGCGGCCATTCGTGGCCAACCCACCGCCCAGATGCACCTGGAATCCGGGAACCTGGTTACCGTCGGCGGTGACCAACTGGCCTTTGAGTCCGATGTCGGCGGTTTGGATCCGCACGCACGAGTTGGGGCAACCGTTCATGCTCAATTGCACGGGGAATTCAAGCTCGAGATCCGCCAGCCGCGCGTCGAGTTCGGCGATGACACCAATGGCGGGATTCTTGGTCTCAACGATGGCGAGCTTGCAGTATTCGATGCCGGTGCAGGCCAAGGTGTTGCGCCTAAACACTCCGGGGGTGACGGCCAGACCGAGCTGGTTCAGGCCCGCGACTGCCTCATCGAGTTGGTCTGGGGCGACATCTAGCAGCAGTACCTTCTGGTGCGGGGTGAACCGCACCCGGTTTGAGCCGATGTGCTCCATCAGATCCGCCAGCGCGTCGAGGGTCTCTCCGCTGACCCGGCCGACGGTGGGCGCGGCCCCGATGTAGTAATTCCCGTCGCGTTGGACATGGACGCCAATGTGGTCGCTGGGCGAGCCGTCCGGCAGGGCCTCGGGGCCGTCGGGCAGCTCGAAGCCCAGGTATTCGTCTTGCAGCACCTGCCGGAACTTCTCCGGACCCCAGTCGTTAAGCAGAAACTTAAGGCGGGCCTTGTTGCGAAGGCGGCGGTAGCCGAAGTCACGGAAGATGCGGATCACCCCGTACCACACGTCGGCCACCTGCTCGGGTGCCACGAAGGCCCCCAGTCGTTCGGCCAGGCGGGGCGCTGTGGACAGCCCACCGCCCACCCACAAGTCATAGCCGATGCCCAATTCGGGGTGTTCGACGGCGACGAAGGAGATGTCATTGATTTCGTGGACGACGTCATGACTGGGGTGTCCGGTGATGGCCGACTTGAACTTGCGCGGCAGGTTAGCCAGTTCAGGGTCACCGATATAGCGCGCGACGATCTCGTCGATGGCGGGAGTGGGATCGATCAGTTCGTCGGCCGCGATGCCGGCCACTGGGGAGCCGAGGATGACGCGGGGGCAGTCGCCGCAGGCTTCAATGGTCTTCATACCGACGGCCTCGATCCGGTCCCAGATGGCAGGCACGTCCTCGACCCTGATCCAGTGATATTGGATGTTTTGCCGGTCGGTGATGTCGGCTGTGCCGCGGGCGTAGTCGCGGGATATCCCGGCCATGGTGCGTAGCTGTTCACGCGTGACGGCCCCACCGTCGAGCCGAATCCGCAGCATGAAGTACTTGTCCTCCAACTCGTGTGGTTCGAGCTGGGCGGTGCGGCCACCGTCGATACCTGGCTTGCGCTGCGTGTAGAGCCCCCACCAGCGGAACCGGCCGTGCAGGTCGTCGCTGGGGATGGAGTCGAAGCCTTCCTTGGCGTAGGTCTCGATGATCCGGTCGCGAACGGTGAGCACGTCGGATTCGGCCTTGAAGACCTCATTGGCGTTGAGCGGGGCGCGGCCATCGATGGCCCATTGGCCGTTGCTCTTGCCGGGACGGGGACCGCGAGTGCGCGCGGGGGCTATGGTCATGGTTCTCACGCTTCTGCTGGATTTCGGGGCGGGGGCCCGCGTCGGCGGGCGGTATCGCGGCACCCCGAGGCCGGGGCGTCGGACTCAGCGACACATGGTGGCGCTGGCGACGCGCAGCAGGTCGACGTGGCGACGTCGAACTAGAGGCGCGGAGACATGCATAAGCTCATGTTATACATCTCATTGATAAATGCAATTCGACGAGGCGGGCCTCCAGAGGACTGCTCCGCAGCGAACAAGCCAGGAAGGCTTCCTGAGCCCAGGCCACCAGCCAGCCGTCCCGCCCCGGCCCACTGGGCAGGCGCCGCTGCGTCGGCGCGGGGGCGGCACGATCCAAGACCCGAATACGATGTCAGCCCATCTTCGGCAGACATCACGTTGCACGACACGATCGCCTCCTGCCAACTCACTTTGGTCTTATGCACGTCACGATGGCCGAGGGTGGTGTCATAGGGTCGTAGCAACAGTGCTTGTCGGGGAGGCGGTTGTTGGTGCGGCGTTTGTTGAGGGTTCAGGATCGGGCGGGGATCGCTAAGGGGTTACGGGAGGGGTGCTCGTTGCGGCGGATAGCGGACCGGATTGGCAGGTGTGTGTCTGTGGTGTCTCGGGAGATACGCCGTAACGGTGGCAGGTGTGGGTATCAGCCCGTGCGGCAGCTGATGTGACTGCTCAGAAACGCCGGTGGAGACCCAAGGTCCGCAAGGTTGATGCTGCATCGGGTCCTCAAGGCCCGGGTTGGTTTTGAAGTGTTCCCGGACACCCCGCCAGTTCGATGGGAGGCTTCGGGCGGAGGTCGGTGATGGCAGTCTTGGACTGGGCACAGGCTCCCCTGAGCGTTTGAAGGGAGTAGTTGGTGTCCCACGAGGCCATCTACACCAGGGTTCTATGCCCTCGTGACAAGGAGAGCTAGCCCATCCGTGGGATCGCGTTGGAAGCGCACCAGACGCAGGCCGCGTCACATGCTGGGGCAGCGCACCCACCCTGGTTGTGGGGATGGTCAGCATCGATAACCAGCCTCGAGGATGTGGCTGATCGTAGGGTTCCGGGGCATTGGGAGGGTGATCTGATGCATGGGGAACCTGTGGTGCCTCAGCAGCAGCTGATCCTGGTGGAACGCACCCCCGGATCCGCGGATGATCCTGGCTCTGCCGTTAAGGAAGAATTCTGAGGGTTTGTGTGATGCGTTCGGCCACAACCGACACCATCCCAGACGTGGAGTGGGGTCTCCGTGACGTGGGATCAC
>JBHADA010000096.1:0-3397 GCA_041854805.1 Arachnia sp.
CACCGTGGACGGATGCACGCCCAGCTCGGCGGCAATCTGCTTGTTCGACCACCCCTGCCCCCGCAGCCCGGCAGCCCGCTCTCTTCGATCCATCCCACCCGCAGGAGCACCAGGTCTGGTCTCCTCTTCGGGGTTCGGCTGGGCGGATGGCTCGTATTCGGGCCGCGGTTTCTCGACGTGTCCGATAGGAGCGGGATCTGGCTCAAGTGAGGTCGGCGGCTCATCATCCACGCCGGCCGAATCGCTGCTGTCGGCCCGGGGGAGTGCCGCCGGTGCACCAGCCTCGATGCCCGGTCCTGGGCCGGGTATGAGCTGGCCATGCTGTTGGGCGATGGTTTGCCGGATCATGGTTTGTGGCTCGGGGCTGGTGGCGCGGGTGAGGATGACGGTGAGGTGGGTGATCGCCAGCAACACCACGGGCGGAACGGCCGCTATCGCCGCCGCCAACACTGCAGGCACGTCGCTATCGGCGGCGACGATGGCGTGCAGGGCGTTCGCGGTGACCGAGACGACGGCGCCGCCGATCAACAGGGCCCAGGGATACCAAGCGGCCCTCTGACCCGCGAGTGCGACGACGGCGACGGTGGCCACCACGATGATGCCGTCGACGATCAACGGCCACGCCCATGCCTGACCCGTCCCGATGCCCGAACGGGCCGCGAGATCAGCCAGAGCGGTGAAGGACAGCCAGAACGCCCCGATCGCGATGAACACCGTCCCCGCGACCGCCGTCCGCACCGCCCACCGCCGCGCCCTCACACCAACCCCCAACCCGCACCCACCGGCACCCGCACCGGCGACGCCTCCGCAGATCCGGCAGGCCTGGATGCTGTGAAAGCGGTCGGGTGGGTGGTGCGGTAGGCCGACCGGACGGTGGCGGCGATCTCCCGCGGCCCCAACCCCGCCTGCGCGGCAGCAGCACCGAGCGCATCCACCGCGGTGGCTGGTGCGATGTCGTGTTCCGCGGCCCGGCACGCTGCCCAGAACAACCCCCGATTCCGCTCACCCTCACCCAAGCCAGCCACCCAGCCAGCGAGCCGCGACACGACCATCCCAGGCTCGCTCTGAGCCATGCCGCGATCAGCAGCAGTGCGGGGTTGCAGGGCGGGGCGGGGGTCGAGGAACTCCCGCAGCGTGTCGCTGTCGATCCCGGCGGCCGCCCCTTGCCGAACTGTGATCAATCGATACGAGCCAGCGGGTGTGTGTGAGGGTGGGATGACGATGTAGCCGCCATCGCCACGAAAATCCACACCGGCCCGGGCAGCCTGCCACGACCGCTGCGCCACACCAGGCATGGCCGGGTAGTAGCCATGCCGTCCACCCGAGGGGGAGACCACCGTGAACACCGGCATCCCCACCCACCCCGCATCAAGCGCGTGCCGCATGCTCTCCCGACCATCCACGTCCTCCCGGACATCAATATCCACGACCACAACGCCGGAAACCGCCCCGGTCGGGAGCCCCAGATTCGCCTCCGGCCACCGCGTCCACCAGTGCTCGATCTGGGCGAGGTCCGTGGTGGCGTCGTGAAACCCCCGGGCCGTGAGGGGGCGCTTCTGCCCGCGCATGCACGGAAACACCGGCACACCCGCCGAAGCAAGATCACCCGCCACCCGCCCCAGCGATCGATCCGAGCCAGGAGCGAGAAGACGGGCCAGGTGGTAGAGGTTCGGGCTCACAGCGCCACCGCCTCACGCCCTGACACCGCCCGCCCCATCGGCTCCGACACCGCCGGTGCAGCAGGGGCCTGACCTGTCGCTGGTTCGCGAGTGGGGGTGTCGCGTTCCAGGCCGCGCGGGGTGCCGTTGCCGACCTGAACCGTGTCGAGCTGCTCCAAAATCCCCAGCGCCGTCTTACGGACCCGCTCCCCGGTGGCTTTGACCACCTCGACCGGGTCCTGGCCCTCCACCCGGGCCGCCCACGTCGAGACATACGGGACCGTGTAGCCGGAGGTGTCCATGCCATGCGCGGCCCCGACCATCAACGCGACTGATTCGGCCTCGACCTCACCGATCCCACGATGGTGCCGTGCCTCGCTGGCGTCCGGGCCATGCAGCAACACGTGGCCCAGTTCGTGGGCCAGTGTCTTCACCTGTGCCGCTGGGTCCATGTCGCTACGCACGGACACCACACGGTTGGAGTAGTCGGTCAGCCCGTTCGCCCCGAAAATCTCTGACGCGTCACCGACCAGCCGCAACTCGAAGCCCGCCGTAGCGATTTGTGCGGCGAGGCCCTCCCACAACCCGACAGGAGCCTGCCCCTCCAACAACCGCGGCGCCGGCGGCTCAGGAATCGGGTCGCCAGTGGTCTGGGAGACGTCCCACACGTAGGCGGGGCGGACCCCGACCATCTTCGTGCGCACCGTCTCACCCGCCCGCGGCTTCTCACCCTTCCCCAGCCGCCGCCACGACTCCGCATCGTGCGGGGTCGCCGACGCGAACCGTCCCGTCACCGGCGCCAGAATCTGATACCCCGGCTGCCCCTTCGAGACCTGACGGCCCAACTGCTGCCACTGCCGATACCCGGCGACATGCGACGGCACCGGGCTTGGCACCAGGCCTAGCCCGTAGGCCTCCTGATGCTGGGTGAAAATCAGGATCGTGTTCGCGAACGATCGCGCGCGGAACCGGGCCGCGAACTCCAGTGCTCGGACCCAATCCTCACCCGAGACCAGCTGCTCGACCGCACCCGTCAGCCGGTCATGCAGCTCATCAAGCTTCGCCTCCCGCGCCGCCTGAGCATCCTTGCCTGACGTTGCCATGCCGGTCTCCTTCCGCGAACCTGCACACCGGGTCGAAGAACCGACCCGGTGACCATCAGGTACGCCGGAACCACCAGCACTAGAAGACGGACAACAAGGAACCCCTACAGTGACCGCCAGGAACCCAACGAACCCGACGTGTCATACCCGGCCTAGCAGGTGCGCTGAGATCAGACCATGCGTTTCTTCCAAAGACGAGCAGAATCGTCACAAGGAAGCGGCGTTTGGAATCATCAACACGGCAGCGATCTCGACTTCTTGACCACAGTGCGGGCACTTGGCGTGCCCATCAGTAAGCGGTGTGACGGGCCGAGCGCGTTGCTGAGACTGGTCACGGTACTCAATGGGAAGGAGGCCAGTGATGCGTCGAAATTGCCGCGCAGCATTGCCTCGGCTGCGCCATCCCACCTCGTGCATCAGTTCACCGACAGGACGTCGACTGCGCGCGAGCAGTGTCGCGAGTTGGACGCAGCGAACCCGCGTCAGGTATTTGATCGGGCTGATCCCGTACCGTCGCGTGAAAACTCGACCCAGCTGAGACGGCGAAATGTGCACCTCTCTTGCCAGTGACTCCAGAGTCCATTGCACTTCCGGCCGGTCGTTGAGCAGTGATGCAGCAATCTCAGCAGGGTCAGG
>JBHADA010000097.1:0-3221 GCA_041854805.1 Arachnia sp.
CCCCTTCTGTTAAGCACACCCCCGCTGGACCTCCCCCCTTTTGTTAAAGCTGCGATGCACGTCCCTTATGCACGATGACCAAATCAGCGCGATCCTGCGCCAAGCCAACCCATGGTGGATCACCGCCGCCAACAACGCCTCACCCACCGGCTGGGTCACTGAGCATCGCCTCCTGCGCGAGCGTCGACGCTACGACCTCGGCTACCGCACGCAGGTACTGGCCGATGTGACCGCGGACCCGGTTGACGACAAGTTAGTGGTACTCACCGGACCTCGACGAGTTGGAAAGTCCATCGCGCTACTCGACACGGCGGCGACGCTCTGTGCCCGCAAAGACTTCGACCCACGGCAACTCATTCACATCCCCGCCGACGGGTTCAGCGCGCAGGACCTCGCCCGAGCCTTCACCCTCGGCCGACAGCAAACCCGCTCCGTGGACCGGCCCTCGCCCCGGCGTCGCGTGTGGCTACTCGACGAGGTCAGCGGGATAGCCGGCTGGACCACAATCCTCAAGCGTCTGCGTGATCAAACCTCGGTGGGCGACGATGATAGGCCAGTGGGTGCTCCTAGCGCTGCTGTCGCTGGGGTGGGGCGCCCTCAGGCTGAGCATCGGGCATGGGTATACGGGCGTCGGCGGCGTCGAGACGCTGTGGACGGAAGCCGCTTACACCGAGGTGGTAACCTTCCTCGTCCCGCTGCTCATGATCATTCAACTGCGGTGTCCGGTTCGGCGCGGACTACACCCGCGGCGTCGAGAAGTACGAGCTTCTGGGCGGGGTCGGACGAGTACGCGCCGTCGCCGCCCACCTGGTGTTCCTGACGTTGGCAACCGGGATGACTTATCTGGCTGGCGCCGTCGGATACGCCTTAGCTCCGCTGGCAGCCGGGCGATTGCCGGAGACGACGCCTAGAGGCCTGTCGGGGCTTATGTCCCACATGACAACAGCCTGGCTGGGCAGCATCCCCCTGCTTGCGCTCGTCGCGCTGGTGGGTGCCGTGATGCGTTCCATGGAAGGAACCATCGGGCTCGGGCTGGTGCTCTTGTTGCTGGCCGTCGCCCTCAACTCGGCCCTCGGCAGCGCGGGCTGGGCGCTGCCGACCGCCTTCATGTTCCCGCCGCCGTCCGCCTTCCCGTCCGCCCAATTACCGGCCGCGATCGGTATGACCGTTCTAAGTCCCGAACAGTTGCGGGCTCTCCAGTCCGGACATCGCAGAGCCGTCGACGCGCCAGAACTGACAGAACGCGAGCAGGAGGTCCTCGCAGCTCTGTGCCAAGGGCTCAGCAACGCGGAGATCGCGTCCCAACTCTTCTTCTCGGAGTCGAGCGTCAAGGCGCATCTGTCGGCGATCATGGACAAGCTTGATGCCCACACGCGGGTGAAGGTCGTCCTCCGCGCTCGGAACCTCGGACTCGCGTGACAGGTCGGGCACGCCCCAGAGTATGCCCACGCCAACGCTGAATCAGGATGGCAGAGGCCTGCACAACCAACTGACCAAGTCGGTTAATAGTGGCGACGTGGTTGAGACCCAACTTCTTGACACCTACGAAGAGCCGAGCAGGGTCAATACCGCCTTGACGCGACGGTGCACCGCCTTATCGGCTTGGAGTCCGAGTTTGGCGAATATCCGCTGCGTGTGCTTCTCTACCGCACCCTCGGTGACCACTAAGCGGGAGGCAATGCCCGCATTAGTGTGCCCTTCGGCCATCAGTTCGAGCACTTCGCGTTCCCGCGCCGTCAGTTCGACCAGTGGATCATTGTGACGCTTGCGACCCATCACATGAGACACCACCTCGGGATCCAGCACCAGACCGCCATCAGACACCCGTTCCATCGCATCGAGGAAGGTGTCGATATCGGCCACTCGATCTTTGAGCAGGTACCCCAGACCGTTCCCGCCGTCTGCCAAGAGCTCCGCGACGTAGGCCGCCACCACATACTGGCTCAAGAGCAAGATGGGCGCCTCGGGCCATCCGCGTCGAATCTCCACCGCGGCGCGGAGCCCCTCATCGGTGTGCGAAGGAGGCATCCGGATATCGGTGATGATCAGGTCTGGCCGCAGTTCGAGGGCCCGGGGAACCAACTGGGTGCCGGTGCCCACGGCATCGACGACAGTGTGGCCGCCTTCGTGGAGAATCAACCCCAAGCCCTCGCGCAGCAAGACAGAGTCATCGGCTAGGAGGACCCGCACGCAATCACCGCCTCAATGATGGTAGGCCCGCCCTCTGGCGAGCAGACGTTGAGCGTCCCGTCCACCCCATCGAGGCGCTGCCTCAATCCTGCCAGCCCGTGCCCCTTCGCAGGTGAGGCCCCGCCGCGGCCATCGTCGGTCACCGTCAGGTAAAGCATGTCGTCTTGGACCGCCACCACAATGTCAATCGTCGACGCCCCAGAATGCTTGTTGGCATTGGCCAGCGCCTCAGACACCACAAAGTAGGCCGCCTGCTCGACGTGCACTGGCACCTCACCCAGGCTGGCGTAGACGGTGGCGGGGATGGACGAACGGTCCGCAGCCTCCTGAATGGCCGCTTCCAACCCGCGGTCGGCCAGCACCGGTGGGGCGATCCCACGAGAGAGCTGCCTCAGCTCGGCCAAGGTCTCCTGCGTTTGCGCCATGGCCGCCTGCAGGATTTCATCGGCTCGCTCCGGATGCTGCGCTACCTGTCGGCGAGCCCGCGCTAGGTCCATGTTTATCCGCACCAGCCTTTGCTGCGGCCCGTCATGGATATCGCGTTCCAGCCTGCGCAGCGAAGCAGCCTCGGCCCGGTGGGCAGAACTGCGGGAATCACGCAACTGAGCCAACACCATTGCGTCACGCCCGCGCGTATTGAGCAGCACTTCACCCACCCCGGTTTGCAACTTAGCCAGCCCGCGGAAGACCCGAGGCGCTACGACGATGGCGCCCAGCCCGAGCCCAAAGTTGATCAGCCCATCCAGCACGTGGCGATAGGGCAGGCCAAACAGATACGCCAACCCGCCACCATCGGAGCCGAGGGCAGCATTGATCACGGCCCCGACAGGACCCAGCACAACGGCGCTGCACAGGGCTAGCCAGACAACGGTGGCACTCCAGGTGAAGACACCGACGAAGAACGCGAGCCACACCCAGGCGACGTCGAGCCAGGACTGCGGGTCGGTGAACAGACGTTTCACGGACCGGAGCCAAGATTCGTCTGGTTGGCGCCTCTGATACGGCGGGATTACCGCCTCCCCGTGAAAGAC
>JBHADA010000098.1:0-6332 GCA_041854805.1 Arachnia sp.
CCCGCCTGAGGGTCACGATGACCGTTTCGGCATCCAATGCCATGGAACCCGAAGAATCGAGGTTCGCCTCCGGGGACTGAATCGAAACACCCGCCGGTCGAGCAGCCTCGCGAGGAACGAGCAGGAGCCTACTGGCGCACCGAGATCCGCTGCCGGATGTGGGCGGCGTCGCCGGTAGCCACCGCCTCGTCTACGACGGCGATGGCGAAGTCGGCGTAGGAGCCCACGGATTCTTCTGCCTCGTTCGTGGTGAACTCCTCGCCTGCCAGGACGTAGGCGCCGGTGCGTTCCCCGTCGGCGCGGAAGTCGGCCGGCGGGCTGATCACGGTCCACGCCGTGTCATCGCGCCCGCGCAGCGCGTCGAGCTGATCGGCCATCGCCTGCGCCACGCCACGGTATTCGGGCGGGAAGCCTGGGCTCTGCATCAGAGTCTGGGTGTGAGCCTCGTCGAGCCAGAGGCTGCCCGCTCCGCCAACCACGATCAGCCGGGCGCCGATGACAGCCGCCAGGTCAGCGAGGGCCAGTGCGCTGCTGGTGTGCTGGTCGAGGGTGTCAGGTGCCCAGAACCCGAGCGCGCTGACGATGACGTCGACTCCCGCGAGGTTCTCGGCGGTCAGGTCAGTGACGTCGGCACGCAGATGCTTGGGCGCGGCGGTGGTGTTGGTTCCCCGGCTGACCGCCAGCACGTCGAGGCCGCGGGCAAGCGCCTCGTCGACGATGAGGCGGCCGGACTTGCCGTTGGATCCGATGACGGCGATACGCATGATTGCTCCTTCGTGTTGTTCAGCGCGCGAACCACGTTAGTATCCTTTTAATACTAGGAACCAAACGGAAACCATGGCCGTTCGCCAGGAGAGGAATCCAGATGAATGCCCAGCGCGCCCTGCCCGTCGACGACCTGCCGGCCTGCCCCGTGGAGGTCGCACTGCGCGCCATTGGACATAAGTGGAAGGTGCTGATCGTCCGCGAACTGCTGGTCGGGACGAGGCGGTTCAGCGAACTACGGACCGGTATCCCTGGGGTCAGCCAAAAGGTGCTCACCGCCAACCTGCGCGCCATGGAGGACGACGGACTGCTCATCCGGAAGGCATTCGCCGAGGTGCCACCTCGCGTCGAATATTCCCTCACCGAGGACGGGATGAGCCTGGCCCCGGTGCTTGACAGCCTCGGGGCCTGGGGAAACAGCTACCGCGAACGGCGCGAGGCTAAGACGAGCACCACGTAGTCACCGTGGGCCACCCTCGCGTCCACGCCGCGCAACGCGCCCGGTTACCTGACGGGCGCTCGCTTCTGGAAGCGGTCATGGCGGCGGTCCCAGGCGATGCGCGAGCGTTCCATCATCGCGGCTCGCCCGGAACCACTCGACGAGCTGGCCCAGCATTGCGGCCAGAGGGTGCCCCAACTCCGTCAGCGCGTATCCACCTGCGCGGGCGAGGCGTCATGGAACTTTACGAGTCCTGGCTGAGCGCATCCATGAGGTCGATCATGAACTCGGCGTCCTCTTGGGACAACCGCTGCCATCCATTGGGCGCGCCTAGGGCGGCAAGCAGTTCGCGGTCGCGCTCATTGGCACTCATGGCCGCCAATCCCTCCCACAGAACGTCGGCTCTGGCAGCGAGCGCTGGGCTGAGCAGGAGGGAGTGACGTACCACATAGATCTTGCTGGAGATCAGAACACGCAACTGCCGCTGCACCACCTGGGACAGCTCATCGAACGCTTCTCGGGGCAGGAAACCCGCGTCAACCTGTCCGGTGAGCACGGCCTTGGCCACCAGCACCGGATTGGGTTTGATCGTGAGCGACACGGACTCTGGCGTGAGGTCCGCGGGTTCAAGCAGGATGCGGCAGATACGCTCCACGTCTGGGGCATCCGTGGCAGCGACCGTGACGCTGGCTCCAAGATCGGTGACTTGGTGGAGATCGCTGGAGTCAGCCACGACGATAGCGGCCTCGTTCGATACCTCCGCAGGCGCGGCGAGCGGCACGTACCCGCGGTCACGCACCAGCGTCGCCGTGTTGGCCGCGTTGGCGAAGACCAGGTCTGCACGCCCTTCCACGAAGGCCTTCTGCAGATCGGCGAAGTCGTCGTAGGTGGTGGCCTGGACGGGCTCGCCGGTGATGCGCTGAATCTTGGTGTTGAAGATGAACCAGTCCGTGATGTTTCGGACGTTGACGTCGGGACTGATGGCCAAGTGGTGGGTCATGCGTATCGGGCTCCCTGGCTTCGCATCTCGGCATAGACGGCTTCCATCTCCTTCACCTTGGAGCGCGAGGGTTCACGTCGCACCGAGGTGTGGCCAAGAATCTGGCCGCCGCGGATCTTCGGGATGATGGTGGCATAGACCCAATAGAACCCGCCATCCTTGCGAAGGTTCTTCACGTATCCGCTCCAGCGGCGGCCATCGTTGACCGTGGCCCACAGGTCGGCGAAAGCGGCCGCCGGCATGTCGGGGTGACGCAGGATCGCGTGGGGTTTACCCAGCAACTCGTCTCGGGTGAACCCAGACATCCGAACGAAGGCCTCGTTGCACATGGTGATGATGCCCTGGGTGTCGGTCTGCGAGACGATGAGTTCGCCCGACGGGAACCTGGTCTCCACATCGGTCACCAGTAGATTGCGTGCCGTTCCATCGTAGTAACGCATCCAGACCGGGGTTCCCTCCCCCACGATCTGATCTGGCGTCATGTCCTCCAGCGCGCTCACCGGATGCTCTGCGCAATCTCGCGGGCCACGCGCTTGATCTCGTAGAGCAGGAGTCCGAGCTTGCCTTCGTCGGTGGAGATGACCTCGAGGACGACATCGTGCCCCGCCTGCACCAGGATGACGTAGCCCTCACCGCCCTTGATGAGTACCTGCTCCAGCGAGCCGCGCTGCAGCTCGCCCACGATGCGCGACCCCATGGACAGCGCCGCGGCGCCCATGGCCGCCACGCGGTCCTCGTCGGAATGGGCCGCGAGAGCGGAGGCCAAGGGAAGGCCATCGGTGGAGACGAGCACAGCGCCCTCCACGTCTGGCGTGCCGTTGACGAACGCCTGCAGCAGCGATTGAAGATTGCCGAGCGCCATGTACAGCTCCTTTAACTAGAACGGGCGGCATGGCGGGAGACACGGTTCGCCCCCCGGTAGTCCGTGAAGGCTCAACTATATGTCTGGCCGCGGCATAGCCGCATTCCCTGGTCATATTGAACGAGCGTGAGCCACCTCATCGCAAGGCGCAGCACACGATTGCTCAAGTTGGGGTTGAGGGTCCAAGCCTAAGTATGCCTACTTGGACCGTCGATCACCGCTAGCCATGTGCACATCTCTGGGGGCGGAACTCGCGCCTGGCCGAGCTGTGGACAACGAAAAAACCGATGCTGCTCACCCAAGGGTTGCGACATGAAGCGTTTCCTTGATCGTGTGGCTGCGTTCGTCTCCTGGCACCGTAGGATCATCGGCGCCCTGCTGGCCGCATCCGCCCTGCTCCTTGGGGTAGAGGTCGCCACTGCGGGTCCACCAGGTGTTCAGACGACGGTGCTGTCATCGGACGTGGAAGCTGGGCAGCAAATCACGCAGGCCGATCTTGCCACTGCCACGGTGGCCCCCGAGCTTGCTTCCTCCCTCACCGTAGAGGACGTCGTAGGGAGGTCCGCCGCGGTATCGCTGCGCAAGGGCACCGTCATCCATCCCGGCATGCTGGCCAGCTCCCGCAACGTCGAGAAGGGCCGAGTACTCGTGCCTGTCGTCATCGACGACGCCGCGCTGCGTTCCATCCTCACTCCAGGGGATGCCATCAGTCTCGTCATGGTGGATTCGGAGAATGCCGAGGTGCTGACCAACGACGCACGCGTCGCGACCCTTCCATCGGCCTCCTCCGCATCGTCGGCGGTGGGCTCGGCCACCAGTTCAAGCAGCACACTCATCCTGGTCGACGTGTCCACGGCCGCCGCTCCCACCGTGGCGGCACTGGGGCAAAGTAGGCGCCTCAGCGTAGTTCTGGGCGTGCTCTGAGACGCGTTCGAGAGCGCTCAGCCGGGTCACATCGGCCCTGGCGGCCCCGTAGGGTACCGGGACTCGCCGTGGAACTTGAATGTTTGCCGAATCCTTGACCTAATCGTTACGATTGATGCGCCAAAATGGCCGGGGTCACCCGACCCCAACCCGTCGCGACCTCACGTGGCGGGACGGCTCCCGCACTCTGCGGAACACAGAAAGACATTCCCATGAAGGGTTTCAAGGAATTCCTCATGCGCGGCAACCTCGTCGAGCTTGCCGTCGCCTTCGTCATCGGCGCGTCGTTCGCCACCGTGGTGACCGCCTTCACGACCATGTTCATGGACGTCCTAGGCCTCCTGGGCAACACCCCCGACTTCTCGTCCTTCAAGCCCGGCGGCGTCAGTGTAGGCGCGTTCCTGACCGCGCTCCTGTCCTTCCTCATCACGGCTGCTGCGGTCTACTTCGGCGTCGTCCTGCCCTACAACAAGGCCAAGGCCTTCTTCGACAGGAACAAGGAAGCGGAGGAGACCGGACCCACCTCCGAGGAGCTCCTCACCGAGATCCGCGACGTCCTCAAGACCAGGAACGTCTGATCTCTCGCTTCGATCCTCGGGGCGTCACCTTCCGGGTGGCGCCCCGTTCGCGTCCCTGCCGCTACCAGTGAGGTGGACGATCCGCGGCGAGCCGTTGCTCATCGAGAGTCAGCGTCCGCCTCGCCGGGCGCTCGGGATGCAGCCCAGTGAGTCCAAGCGCCTCGCGGGCCTGAAGTAGGGCGGCGTCGAAGCGCGCAAATCCGACGTTCCGCAACACATCCGGGGGCACGGGATAGGGCCACGGCAGTTGAGCTTCCTGCCGCTGGGACCGCAACCGGATCAGCTCGGTTCGGTCGAATCCGAGCTTGGCCAGATCTCCAGGCAGGTCTTCAAGCGAGTCCAGGCCCAGATGTCTCCCCGTCAGCGCCAAGGCGAGAGCAGAGGCCAGCGTCGCATCATTTGCCAAGCTTGGTGCCGTCCTCGACGAACTGGGGCCCTTCGTCCGGGAGGCACACGGCGCCAACGACCGTGACCCCCGCGCCAAAGGTCCAGTCCCCCTTGACCCGCAACGCCGTGGCCTTGCGCAGTGAGGGAGCCTCCGGGATGCGCCGCTGGAACTGATCGATCGTCTTGTAATAGGCCGGGGACAAGCTGATCTCCGGCTGCCCCGCGGCACGGCATACGAGCTTGCCCTCACCCGTCAACTCGTAGACATCGGAACGCAGCAGCAGCAATTCGTTGGTGGTCTTGACGGGCAGGAACCGGTCTCGGCCCACGCAGATGGCCGTGGCCCCCTCGAACACCTCGATCGCCGCCCCCATGGCCGATTCCACCTGGATCACCTTGGGAGATTCGGCATTGCCCGGATCGACCGTCTTCTCGTTACGGATGAGCGGTAGGCCCAACACCGAGCCGCGCTCAGTGAGCGTGTCGCGCAGCATCTGCAAGTCGAACCACAGGTTGTTGGTGTGGAAGAAAGGGTGCCGATGTTCGTCGGTGAAGTATTCCATCTCCTCCGGCGCGGTCTGTGCGGTATCGCGTAGGATGAGTTGCCCGTCAGCCTTGCGAATAGCCAGATGACCACCCTTCTTGTCGTTGATGGTACGGCGGCAGACCTCCGCGACGTAGGGCGCTCCAGACTGGGCGAACCAGCCCGCGATGGTGGCGTTGGGCGCGGCCCCCAGGTTGTCGCCGTTGGAGACGCAGGCGTAGCGATAGCCAGCCTCAAGAAGTCGGTCCAACACCCCAGAGCCTTCGAGCGCCGGATAGAGATCGCCATGACCTGGAGGGCACCATTCGAGCGACGGATCCTCGGGCCACTCCACCGGAGTGAGATCGTCAGCGCGGAGCTTGGGCTCCTGGTTCTGCACGAAACTGAGCGGAAGACCATCGACAACAAGTTCGGGATACTTCGCCAGATATCGGAGGGTGTCCTCATCGGTGCGGAACGAATTCATCAGCAGCAACGGTAGGCGTGCGTCGTAACGTTCCCTGGCCGCTAGGACCTGCCGCACGATGAGGTCGAGAAAATTGAGGCCGTCTCGCACCTCAAGCAGCGTCTTGGCCTTGTCGAGACCCATGGACGTACCGAGCCCACCGTTGAGCTTGATGATGACGGTCCTGTCAATCGCCTCGCGCGCTTGCGCGTCGGTGATGTCGACGTCGGCCAGCAGCGGCGGATCCACCAGCGGCTCGATGGTGTCTTCTCGGATCACCCCGGTGGCACCCGAGACGAGTTGCTCGTAGAACCGCGCGAATACCTCGATGGCCGGTGTGGCCACCCCCGCATCGGTCATCTTCTGACGGGCAGCAAGCAAACCAGCA
>JBHADA010000099.1:0-16459 GCA_041854805.1 Arachnia sp.
CCCGTTCTTCCCCGTGGCTATGAGCATGCCGAGCAACGTCGTCGACACAATGCTTCCCATGTCGCAGCGCCGCGTCGGGGCAGGCTTGGACGCCGCCGTCTGCAACCCCGACATGGCGGTTCGCTTCGACGAGTACTCAATCGAGAACCTTCGGCCCCCGGTCCTGCTGTTGCATGCCCGGGACGACCGTGTCGCGCGCTTCGCGCCGCCAAAAGGGCAGGTGAGGGCGTCGCTGCACCGCTACCCGCGCCTGACCGCCAAGATCTTCAACGACGGCGGACACCTGCTGCGCGGTCACGCGCACGAGGTCGAGGCGGCCGTTACCCAATTCATCGCCACAAACGCGGCCTAGGGAACCACTGGACAATCATGTGCCTGTCCTGCGGCGTCCTGGATCGGGCGATCTAGGCCCCCAGTATCCCCGGGCTACTGGTCAAGAAGCGGTCTTCGCCAGCTCAGCCGTGGGAAGCGGGCGAAGCCAGCGTCGGTCGTGATGAACGTTGCGCCAAGTTCAATTGCCATCGCGGCCAAGTACGCATCTGGGATGGCGTTCGCTCGAGCATTCAGGCCGCGGCACAGCGAGTCGAAGATTCGCCAGTGGTTGCTTCCGGGGCGCACTGGGACCGCGGCGGGAGCTTCGAGCACAGCCTGGCAGAAGTCCAGTGCCAAGCGGGGTGGGGTCGGCTCGAGGTAGACCCTGTGGTTCGTCACGATTCGCAAAGCTCGACAGCACAAGCTCGGAGACGCCGAATGGTTCGTCGTCCGCTAGGGCGGCTGACAGCCAGGCATGATGCTCCTCCGCGCGGGGCGATTCTCGGCGGTGGGCGTAGATGAATACGTTGACGTCAGCGAGCAGCATCGCCGTGCTCATCGAGGATGGCGGCTAGCGCTTCCTTGTCTTCCAAGTCGACCCCCGGCCTGAGTCCGCTTCCGTCAAAAGTGGGGAGTGTGACCGACTGACGCGAGGCCGGCCGGTCTGCCAGCAGCACCCGCAAGCTGTCGTTGACCACGTCGCTGAGTGTCCCGCCGGTGCGAGCCGCCCGCTCCCGGGCGCTCCGGAGCAAGCCCTCCTCAATCCTCACCGTTGTTCGCATACGGCATCTTAGCATCGAAGCCGAGCATCTTGATGCACCGCGGTCTAGTTGGACTGAGCGGGAGGTCGACGAGATGGTCTGCGTCGGCCTTCGCCGCCTCCGAACTGCTCAAACAGCAAGGGTGGAGCGAAGGAGTACCAACCGCACCATTACCGCGACCGCGACGGCCTAGAGGTAGACATCGTCGTCGAACTGGCCGACGGCGGAATCATTGGGCTCGAGGTCAAGGCGGCTTCCTCGTTCCGCCCGGACCATTTCACCAACCTGCTGAAGTTCGCCGACCGCGTCGGCCCGCGGTTCCGTCGCGGCATCGTGCTGTCCACCGCGCACACGGGCGTCGCCTTCACCAGGAACTGCTGGGAGTTACCGTTGCCGGCCCTGTGGTCCTGGACTTTCGACGCCAACGCGTAGCGGTTGGCGTGCGGTGCTCACCGTCGAGTGCAGGCGGCCTCATGCGGTACCTACACGAAGATGACGCCCGCCGGCCGGACTATGCCTTGGCCAGGGAGACCTTCAGTCCTAGCTCCTCGTCCACATCGGTCGGCTCGGGCACGGGGGCGACGGCTAGGCTGACGGCCAGCACCTCGCCGGCGATCAGCTCCCGGTGGGAATCGACGGCCTCGGCCACTGGGCCGTCAACCTCCAGCGTCACCGTGATCCGGTCCGACACGTCCAGGCCGGCCCGCTTGCGCGACTCCTGCAGGAAGCGGATCACATCCCGGGCCAGCCCTGCCCGTACCAGCTCGGGCGTCAGCGTCAGGTCCAGGGCCACCGTCTCGCCTTGCTCGTTGACCACGGACCAGCCCTCGCGTGGGCGCTCCGTGATGATCACGTCGTCCGCCGTCACCTCGACCTCGTCTTCCTCGAGCCGCAGCAGCACTTTGCCCAGGTCGCGCAACTGCCCGGCCAGCCAGGCCGCGTCCAGTTCGGCAATCGCCTTGGCCACCACCGGGGTCCGCTTGGCGAACCGCTTGCCGAGGCTGCGGAAGTTACCCTTGGCGGAGAAGTCCACCAGGTCTCCCGCTGACCCGAAGGATTCGATGCGCTCGATGTTGAGTTCGGACTTGATCTCCTCTTGGAGTTCCGGAGTGAGCCGCTCAAAGATGGCCGATGGCACCAGCATTCGCGCCAGCGCCTGGCGTACCTTCATCTTCGACTCGGCGCGCGCCGCCCGCCCCAGGTCGACGACGCGACGCGTCACGTCCATGGCCTCGGACAGCTCTGGGATGATGAGCGACTCGTCGGGCACCGGCCAACTCGCCAGGTGCACCGACTCCGGGCCCGCGGGGTTCGACGCGTGGAATAGGTCTTGCCACACCCGCTCCGTCACGAACGGCATGATCGGCGCCAGCAGGCGAGTCAGGGTCTCCAGCGTCTCGTGCAGCGTCCACAAGGCCCCCGGGTCGCCATTCCAGAACCGCCGGCGCGACCGGCGAACGTGCCAGTTCGACAGCACGTCGATGAACGTCGCCAGCATCTGGCCATAGCGTTGGGTGTCGAACGTGTCGAGCGCCTCGGTGGCGTCGGCGATGAGTTGTTGCGTGCCCGAGACGAGCCAGCGGTCCAGCACGTGGCGCTCGGCCACCGGCGGGGCCTCACCCGAGGGGGCCCAGCCCGCCGCGCGTGCGTACAGCGCCTGGAACGCCACAGTGTTCCAGTAGGTCAACAGCACCTTACGCACCGTCTCGCCGATGGTGGAGTCGCCCACCCGGCGGGCCGACCAGGGTGACCCGGAGCAGGCCATAAACCAGCGCACGGCGTCCGCACCGTGGCGCTCCATCAGCGGGATCGGCTCAAGCACGTTGCCGAAGTGCTTGCTCATCTTGCGGCCGTCGTCGGCGAGGATGTGGCCCAGGCACACGACGTTGCGGTAGCTCGACTCGCCGAACACCAGGGTGCCCACCGCCATCAGCGAGTAGAACCAGCCGCGGGTCTGGTCGATGGCCTCGCAGATGAAGTCGGCCGGGTAGCGCTCCTCGAACTGCTCCGTCGATCCGGGGGCATGCGGGTAGCCCCATTGAGCGAACGGCATGGAGCCGGAATCGAACCACGCGTCGATCACCTCGGGCACGCGACGATAGGTGGCGCCGCCGCGCACGATGACCACGTCGTCGATGAACGGGCGGTGTGGGTCCATGCCCGTCAGGTCGCGGCCGGCCAACTCGCTCAACTCCGCCAGTGAGCCGATGCAGATCAGGTCTTTCTCGTCGTCGACGTTGCGCCAGATGGGTAGCGGGGTGCCCCAGTAACGCGACCGCGATAGCGCCCAGTCGATGTTGTTGTTGAGCCAGTCGCCGTAGCGGCCGTGCTTGATCGAGGCGGGATGCCAGGTGGTCTCCTCGTTCTGGGCGAGGAGCTCGTCCTTGATCTTGGTGGTGCGGATGTACCAGCTCGGCATCGCGTAGTAGATCAGGGGGGTGTGGCACCGCCAGCAGTGCGGGTAGTTGTGCAGGTAGTCCTGCTTGCGGAAGAGCACGCCGCGCGTGGCGAGGTCAGCCAGGATGGGGGCGTCGGCGTCCTTGAAGAATAGGCCTCCGACGAGGTCGATGCCGTCCTCGAACGTGCCGTTGGTGCGGATCGGGTTGACGAATGGCAGCCCGTAGCCGCGGCAGGTGGCCATGTCGTCCTCGCCGAAGGCCGGGGCTTGGTGCACGATGCCGGTGCCGTCCTCGGTGGTGACGTAGTCCGCCAGCACGACGTAGTGGGCTTCGCTGGGGAACTCCACCAGTTCCAGTGGACGTTGGTAGCGCCATCCCTCAAGGTCGCGTCCAATGAATGAGTCGGTCAAGGTCCACTCGTCACCGAGCACCTTCTCGGCGAGCGGCTCGGCCAGCAGCAGCGACTTCTGCTCGGGGTGCGTGGCGACGCGGTAGGTCACCTCCGGGTGGACGGCGGCGGCGGTATTGCTCACCAGGGTCCACGGCGTCGTCGTCCACACCAGCAGGTCGACTTCGTCGGCCAGCGGCCCCGACGTTAGCGGGAATCGCACGTAGATCGACGGATCAGTGACGTCTTCGTAGCCCTGCGCCAGTTCGTGATCCGACAGCGCGGTGCCGCAGCGCGGACAGTATGGCGCCACGCGGTAGTCCTCCTCAAGGAGGCCCTTGTCGAAGATCTGCTTCAACGCCCACCACAGCGACTCCACGTACTCGGGCGTCATGGTGACGTAGGCCTCGTCGAGGTTGACCCAGTAGCCCATCCGGCGGGTCAGGTCCTGGAACGCGTCGACGTGACGCAGCACCGACTCGCGGCACTTCGCGTTGAATTCCTCGACGCCGTACGCCTCGATGTCGGCCTTGCCGGTGAAGCCAAGTTCCTTCTCGACGGCCAATTCGACGGGTAGGCCGTGGCAGTCCCAGCCGGCCTTGCGCTCCACGTGGAAGCCGCGCATCGTCTTGTACCGCGGGAACATGTCCTTGAACACGCGGGCCTCAATGTGGTGCGTTCCGGGCATGCCATTGGCGGTGGGTGGCCCCTCGTAGAAGGTCCACGGCTGGCCACCCTGGGTTTGGCGCAGGGACTGAGCGAATGTGTCGCGCTCGGCCCATAGCGCGAGGATGTCGCGTTCCATCGCGGGGAAGTCCGCTTGGGTAGGCACGGCACGGTAGCCGGGGGAGGGGGTGCTCATCGCGGTTCCTTCTAGCGAAACGTACACATGGCCAGAGGGACGAGCGAACCCGCGGTACCACCCTCGTTGGGCCCTGGGGCCCCACTTCATTGTTTGCCGCGGCCGGTTCTAGTGAGCGAGGTCCTCGCCGTTCTTCCGGCAGCTCCGGGGTGATGGCCCCATCATTGCCTTGCGGTTGCCCTCATTATGCGTCTCGCAACGCCCCCCATCAACTCGCATTTTGGGCAGGCTTGCTTTTCGTTATTGATCTGGTTAGGGTCCCCTTACTCAAGACCCCAAGCATTGAGGATCGATATGCCCATCACCAGACGCGCGCTGGCAGGCCTCGCGGCGCTGCTCGTGCTGCCCCTCGCCGCCTGCGGAGCCAACGCCACATCCGGCGCCTCCAACTCGCCCACCGGCTCTGAATCCAGTGGGCCCATCGAGGTGAAACACGCCCAAGGCACACTCAAACTGGATGGTCCAGCCAAGCGCGTCGTCGTGCTTGAGCTCGGCTCGCTCGACACCATCGCCGCAATCGGCGCCCAGGACGTCGTGGTCGGCGTGCCCAAGGGATTCGCTCTGCCCAAGCCTCTGGCCGAGTTCAACGACGACAAGTATCAAGACGTCGGCACGCTCTTCGAGCCCAACATCGAGGCCATCCAGGCCCTCGAACCCGACCTGGTCATCGCTGGATTCCGCTCTGCCAAGGTGTATGGGGAACTGAGCAAGCACTTCCCGACGATCGACGTCACCTACGAGCGCTCCGACGATTTCGTCGGCGACGTGACCTACGCGGCCACCATCGTCGGCAAGGCCCTAGGCAAAACGACCGAGGTGGAGACCCAACTCGCCGAGGTGAAGAAGGCGATGGAGGCCGCCAAGGCCAAAGCCCCCAGCGGAGCCAACGCGCTAATCCTCATGACCAGCGCCGGCAAGGTCTCCCTCTCGGGCGCGGACTCCCGCTTCGGCCTGATTCACAACGACTTGGGCTTCAAGCCAGCCATTTCCGAATCCGACGCCCAAGCCAACTCGCATGGGGAGGCGATCTCCTTCGAGGCCATCGCCGAGGCCAATCCCGACTGGATGTTCGTGGTCGACCGCGACGCGGCCGTCGGCGAGGAAGGCGCGGCAGCCAAGCAGGTGCTCGACAACGACCTAGTCAAGGGCACCAAGGCCTGGACTAGCGACAAGGTCGTCTATCTCGACGGTTCTCGGTGGTACGTCGTCATTCACGGGGTCAACAACTCCGTCGAGATGCTCAACGAGGTGGCCGCGGCGCTCCCATGAGCACCACCAGTCACCCGGCCCGGCAGGCCGAGACTAGGCCCGCCGCCCGCCCCCTGGCCTGGGGGTGGGCTGGCGGGCTCGTCGTGTTGGTCGTGGCCGCCGTCTTGTCGCTCTTCGTCGGGGTGGCAGACCTCAACCTGGCCTCCTTCCTCGGTGGCACTGCCACGGAAGAACAGTGGCGCAACCTCACCGTCTCGCGGATTCCGCGCACCGTCGCGGTGGTGCTGGCCGGGGCAGCCTTGGCGTTGTCTGGGCTACTCATGCAGCTTCTGGTGCGCAACCGTTTCGTCGAACCCGGCACCGTTGGAACCAGCGAGTCGGCCGGGGTGGGCATCCTCATCGCCGTCATGGTCTTCCCGTCCGCCCCGTTGTGGGTCAAGATGGTCGTCGCCATCGCGACGGCGCTGTTCGGTACGGGGCTGTTCATCCGGCTCGTCCGTTCACTGCCGCCCCGAGCGCCCATCGTCGCCGTACCCCTGGTGGGCATCATGCTGGCGGGGGTGATCTCCGCCGGCACCACGTACGTCGCCTACCGCTTCGACCTCCTGCAAAGCCTCGGTATCTGGATGCAGGGTGACTTCTCCGGGGTGCTGCGCGGCCGCTACGAACTGCTGTGGGTGCTGGCCGGGCTCGGGGTGGTGCTATGGCTGTTCGCCGACCGTTTCACCGTTGCGTCGCTGGGCGAGGAGCATGCCACGGGGTTGGGCCTGTCCTACCGGGCCACGCTCAACCTGGGCCTCGCGCTCGTGGCCGCCGCGTCGGCGATCTGCCTGGTGGTGGTGGGCGGAATCGGTTTCGTCGGCCTCATCATTCCCAACCTGATTTCGCTGTGGCGCGGCGACAATCTTCGCCGCAACATCGGATGGACGACGCTGGCCGGGGCCGGTTTCGTGCTCGTGTGCGACCTCATCGCACGCACCATCAACTATCCCTATGAAATTCCCGTCGGCACCGTTTCCGCCATCGTCGGCGGAGCCGTGTTCCTGGCGCTTCTGCTCGGTGGAAGGATGCGCGCACGATGACCTCTGCCGTCGAGGCCCCGGCGCGGCGAGGTCTCGGCCCGCGCGCCCGGCTGCTCATCGCGCTGGGCGGTTGCTTGGCCGCCGTCGCGCTGTACCTCACGCTCAACGCCAAGGGCGATCCCGGGTTCATCCTCGCCTTCCGCGGCCGTAAGGTGGCAGCGATGGCACTGGTGGGCTGGGCCACTGGAATCGCGACCGTGGCGTTCCAGACCGCCACCGCCAACCGGCTGCTCACCCCGTCCATTCTCGGGCTCGACGCGTTGTACGCGTTCATTCAGTCGTTGCTCGTGCTGATCCTGGGCGCCACGTTCGTGGCTCAGGTGGGCGTGCACGCCATGTTCGGGCTCAACGTGGTCCTCATGGTTGGGGCGAGCAGCGTGTTGACGAGCGTCCTGTTCGGGCGGCGTGCCAGATCCGTCTACGTGGTGGTGCTCGCTGGGTTGGTGTTGGGCGCCATCCTGCGTGCCTCGTCCGCCCTGATCGCCCGCATCCTCGACCCCACGGCCTACCTCTCGTTGCAGTCACAGTTGTTCGCCTCGTTCAGTGCCGTCGAGCCTGAACTGGTGTGGGTCTGCGCGGCGATCGTCGCGGCGGCCACCTGGTATCTGTGGCGGCAGCGCCATGCCCTGGACGTCTTGACGTTGGGCCGAGATGCCGCCGTCGGTCTGGGGGTGCCGTACCGGCGCGTCGTGCTGGGCGTCATGCTCGTCTCGGTGCTGCTGGTATGCGTCTCGACGGCGCTCGTGGGGCCCGTCACGTTCCTTGGGCTCATCGTCGCCGCCATCGCCTACCACGTGGTAGGCACGGGGCGCCACGCCTACACCGCCCCCATGGCTGGGCTGCTGGGTGTGGGGGTGCTCGTCGGTGGCCAGGCCGTGCTGGAGCACGGCTTCAAGATGGGAACGGTCTTGTCCGTGATCATCGAATTCGTTGGAGGCATCGCCTTCATTTGGCTCGTCATGAGAAAGGCTCGCGCATGATCGATATCGCGTCCATCTCCAAAAGCTACGGTAAGACGCTCGTCGTTGACGACGTCTCGCTCACCCTCCAGGCAGGTGGGGTGACGGCCATCGTTGGCGCGAACGGGGCCGGCAAGTCGACCCTGCTGTCCATCATCGCCCGGCTTCTAGAGGCCGACGCGGGAACGGTACGCGTCGGCGGTCTAGACGTGTCCAAGTCCGACTCGCGTGAGTTGGCCAAGAGGCTGGCCATCCTGCGGCAGAGCAACGACATCCAGTCGCGGTTGACGGTCGCTGACCTCGTCGGCTTCGGTCGCTATCCGCATTCAGGCGGGCGTCTGGGGCGGGCCGACCACGCCGCCATCGATCAGGCCATCGCCTGGATGGACCTAGAGTCGCTGCGGCACCGGTTCCTCGACGAGATGAGCGGTGGGCAGCGTCAGCGCGCCTTCGTCGCCATGGTGCTGGCGCAGGACACGAGGTATCTCCTGCTCGATGAGCCGCTCAACAACCTGGACGTGGCCCACGCACACTCGATGCTGACCACGCTGCGCAGGGCGGCGGACGAACTGGACAAGACAGTGGTCATCGTCGTTCACGACATCAACTACGCGTCGTGCTGGGCGGATCAGATCGTCGCCATGAAGGACGGGCGGATCCGGGCCGTGGGGACGCCGGCCGAGATCGTGCGACGGGAACTGCTCCGGGACGTGTTCGACTTGGACATTGAGGTGAGCGACGTGCGTGGACGCCCGGTGGCCCATTTCTACCTTCCCGTCCCGTTGTGTGGCCACTGCAACAGCCCAGAGCAGGGATGCTGCCTGGATCGTGTCCCTATAGGACCACGGTCTTTGAGCTTGGAGAGCGGACCAGAAGTGGCCTGACCGGCCCAGGGACTGTGCCACCATGGACCTCGAAGGAGGGGTGTGGATGTCGACCCTGGCACACGACGCCTGGCGCTACTGGGCCACTAGCCGTCAATGGTCCTATTACCCGGTGTGGGAGACGATGCGCTATGCGTATCGGGGAGGCGGGCTGACCATCGGGGCTCCCCGGTATCTCACCCATGGATGGTCGGGGCGCTTCGGCGGGCTTCCCTGCTTGGGGTTTGTCGCCGGCCCCGGAGACCCGGCCCAGGTGGGACTCCTGCACGTCGTGGCCGTGCGTATCCCCGGAGTGACTTTCCCCGAACTGGCCATCGAGCCGGCGGACTTCACCTCGGGCGCCCCTGCGCTGCCCATCGACCCCGTGTTCGACCTCAACTGGCAGGTCACCACCAGCTCCCCGGCATTCGCTCGCGACGTGGTGGGTCCCGTCTTTCAGTCGTACTTCTCCAGCGTGTTGCCCGACTTCCACCAGATCTGGTTCGAGCGCGACGCCATCCTCCTGAGCCGTCGCGAGCGGATCGCGCCAGACGAGGTGGACCGGTTCCTCGGCGTGGTGCGCACGCTGGCCGACAAGATTCCCACCGCCGTCTATGAGCGACTCAAGCCCCAGCAGACCGCCATGGTGCACCGTCCGCCGCTGGTCTATCAGCCGGTGTCGCGACCGCAGCCCGTAGCCGCCGTCTCGGCGGACGAATGGAAGGTGTGGGCGGAACGACGGCGCTGGGTCTACGCCGCCAACGCCCGCAACTTGGTGGAGCGGTTCCAGCATGCTCCGGTGCTGGTGGCCCCCGAGAGCCAGTTCACCAGCGGTTTCGCGGGGCGTTTCGGCGATCTGCCCTGCTTCGGATGGAAGTGGGTCTCCGCGGCCGATGGAGAGGAGCGGGTCCGGCACGTGGTGTGCCTGCGGCGGCCGGGGATGTCGCTCAAGCCAGTGCGGGTCACCCGCGAGGATCCGCTGCTAGCCGAACTGGTGGGCAGCGGCGACATCGAGGTGGGTGCCAAGGACTTCGATGACAGTTGGCGGGTGACCTCCACCGACGCCGAGTTCGCCCAGCGGCTGCTCGGGCCCGCGCTGTGGCGTCGTTTCGAAGCCCCAGACCTGCCCGCCTTCGCGCAGGTGTGGTTCGAGCGCGATGTCGTGGCGGTGATCTCCGAGGGCCCCATCCGTCCGGCGGACGTGGACGGCTATCTGATGTTTCTGCACGGCCTCCTGGCCGAGATGGACAACGTGGCGTAGCCACCAGCCGCCGCTTCTTGGTGTGTTGTGCTGGCGTGACAGGATGGGGCAATGCCGATCTTCGACGTGCCCCTCGACAGACTCCGCCGCCGCAACTCCATCAAGTGGCGTCGCTTCGAGCCCGACGTATTGCCCATGTTCGTCGCCGAGATGGACGTCGATCTCGCCCCTCCCATCCGGGAACGCCTCGAGCGGGCGTTGCGCGACGGCGACGTGGGCTATCCCGAACTGCCGGTCTACCAAGAGGCCTTCGCTCGCTTCGCCGCGTGGCGATGGGAATGGACCCTTGACCCTGCCGACGCGCAACTGGCCACCGACGTCGTCACCGGCATGCGCGACACGCTTGTCGCTGCCAGCGAACCCGGCGATGCCATCGCGTTCAACTCACCCATCTATCCGCCGTTTCGCACCGTCATCTCCACCACGGGGCGTCAACCGCTCGACGTGCCTCTCGTGGACGACCGGCTCGATCTCGCTGGCCTTGAGCGGGCCTTCGCGGAGCGGCATCCCAAGGCCTACCTGTTGTGTTCGCCGCACAACCCCAACGGCACCGTCCACACCCGGGAGGAGCTGGAGGCGGTGGCACGGCTCGCCGCCGAGCACGGCGTCGTCGTCATCTCCAACGAGATCCACGCCCCGCTCGCCGGTGAGGCCCATGTGCCCTACCTGAACGTGACCGGAGCAGACGGTGGGCTCATCGTCACCTCGGCGTCGAAGTCGTGGAACCTGGCCGGCATGAAGGCCGCGCTCGTCATCGGTAATCGCGAACTGCGCAGCCGGCTCAGCCCGGTCCTCGCCGAGGGCGCGAGCTTTTTCGGGGTCTTGGCGCACACCGCAGCCTTGGACGATGCCCGCGACTGGCTGGACCAAGCGTCGGCCGAGATCGCCGCCAACAAGGAACTCCTCGCCGAGCAGCTCGGCCAGCGGCTGCCCCAACTCAGCTACCGGCCCTCCGCGGGCACCTACCTTGCGTGGTTGGATTGCTCACCGCTCGGTCTGCCTGACCCCGGAGGTCACTTTTACGAGGTGGGCAGGGTACGGTTCAACCCTGGCGCCGACTATGCCTCCTACGCGCAGCAGTTCGTTCGCCTCAACCTGGCCACGTCGCCCGAGATCGTCCAGGAAGGGGTCCGGCGGATGGCTGCGTGCGTCGGTGGCCTCGAATAGGCTTTGGAGGCGTCAAGCTCGTAACCTGGGGGGGTCGGCAGGAAATCGGACCCGCCGGCCGCCCGCACACCTCAACGGAGGACCACATGTCGATCCCGATGGCCGCCTGGCGAGCTCACTACACGCCGGGGGAGTGGCTAGTGCTTTCTGGCCCCACCATGCTCGTGGTGATGACTCCTCCTCCCGCGCGGATGGCGGGCCAGATCGAGACCCTTTGGCAGGCCGTCCTTCAGGCTCCCTCCGCCGATGCCATCGTCACTCTGATCGCGGAGGCGGGCCTCGGCCAGTTCCCGGATTTGGGGGCCTTCTTCTGGGAGGCCGACAGCCTTCGTGGACTCACCCGCGGCCGCGTCCGCGTGCTCGACGCAGACACCGGTAACGTCCTGCTCGAGGGCGAACGGGCACTGACGTGGCATGAGGACGACCTCGGCGGCGAGCGTCGCCTGCGCGTCGACCTCGGCGCTGACCTCGAGGAGCGCGTCACTCAACTCCCGTTGGTGGTGGGCGCGGTCTATGCCGCGGAGGTGCGGCTCACTACCGCCGCCAACGAACTCGTCCGGTTCGCCGACGACGCGCGTCGCGGCATCCTTGAGGGAGTACGAGGGGCTGCGCCGACCGCGCCGGAGCCGGCCGAAGAGGTTCGGGAGCGCCCGTCGTATCGGCCAGAGCCCGCTACCAACATGCCTCCGCGCTCGCCCGCGTCGCCGGCTGCCCCAGATCCCCGCCAAGAGACCCCCCAGGAGCAGTCACGCTTCCAGGCGCCGGGTCTACCTCAGGGATTCCCATCGAGCAGCGGTTTCCCCGTGCCCCGCGTGGTGGTCGCGGAGGACGCGCTCGCCTCGCTGCCCAAGACCCCAGACGAGTCTTTGACGCCGCCCGAGCGTCCCCGGCCATGGGAACCCGCCCAGAGAGAGGCGGCCCCAGCCGTCGAGGAAGCCGCGGCTGAGGCGGCGGCGCCCGTCGAAGAGGCGCCCCTCGAGACTGAGGCGGAGGACAAGGAACCGGCCACGCCCGAGCCGAGCCCACGGGGCGAGCGGCCCTTCCAGGTCGATGCGCAGCCCTCCCCAGTGGAGCGTGCCGCCTCGTCCTATCCCATGCCGTCATACTCGCAGCCCTCTCCGGCGCCGCAGCCATCCCCGGCACCGCTGCCCTCACCAGCCGAACCGGCCTCAGCCGCCCAGGCGCCCTACCCCGGGCCTTTCGAGGAGCGCACCTACGTCGAGCCCATCAGCGCCTACCTGCCTCAGCCGGAGGCCCCTAACGCGGAGATGCCCCAGATCGGCCTTCCCGAGGGAGCCGATGCTCCCGTGCCAGAGGCCCCCGCCAGCTACGGCTCGGATATGGCGGCACTCAACGCGGACACCGAGGGCTCGGGCATGCCGCCCGTTCCCGGAGCCGCGCCGTCTGCTTCCGACCCGAAGCAAGGGCCGGTCACGGTGCCTCCACGCCTGGGCGAGGTCAATGACAACGCCGGCACCATCTTCTCGAGCGGCTTGGCGGCCACCCACAAACCGCAGACGCCGGAACCCTCGGATCAGCAAGTGCTGGCCGTGCCCTGCGTCAACGGACACGCCAATGCCCCTGGAGTTCGCTCCTGCCGTCTGTGCCACGCTCCAGTGGATGGCTCGAATCCGCGGCTCATCCGTCGACCGGTGCTGGCTGGCGTGCACACCAACAAGGGCGAGTTCGTCGACGTTATTGGCGGCGTCGTGGTTGGCCGCGCCCCAGACCTGGGCAGCGGCCCCTCGGGGTCCCGTCTGCTGCGGGTGATCAGCCCTAGCAACGACATCTCGCGTAACCACGTGCTCATCACCACCAAGGAATGGAACGTGGTGGTCACGGATCTGCATTCCACCAACGGCACAACCGTGGTGCCGGTCGGGGAAGCGCCCTTTACTATCCGCGACGGCATGACGGTGCAGGTGGATATCGGCACCGTGCTCGACCTCGGCGACGGCGTGTCGCTGCGGATCGAGCCTCCTCGGGGCTGACCTCCCATGGGGGCGAGGAAACAGCGTCACCTACCCCGCCCGATACGTTTGGCGGGTAGGTTCATCCGACGCACCTGGCAGGTGCTCGTGGTGGTCATGCTCGCCATAGCTTTGGGCGTCGCGGCGTACCTCAATCCGGGCCTCATCCAAGCGGATGTGCACCTGGACGAGGGCACCGTTTACGCGGGAAACCGGGGAGCCTCGCTGGTGGGCACCCTCAATACCCAGATCGACTCGCTCTCCGACGCCGCTCCCATCGGAGACACCAGCTTCAACATCATGCAACACGACGACTTGGTGCTGGTGCACAGCACCGAGTCGGATCGTCTTGCCCGCTACAACCCAGGGACTAACAGCCTGTCCCTCCCCACACAGTTGCCATCCAAGGCGCAAGTGAGGCTCGTGGGCACGAACCTCCTTGTGGTCAACCCCGTCGATGGTCGGGCCTGGGCCGGACCCGCCGAGACTCTGCTCGAGTACGACTTCGACAAGCAACAAGCTGACCTAGAGATCGGGGAGAACGGCGTTGCAACTCTCACCACCAGCGGCAAGATCATCGGCTTGGACCCCAACCGCTCCGTTCTCGTTCGCCCAGGCGAGGACGGCGAAGAGGTAACGGAACTACCGTTCACCACCAATCCCCAGAGCGTCATGATTTCCGCGGTGGGGGAGCGGGCTCTCGTACTCGACCGCTCCGTTGGCCGGATCTGGTTGGAGGGCATGCCCAAGGCCTTCGATGTGTCGGGCGCTAGCGGAGCGCAGCTCATGGCTCCCGCGGCCGACGCGCTCGGCGGCGAGGATGGCACCCGCGCCATCTACGCCACCCAAGCCGGCCTCATTGCGCTCACCAGCGATGGGCCACGTTCCCTGTCGGGGCAGATGGACGCCACCGCCGTGACCCCCATCCAGGTGAACGGCTGCGTGTACGCCGCTTTCGGCGACCAATTCGTGCGCAAGTGCGTCGGTCAGGAAGTCCACATCGAGCCCATCCCCAAGTATCCGGACAATGCCGAACTGGCCTTCCAATCCAATCGCTCGTCGGTCATCCTGAATGATCTCGAGGGCGGCACCATCTGGCTCGTCAACGAGAACATGAAGATCGTCAACAACTGGGAAGACGTCACCCCGGAGCGGCAAGACAAGCAGACCGAAGACCCAGACGTGCATCCGTTCGTGCCACGTGAACGCGACGAGGATAACCACGCTCCCATCGCCAAGGACGACCAGCTCAAGGCCCGGGCCGGGCGTTCCACGGTGCTGACCGTGCTCGACAACGACACCGATCCGGATGGAGACGTCCTCACCATCAGCGCCCCGCAGGAGGTCTCGGGGGCTCGCCTGAGCCCGGTGCGTAACGGTGCGGGACTACAGATCAGCATCGCGTCCGACGCCTCCGGCACCGTCTCCTTCACGTACGAGATCAGCGACGGCCGCGAGGGTGGCAAGGCGTCCGCGAAGGTGGAAGTGGAGATTCTGCCGCTGGATCCCTCGCGGGCGAACTCGTTGCCGCACAAGTTCGAGATGGCCAAGGACGTCACCATCTCGCAACGGCAGATCTTCACCAAGCAGGCGCTGCTCGACTGGCGTGATCCCGACGGTGATCCGCTCATGCTCAAGAACGCGTGGCTCGACGAGGGCTCCGAGGACCGGGTGGCGTTCACCGCCGACGGCACGCTCACCTTCACCGATATCGGCAAGACCACAGGGCCGAAGGTGGTGCATCTCCTAGTGTCCGACGGTTACGGCGAGCAGGAGGGCACACTCAACCTGGACGTCTCCCCAGACGCTGTAGCGCCCGTCGCCTACGGAGACTTCGCCACGAGCACGGTCGGCGAATCCGTCGAGATCGAACCCATCGCCAACGATGTCGGCTACTCGCTGCGGCTGTCCGAGGTGACCACGGACTGCGACCGCTGCACCCTGACGCCGAACTATCCGGAGGACAAGTTCACCTTCGTCGCCCCACAGGCCGGCACCTATTACCTCACCTATACCGTTCGCAGCGCGGAGCCCGCCACCGGCATCGTGCGCGTCGACGTCCGCCCGGATCGTACCGGCACCCCGCCCATTGTGGCGCTCGACGTGGCTATGCTCCCACCGGGGGGTTCGGTCACCATCGACCCGCTGCTCAACGACACCGATGCCGATGGGGACGTCTTGGTCATCCAGACCGTCTCCCAGCAGCCGGCGTTGTCGGTGGTGCTGGAGCGGCGCCATCTGGTCACCATCAGCGCCAATTCGCATCCGTCGGAGCCGATCACCTTGGAGTATCGAGTCTCGGACGGGCATCACTCCGTCATAGGCCACATCGTCGTCATACCCGCGGAGACCACCGGCACTACGAAACCCCAGCCCAAGGACGACTCCATAGCGGTGAGAGCGGGAAACACCGTCTCGGCCAACGTGCTGAACAACGATGAATCGCCTATAGGGCTCGACCTGAAGATCACCCGTCTCCTGCGAAACCCCTTGGGCGACGACGCCTGGGTCGATGGGGATCAGATCCGGCTCCGTTCGCCAGAGGGAGCCCTGGCCACCAGCACGAGCCTCGACTACGAGGTCATGGACAGCGACGGTCGCACCGGCGTGGCGACCGTCCAAGTGGAGGTCTCAGCGGAGGACTCCAACGCGGCCGCGCCCCAGCCCCGCAAGATCGTGGACCGCGTCTTGTCGGGCACCACCACCCGCATTCCGATAGATCTCACGGGCATCGACCCGGCAGGCAGTTCCGTGCGGCTCGTCGGGATTGCTTCTGGCCCATCGCTTGGCCGGGTGACCGAGGTGGGCGAGAAATATCTCACCTACGAGTCGTTCTCCGATTCGCAGGGCACGGACATCTTCCAATACGAGGTGATCAACCGGATGGGCATGCGTGCCACCGGGCAATTGCGCATTGGTGTCGCCCCGCCCGGTGCGCAGAACACCCCGCCCACCGGTGTCGTCGACGAGGTCCGGGTCAAGCCAGGGCGTCACGTGCAACTCGCCGCCTTGAGCAACGACTTCGACCTGGATGGCGACACGCTCGCCTACTCGAAGACCGACCCGGTCCGTTTCCAGGACGCGGAGATCAAGGCCAGCATTGTCGGCGACCGTGAGGTGGTGCTGACTGCCCCCGAGGAACCCGGCACCTACGCTGGCAGCTACGGGATTGTCGACGGGCGTGGCCAGCAGGGCCGGGGCAGCATCCTCGTCACCGTGGATCCCG
>JBHADA010000100.1:0-4028 GCA_041854805.1 Arachnia sp.
CATCAGCTTCCAGACCATCGAGATGGAATCCAAGAACGTCGTCATTGCCCACATCGCACCCCTCCCCCTCGCCGACAAGCCCGCCCGTACTGGAGGGAGGGCGTATCTGCGCCAAGCCGACGGCGACTACCCGATGCATCCGCACGAGGAGCGCATGATCGATGTGGCCCGCCTCCGCAGCGACGAACAGGTCAACTACGACCTCACGCCAGCCCGTGGCCGCGATCGCAATGATCTTGACGACATGCTCTGCTCGGCCTATGTGCGGACAGTGCGCAGTCACGATCGTCGGCTCCGGGACCGCGACGATCTCCAAGTGCTTCGCATGACGAATGTGCTGACAGCTTCTGGTGAGCCAACGCTCGCCGGTCTCTACGCCCTCGGAACCTATCCTCAAGGACAGTACCCGGCCTTGACCGTGACAGCCGCCGTCCAACTGGCTGGCGGCGAGGGGCAGCCGCGCAACCGCAACGTCCAAGACTTCACCGGCCCGGTTCCTGTTCTCCTCACCGATCTACTGGACTGGGTGGCCTCCAACCTGGACAGGATCACTCGATATCGCGCCGACGGCCATATGGAAGAGGTGCCAGAACTCCCCCTGAACGCAGTTCGAGAGCTCTTGGCCAATGCCCTAGTGCATCGCGACCTAGGCCCGAACACGCTGGGAACCGGCAAACAGATCCAAGTACGCCTCACCCCGCGAAGCCTGTTCATCCAGAGTCCCGGCGGGTTGCGCGGCGTGTCACTCGCGCAGATTGAGAGTGTCGAACACGCCCAAGCCGCGGTGAACCAGCGTCTTTACCAGATCGCCAAGCGGCTGACGACGCCTGACGGCGCGTCGATCATCGAGGGCGAGGGCGGCGGCATTCTCGAAGTATTCCGCTCTGTCGAGGGCCGAGGCTTACCTCGACCGCAGCTCATCGATACAGGCGTGCAGTTCAAGGCACTGCTGTGGCGAGATCGCAACGTCTCCGAGAACACATCACTTCATGCTTCTCCTCGGATACCCTCGGTCAACGGCGGCATAAGGAGAGTGTCTCAGAGCTCATCCCCCACTCGAAACGAGCGCAGCACTCTGGCGGCCCTGGCAGCGGCCACAGGCTCTTTGACGATCCATGAGCTTGTTGCTGCGACCGACATGACGATCGGTCAGGTTCGCTACGCCCTCGCGCGGCCCCTCGCAGAGGGCATCGTCGTGATGGACGGCAAGCAAGGACTCAAGTCGACCCGCTACAGGTTGAAGTGAAGCATTCCTGACCGTGACTGAGACTGCGACTGCAAAATCACGAGTCTCGGTCACAGTCAGAAAGGCGTCTACACATTAAAGCGGAACTCCACCGGGTTCTACGACCAATTGTTTCCTGGGGGTGGTTCCACCCGACCAGTCCGATCCCTATTCACGCGTCATGACCCCGCGCTCACTGACAACTACTGGAACACTGTTACAGTAGAACTATGAGTTCAAAGGATGTCAACACGGCCTTAGGCAAGCCTGCTGCCCAAGCTGTCGCCGCACTCCTGTCTCTTGACGAGGACCAGTGGTTCGAACGCAAGTCTGGGCGCGCAGCGGTCAAAGACTTGGCACGCCCTATGGTGGCCTTCGCCAATGCCGAGGGCGGCACCTTGGCGATCGGGCTCAGCAACGGACAGATCGATGGAGTGTCACAGCAAGCGGAGAACGAGATCCGACAAGCCCCCATTGATTTCACCGTGCCACCGGTGCGAGCACAGGTCACACGCTTGGACGTCGATGACAAGGCCGTCCTGATCGTCCACGTCGATCCGGGCGACACCATCCACACGACCAAGTCGGGGGACTGCTACTTGCGTATCGGCGATGAATCACGCCGTCTGTCCCTCGCGGAACAGCAAGAACTCGCCTATGACAGGGGCAGCCAGACGTTCGAGGCAACCCCTGCCGATCTCACCGTCAACGATCTTGACGAGACGCTCATGAACTCCTATCGAGTTGCCATCGGCTCGTCCAGCAATGTCGAAATGCTGCATGCTCGCGATCTGCTCAACCGTCGCGGGCAGGTGACGGCCGCCGCTACTCTGCTCTTCGATACTCGCCCGCAGCGAGACTTCCCCAGCGCCTACATTCGAGTCCTCAAGTATGACGATGACGAGCGAGGTGTCGGGTCGGAGATGACCCTCCTCGACGATGTTCGCATCGAAGGCCCGCTCCCCCAGCAGATAGTCGAAGCCGCTGCCGCCGTCGAGCGTCTCACTCCTGCACCGCAGCAACTGACGGAGAGCGGACGCTTCGAACGGGTGCCCATCATCCCCCGCGACGCCTGGCTGGAGGGCGTCGTAAACGCCGTCGTCCACCGCTCCTACAGCATGATGGGCGATCACATCCGTGTTGAGATCTTCCCGCACCGCATCGAGATCACCTCACCCGGACGGTTCCCCGGCTTCGCCGACACCTCCTCACCGTTGACCATCTCGCGCTATGCACGAAATCCACGCATCGCCCGGGTGTGCGCAGACATGGGTATTACGCGAGAACTCGGCGAGGGGATCAAGCGCATCTTCCATGAGATGCACCGACGAGGGCTGGCTAATCCCATCTACCGGCAAAGCGCTTCCTCGGTCACACTCACATTGAAGGCCTCCGACGCCGTGGCCCCCGCAGTGCTCGATGGGCTGACCAAGAGCGCGCGTGTAGTCCTCGACGTTCTACGCCTTCAGAACCGCCCCTTGGGAACTGGGCAGGTCGCAGAACTTGCCGGTATCGCGCGCCCGACAGCGAAGCGTGCCCTGGAGTCGCTGTTGGAGGCCGATCTGGTGCGCTGGGACGGCAAGTCCGACCACGATCCTCGCGCCTCCTGGAGGCTCCTCTGAGCTACTGCAACACATGTTCCAGTAAATGTTCCAGTGGATGTCGCAGTACGGAGCAACCGCCGGTCAGAGCAACACGCTGAACCTGAACCCCACGACGTCGATAACGGACCAAGTTCAAACTGACCCACAGACCTTTTCGCCTTGTTACGCACATCGTAAAGGTCACTGCCCGTCCACGTGGGAGGAGACATAGGAGGAGATACTGGAGCCATGGACAGACAACTCGAAGCCGCCGGACGGCTCCCTCGACAGCCAAAGCCGATACCGCCAGGCAGCTCAGCGACGAGGCTCCCGGACCTGATGCCACCGCGCGAGCGACTCGACGAGCTCCGGCGTCGGCACCTCGATGTCGCAGCACTGACATTCTCCGTGGACGAGGGACGGCTGTACCAGACGGACTTCCTAGTCACGTCGATGGTCCAGCGCAGCTATGGCGTCGTGGACGCCTTGATCGATGCCGTCGACTCCTACAACATCCACGCCGCCGCTCCCCTGCTACGGTTGCAGCTTGACACGCTGTTTCGCGCCCACTACGCCGCCCGCTGCGCTAACGCCGATGAACTATCCAAGGCGCTTCTACGAGGTGAGGAGTTCCGCAAGTTGAAGGACTCCGAGGGCAAGAAGCTCAGCGACGGACGACTGAAGGATCTGGCCGCAGCAGCCCATCCCTGGGCGCCAGACGTCTACGACAAGACCTCAGGATGGGTGCACTTCTCCCTTAATCACATGATCACGACAGTGCAGAGCTCCGGGGAACGCTCGCTCCTCATGAGCGTGCCCCTACAGCCCCACGTGATTCCAGAGTCTCTGTGGCACGAGGTCTACGCCGCCTCGATCCGGGCAACCGAGGAACTCTTCGAATATGTGCGCGCATGGGCCGCATGCAAAGGCATGCCGTCAGGCGAGTTCAGAGAGTTGCCGATGTGACAGGCAGTTCTCAGCCGAGGTCTATCTGTATAACGAGATCGCCGAACTACGGAAAGCGAACATAATCCCCCAGACTGCGACTGTGATTTCATAAAGAAACTCGACCGCCCGTACCCGCTTTATTTCGGTGGGGTTCTCCGCAAGTCGTGGACACTGCCCGCTTACGCGGCTTGTTCCTCAGTGTGTGTGATTGAGGTTTGAGTCTTGTTGTGTTCGAACTCGACGGGGCTCAGGTAGCCCAGGGCCGAGTGTCG
>JBHADA010000101.1:0-10870 GCA_041854805.1 Arachnia sp.
CGACTACCTTGATCGGCCTTGTGGACGCCGGTGTCGGTGTGAAAACGGGAGTGAACTTCGGCACGGGAAAGAACAAGATCGGTAGCTATGCGGCTTCGGCGGTGACCTACGTGGATCGTTCCTTCCTGCGTTCACTTAACCGACGGCACCTGTCCAACGGTATGGCGGAGATCCTCAAGATCGCGCTTATCAAGTCCCGTCGCCTGATGTCTCCTGGACACCTATGGACGCGCCATCCTCGACGATGGATTCGTCGGTAGTACCCCTGCCCTAGCAAACGCGGCAGACGACATCATCGGAACCTCGATCCACCTGATGCTCGAAGAACTCCAGCCCAACCTGTGGGAAGCAAACCTGGAGCGGTGTGTCGACTATGGCCACACCTTCAGCCCGACCGTGGAGATGAAGGCACTGCCTGAGCTTCTTCACGGGGAAGCTGTCTGCATCGACATGGCTCTGTCCAGCGTCCTGTCGTACCACCGCGGACGGATGACGCGCCATGAGTTGGCCCACGTGCTCTCCACGATGCAGAGTCTTGACCTGCCCATCTGGAACAGCTCACTCGAAGAGCCCGGCGTCCTCGACGCCGCCTTGGCCGACACGGTGCGTCACCGCGGCGGGCAACAGCGCATTCCGCTGCCCGCCGGCATCGGCGACCACGAGTTCGCCAACGATGTGTCCGCCAGCGAAGTTGCGCACGCTCTGCACACCCTGCGAATGCTCGCCGACCTGCATCCAGGAGACATCGTCGCAGCGTTAAAGCCTGAACACGACTTGGTCTTGAAGGCATGAGGTGGGACAGCCTCTATATCGGAGGCCTCGGAACCTACCTGCCCAGCACCGTGGAAACAGCCGCCGAGGCTGTCACAGCCGGGCGTCTGACCCATGAAGAACTGGAGAAATCGCGACAAGTCAGCGCCGTCGTGGGACAGCCCGACGAGTCCGCTCCAATGATGGCGGTTCGCGCAGGCCGCGTAGCACTGGAAGAATACGGCGCGGAGATCCCAACAGAAGCCAGCCCTGAGCTCATCGTTCACGCAGTCGCCCTCCACACCGGCCTGGAGGCATGGAACGGGGGCGCCTACATCGGTAATGAGCTCGGTTTCCCCGAGACTCTCGCTATCGAGATCCGCAACACGTGCGCCGGCTCCATCGTCGGCATCGACCTGCTCGCGAGGCGCCTCGACAACGAAGGCTACGGCCTGCTTACCGCTTCAGATGTGTGGCGTCTGCCCATGTTCGACCGGTGGGCCACAGACTCAGGCCTGGCATACGGCGATGCCGGAACTGCCATCGTTCTCTCACGATCCGCCGGGCCGTTCCAGGTGCTGTCGACCGCGCTGACACAGAACTCACGTTTCGAGCAGATGCATCGTGGTAACGCTCCGCTGGATCTTCCGGAGTACCGAGAACCGCTCCCATTCAGCATGCGCGCTAGGTCAGCCGACTACGCATGCATCTTTGGCCTCGAATCGTTCTGGAAGGCAAACGCCGAAGGACTCCGGCGATCTGTGGACCAGGCCCTCGACGACGCTGGCATCGACTACGCCGCTGTCCGTGCATGGGCAGTCCCGCACTTCGGCGAGACGTTGCTCCGCCGCCAGTGCCTCGAACCCCTCGGCCTCGCGCCGGTGGACACGACCAGCCGGTTTGGCGCGCAGATCGGACACACCGGTGCAGCCGACCCCCTTCTCGGCTTGCAGCATCTGCGGAGCGAATCCGCGCTCACTCCCGGCGACCACGTCGCCCTGATCGGAATTGGCGCAGGTTTCACCTGGGGCTGCGCGGTTCTTCGCTACCGCGGAAAGGAGAACACATGAACTCACGAACCAGCGAGTCCACCACGAGCAAGACTCCTGTCAATATCAATCTCGCCATCGCCTGGATGCTCCTGGGAGTCTTCGGGGTCGGAACCGTCGAATACCTCGTGGCTGGTGTCCTGCCTCAGATCTCCAGCGATGTCGCCGTCACGGAAGCGACCGCCGGACTCCTCGTGACCGTCTACGCCATCACCGTCGTCATCGGCGGGCCGCTTCTGACGATCATCACCTCCCGCGTCCGACGCATCCCCTTGGTCCTCGTGCTCATGGCCTTGTTCATCGCCGGCAACATCTTGACCGTCGTCGCGCCGAACTTCCCTGTACTGGTCATCGCTCGGGTGATGACCGCGCTGCCGCACGCGACGTTCTTCGCGCTCTGCCTCGTTCTCGCAACCACGCTCGTGGAACCTGAGTTCCAGGGGCGCGTCATCTCCCGCATCACCCTCGGCCTCAATCTCGCGACGGTACTGGGTGTCCCACTGGGGACGTTGATCGGCAATCAGTACGGATGGCGGTCCTCGTTCCTCATCATCGCGGGCATCCAGACCCTCGTCACCGTCTCGCTCGTGCTGACGACGCGACGAGCGCCAGAGCGCCCCTCTGGCAGCATCTCGGCCGAGGTGCGGGTCTTCGGTCAGGGCGAGGTCCTCAAGGCTCTTGGCCTGACCATGCTAAGCCAGTCCGGGCTCTTTGTGCTCTTCACCTTCATCGCCCCGTACCTCGGGCAGCATGCGGGGTTTAGCCCCAATGTCATCACCGTTCTCCTCTTCGTGTTCGGTGTGGGATCCATCGCTGGCAATATGCTCGGCGGCTACTTCTCCGATCGGAACATGAACGCAACGCTATACATCGCGCTGGGTTCGCTAGCGCTTTCCCTTCTCCTCCTTTTCCTCTTCGGCAACTACGCCTGGTTCGCCGCACCATGGATGTTTGTGGTCGGGGCAGCCGGGTTCTCGATCATTCCACCGCTGACGTCGAAGCTCATCGGCGCGGCAAGCAACGCCCCGAACCTTGCCACCACGGTGAACATCGCAGGATTCCAGCTTGCGAACGCTGCAGGAGCCTGGATCGGCTCCACCGCCCTGTCTCTCGGGTTCGGGATCGGCGTACTTCCGGTCATCGGCGCCGTCCTCGCACTCGCAGCTGCGGCGCTTCTGTGGATCACCAACCGCGCGAGCACCTCTCGTGTACGTGGCGGGAGAACAGAATGAAGGCAGCTCTCCTCACGAGCACACGAGTCGCCGTACCGCGCGACATTCCAGACGCTGTGCCAATGAGCACAGATGAAGCGCTGATACGGATCGCCTACGTGGGGCTCTGCGGTTCCGATCTCGAGCTCTACCACGGGACATCAAAGTATCTCCGCGCCGGGCAGACCACCTACCCGCATCACTTCGGTCATGAGTGGGTCGGCACCATCGAAGAGCCCCCGACCGGCCCGAACGCGGATCACCTCAAGCGCGGAATGGTCGTCACCGGTAGCACCATGCTGTCTTGCCTCACCTGTACCGCATGCCGATCCGGCCACAAGAACCTCTGCCTCCGTGTCAGGGAGGTCGGCCTCTACAACCACGCCGGCGCCGCAGCAGAACTCCTCACGATGCCCGCCCCCTCACTCACGGTCCTCGACGACACGGACTCCGCCAAACCACGCCCCGGCCACGTCCTCGTCGAACCACTGGTCACTGTCCTCGAAGGGGTCGCGAAGCTATGCCCCTCCCCGGGCAACCGCATCCTGGTCATCGGCGGGGGAACCATGGGCAGTCTCGCCGCGCTCGTGCTGGCGAGTTACCCGGTCGAGATTGTCGTCCTCGATCCGGCCTCGCCGCCTCACCTTGCGCGCCTGGGCATCAAGACCATCACCAGTCTGCTTGGTGCCGGCGACGAGCTCTATGATGCGGTGTGGGAATGTTCAGGAGCCCAGAGCGCAACAGAAGAGGCACTGACACATCTCACGGTCGGCGGCTGCGCCGTGTTCATCGGCGTCCCCTCCGCAGGCACCCGGCTCAACGTCTCCGAACTCGCACTCAACGGACAGAGCATCCTTGGCATCCGGCACGGCGTCGACCACTACCCCGCAGCAGCCGAGTTCATCCGCCAGCGCCCGCAGCAGATCGATCAGCTCGTCGACCGCGTCTATCCGCTTACCGAGGTCAGCGCGGCGTTCGATCGGCTCGAGCAGTCTCGCGAACGCCCGAAGGTGGTGTTGAAGATTGGATGAGCAACGTACGGCCCTTGTCACAGGAGCAAGCAGCGGAATCGGAAGTGCCATCGCCCGGCGACTCGTCCTCGACGGCACTCGGGTGCTGGTCGGGTACCATTCCGGGCGCTCACGCGCGGAGCAGCTCTGCAGCACTCTGAATACCAGCGACGTGGGTCAGGCAGTTCCCGTACACATCGACTTGACTGACCCTCGGAGCATTCCAACTCGTTTTGAGGAACTCGCGGCGGAGTTCGGGCCGATTCACTACCTCGTCAACAACGCAGGGATTAACGATCGATCTCCAGCGCTGGCACTCGACTACGTGCGCCTGGAAGAGGTCGTGGGCGTTAACCTCTCCTCGCCCCTCCTGCTGTCCTCGGCAGCGGCATGCTATTTCGTGGCCAACGACGTCGACGGTTCCATCGTCACCGTTACTTCGGTGCACGACCAGATCCCGATAACGGGAGGGGCGCTGTACTGTGCCTCCAAGGGCGGGCTGGCAGTAGCGTCTCGTGCCCTGGCTCTCGAGTTCGCCGAGCATGGTATCCGCCTGAATCTGGTGGCGCCCGGAGAAACAGCAACCCCAATGAACGGAATCCCGCACGGTTCTGACGGGGACATCGTCGAACGTCCGGCAATTCCGCTGGGGCGAGTCGGCCAACCGTCCGAGATCGCCAACGCAGTCGCCTGGCTCCTCAGTCCCGAGGCCTCGTACATGACCGGAGCGACGCTCTATGTCGATGGGGGCCTCATGCTCACCGCCGCAGAAGAAAACGCCAAGGCCGCGCACCACACCGATCACTCCACGAAAGGTCACTCTCATGAAAGCAGCAGCAATCCACCGCACAGGCTCCGCCTCGGAGATCCAGATCATTGATATCGCGACACCGGACCTCGGGCCGGGCGACATCCGGGTGAAGGTTGGAGCGGCGGCCGTCAACCCCGTCGATGTGAAGACCCGATCCGGTTTCCTGAACATGGACCTGAACTTTCCTGTCGTTCTCGGCTGGGATGTGGCCGGAACTGTCGATGCTGTCGGCTCCGATGTGTCACGGTTCCGTGAAGGAGACCAGGTCATGGGTATGGTCGCGCAGCCGGCACGGGGCCAGGGAACATACGCCGAGTACGTAAGCGCACCCCAGGAGCTGTTCGCACCTGTCCCCACCGGGGTCAGCATGCAGCAGGCCGCCGCTGCACCCCTGACCGTGCTCACAGCCGCGCAGATGCTGGGCAAGCTCGATCTGCCTGATAGAGCACGCGTTCTCGTCACGGGGGCGGCCGGAGCGGTCGGACGAGTCGCCGCGCAGTGGCTACTACAGGCCGGACATCAGGTCGCCGGCCTGGCTCGTCTCAGTGACACCGCTGACCTCACCGCCCTCGGCGCCGAGGCCGTCTATGACTCCACGAACAGCCTCTCCGACGCGACATTCGACGCGGTCGTCGACACCGCCGGAATCGCAGAAGCCATCGCGAGCGTGCGCGATGACGGCCAGTTCATCTCCATTGCCGACAACACCCAGCCCGAGCCCGAGCGCGGAATCGCCCCGACGAAGAGCTACGTCCAGGAAAACGGTCGCCAGCTCGCCGAGATCGCAGATCAGCTGGCGCAGGGGGCGCTTTCCGTGCTCGTCGGACGGACCTATCCGCTCTCGCAAGCTGCTGCCGCTCATAGTGATTTCGAGCGTGGCGGCCTCCGCGGAAAGGTGCTGCTGATCCCATGAGCCAACCGCAGCAGATCACGCTGGCCGTTCCCGACGTCGACGCCGCCGCTCGGTGGTTGGCCTCCATCGTTGGAGGGCCTACAGGTACTGGACCCGTCTTTACATTCGATCCGGGCGTGGAAGTCAGGCTCACGGCCTGCCGGTCAGCACGCAGAACGCCGCCATCAATCACCGATCTGGGAACGCTCCACCTGTGCTTCCGTGTCGACGGGATCAACGAGGTCGTGGACCGGATCAATGAGCTCCCTGGCACCGAGGCTCTCGGCGACATCATCGAGACACCAGACGGTCCGATCCAGGGCAACAAGTGGATCTACTTCCGATCACCCTGGGGAATCCTCTTCGAGCTTCAGGAGTGGCCGGACCCGCCCGCCTACACGCGTGAAAACGACGCGCGCCTTTACCACGAACACCCGCGACAGAGGTCCGGGGCGCTGCCCGGTGTCCGCGGTCTCGATCATGCCGGGTACAGCGTCGCGAATCTCGATTCCACTATCGCCAACCTGACAGAGAAGGCCGGTGCGCAGTACGTGCTCGGTACCGCGCTGACGGTGGACGAGGCGTTCACCCGTCGTCAGTTCGGCATCGACGTGGCTTGCACGTCGACCATGGCCATGGTCGTCGCAGGCGGCCTCAACATCGAGCTCTTCGAGCACGGGGTTGGCGAACGAGGGGCACCTCGTGGCATCGATGAGGTCGGTGGGCACTCACTCGTGCTCTCCGGCTCCCCGTGGGCGTCAGACTTCGCAGATGTGAAGGCGATGCAGCACCGATGACCCAATTGGAATGCTCCGCGCTACTGTTCGATCTCGACGACACACTCGTCCTCTCAACACCGTCCATCGAGGCGGCATGGCGTGAGTTCGCAGAACGACACGGCCTCGACTTCGATAAGGTCCGCACGTTGTTACCCGGGCGACGCGGCCGCGACATCATCGCCGCCGTCATGCCGACGATGACCGACGCCCAGGCCGTCAACGAGCTCGACGCCATCCGCCGGAGCGAGATCGCCGCATCCGAGACGATCATGCCGGTACCGGGAGCAGAAGCCCTCACGCACGCTATTCCGAGGAACCGGTGGGCAGTCGTGACTGCGGCCCCAAGAGTGGTGATGAAAGCCCGGCTGCGTGGCGCGGGTTTGCCTATCCCCGCGGTCACGATCTGTGCGGAGGATGTGTTCGAGGGGAAACCATCGCCGGAAGGGTTTCTTGCGGCCGCGGGCCGCCTGGCATTTGACCCTCGACGTTGCCTGGGCTTCGAAGATTCGACCGCAGGATTCCACGCGCTGGCGGAAGCGGGGATCAAGACGGTCGCAATCGGTGGACATATGAGCGTCTACGAAGGGTTGGTCGTTTCCTCCATTGGAGACTACGAAGGGGTCACCATCGAAGTGGCGGGAGACCTGATTCGGATCGAGGTATCATGAACGCCTTCCTTGTGGACATCGGAGGCACCTGGACGCGGTTCCGAAGCGGTTCCACCATCGAGCGGGTGCCGACGCCTAGCAAGCTGCGTCATCCTCAGAAGACCAGCAGTGTGCTCGCCCGGGAACTGGCTCTCCTCCTCGCGGGACGCGCGCCGACGAACACGGATGCACACGTTTCGCTCGGCGCAGCCTACGACCCGGAATCCGATATCGCTTACGGCTCTGGCCCCCTCTGGGGAATGGGGCGCCATAATATCCCCTTCCGTCGACTCCTCGAACAGCAACGCCCCGATGTGCGGTGGACAGTCACCAACGACGTCACGGCCGGCCTTGCACATTTCACGAAGATGTACGGTCGGCCCGCGGACCGACACGTAATGTACGTGACAATCAGCAGCGGCATCGCGTTGCGAACCGCGCATCTCCCCTCACGGCGCATTGACGTCAATGCGGAAGGTCTCCAGGGGGAAGTCGGGCATCTGCCGGCTACCTCATCCGCGACGGCAGCAGTCCGCGGGCTGACCTGTGAATGTGGAGGAGTAGGACACATCGCCGCAATATCTGCCGGTCCTGCAATACCGCACGTGGCCGAAAAACTCGGCATCGACAGCTACAACCAGTCTAGAGACTCAGAGAATGGGCCGCATACCGAGTTGGACGAACGACTGCTCCGAGTCATCATCGAGCCGATCGCGAACCTCATTCGCACGACATGCGTTGTCCAGCCTCATATTGATCTGATTGGGATCGGTGGCGGCGTTCCCTCCGGGATTGGAACTCGCTACGAGAACGAACTCCGTCGTCAGCTTTCCGCAGTTCAGTCATATGCCGACAGTCAGTCCGACGAAGGCCCAAGGCTGCGTTTAGTTTCCTCTGATCAAGTCCGCCCTGAGAGTGGCGCAGCCTTAATGGCGCAGGGGTACCTCAAAAACGTGAAGTAGAAGAAAGGTCTTTAGGTTCATGGAGAAGCACAGGGCCATCGTCCGGCATGGCACTCAATGCGCACTCGAGCACCTGCATGAAGGTAGTGCGGGTGTTGGGGAACTTATTGTCACCCCGGAGAAAGTCAGCATCTGTGGTACCGACATCCAGATCCTTCGAGGGCTGCGTGACGATCCGGCACCGGTCGTCGGTCACGAAGGGCTTGCAACGATCGTTGAAGTCGGCGCGGGAGCTGCTGGGTTCGCGGTGGGTGACCGTGTCACCATCAACCCTACCCACCCGTCCGACCCGAACTTCCTGCTGGGGCACAACATCAACGGGCTCCTTCAGCAGCGGGTTCGCATACCTCAGACGGCCGTGTCTGGCGGCCTGGTTTCCCACATATCTTCGCGCATTCCTGCAGCACGGGGAACCCTCATCGAGCCTCTAGCGGTAGTCACTTACGCTTTGGAGTGTCTCCGTCTTGAAGACCCCGACAGCCTTCTCATCGTGGGAGACGGGCTCATAGGAAACCTTGCAGCAATCACCGCACCTCGCGTGCTTGGAGGGCGAGTGTCGATCGGCATGGTCCACCGGTCAGAACTCGGTCGTGAGTGGACGCAGGCCTTCGAGCCGCACGTTACCAACGGCCGTAACGCCGCGGATCTCGAACCTGCCCTAGGGAACCGCATCGCAATGCTGTCAGCGACGCATCGGGCCGGAACAGCCCAAGGAGTGACCGAGGCAGCACGGACGCTCGGCGCGCGTCTCGTCGCCGCACATCTCGTTGGGGGGCTCGCCTCCGGAATGACTAGCCCGGAGCTCCCTGGCGTCGATCTTCACGGCGTGCGCGCCGCGAACACCGGCGGCCCCTGGCCACCGGCGCGTGTCACCTTCTCCAGTGCAGAGCTTTCAACGGTCATGACTGGAAACCGTGGTGTGCCCAATAGGAAGCTGGAAGAGGCAGCGACCTTGCTTGAGGACCCTGAGTTCGGCCACAAGACCGACCATCTGATCACTCACGACCTACCGCTTCAGGAAGGCGTCGACGTCCTCAATTCGTTGCTATCGACCGGAGATCGAGTGGTGGACGGCGAACTGGTGATTCGACTTGTGATCGATATGTCCTGAAATTCTGTGAGAGCTTTAGCACCTCACTCGGTAGGTCAGGAGGGATCGCGACGGTTTGGCGCTAATGCTAGGCCATCTTCCGCGTTATCTTGTGACGTCATCGCGCCCTGCAACGATCCCGGGCCCCGCAATGTCCAACTCTTTGCGGCAAGCAAATGCCCTTCTTGGAAGGAAGGTTCCGCGATGCCGAAGAATTTGACCGTCAATCCCCTTTTTCGCCGCTCGAACGCTCCCGATGAATCCCGAAGTCTAGTTGGCGAATTCTCCCAAACAAACAGGACATCACAGCGACGTCTTGAGAGGCAGATGAGGGCGGCGTTGGGCTTCTTGCCTTGGGCTCGTTTGCAGTCGTAGTAGGCTCGACTGGTCGGGTCCTTGAGGGCTGCGAATGAGGACAGGAACAAGTCTCGCGATGATCAAGAACCGAGAGCCCTACCGGGCTCCCGCCTCGACACCAGAATCCTCATGCAGTCTGGCTGGCGGCGCATCTCGACCATGCCGAGTCTTTACATCCCATTCACTACGTAGCCGTGATTTGGCCACGGCGGTCTCTACCTGCGTGACCCACCGCCGGACGTGGTGGGATGGCCAGCTGGCTTCGGCCGGAGTGGCCCTTCTTGTTTCCTTGTCGCCGGTGATGAGGAGAGGACTGTGCTCGTGTTTCGCCTGATCTGGATCGCCAGCATCCACACGCGTGGTTTTCTGCGCCGCTACATGCCGACCAACATCGTGCTGGGCAGGCTGCGCACGCGGCGCGGGCTGAAGTGGGGCGTGCCGGCGATGTTGCTAGCCATCCCATACCTCGCGGTCGCGAGCATCCGGATGATCCTCATCGACCGCGGTGTGCCTGGATGGTTTCACCTGCTGCTGTGCATCTGGAACGCGTTCAAGTTCCTGGTCATGGGCCTGGTGAGCGTGGTGCTGTTGACGCGAACCCATATGGCTGAGCGTCGCGACCGGCGCATAGCGTCACGTTCGCCAGGCCCTACGACCCGATAGCCGCGCGAGCCTCGTGGGCTGTGTTGGCGCACCTGCGCGGCGAGGTCTGTTCGAGGAGAAGTCCCATGTCTGGTGTTGCTGGTTTTGGTGTTGATGAACGTCGTGCTCAGGTGGTGCTGGCGCTGTTGGCGGAGCCGGATGATGAACCGCCCCGTCTTTCATGCACCCTCGGGGTTCTGTGACCCGGCCGGTTGGTCGGTCACGGTCTGTTGCATAGTTGGCTTCGGTCTCGGCGGGTGGGATGCGGCCGAGGCGGTGCATCAGGCGCTGCTGGTTGAACCATCCGAGGTAGTCGGCGGTGATGATCTCGACGTCGCCCTGGTTGCGCAGCGGGCGCGTTGGGACGGTGAGTCGGGGCGGACGCACTCGTTCTTGTAGAGGGCGATGGTCGTCTCCGCGAGGCGTTGTCGAACGGGTCCCCGACCGAGCCGATCGAGGGCCGCAGCCCGGACAGGGCGAGGGTTTCGCCGAAGTGCACGGCGGTGTACTGGGATCCGGCGTCGGAGTGGTGGATCGCCCGTCGATCGGTTGTCCCTGGTGGGACTGCAGCGCGGCGGCCTAGCGGATCGCGGACTCCACGAACCGGGTCTGTTTGCTCATCGAGGTCTCCCAACCGATGATCGCGCCGGCGAAGGCATCGATCGCGAAC
>JBHADA010000102.1:0-25898 GCA_041854805.1 Arachnia sp.
CTACCTCGGCCTCGAAATCCTCACCAAGAACCGCATCACCACCAACCAGCCCGAACAAGACACACCCACCATGCCCACACTCGCCAGCCGACCCCACCCCACAGGACCACCAACAGCTACACCACCAGCCGGGACTTGACCCCGCGGGATCAGCATCGTTCGTCACGCACATTCTGTCACCTACGTCAGACAGATCGTTCCGATCTAGTTGCCTCCGCGCCATGATCGCATTCTCCGTGCCGATGGGTCTGGGCGGCGCCATAGCGTGGTAGCAACACACGCGGTCGATGGAAAGGGGTATGGTGGTTCGAGGGCAGCATCACCCCGTAGCGGGCCACGCAACCTTTGGGTATGTAATCGCTCACGAGTCACCTAGACACCTCCGCAGGTCTGGCCAGACGACGTCGATCGCTGCCCGGTCCGTCATCGTCAACCCCGACGCACCAGACTCGCTGACGACCACACCGCGAGGTGGAACAGTGCACCAATCGTAGGATAACCAGTATCAACGCCCACCCGGGTCGAGGGCAGGAAGGTACCGGAACATTGGGAAGGCAATCGATACAACCAGGGCAGCCGCAACTCTGGTCAAACGATTTCCCCGGTTCGTGACGATTCTTGTCTTGCCCAGGGAAACAAGCCGGGCCGTTGCATGACGCGTTGATCGAGACGATCACCACTGCCCCGGACGATGCGAGGCTCGCTGACGCGGGACCAAGGCGCCGAGATGACCCACCATGCCGCTAACACATACTCGTTGCTACCACAACTTGACACCGCCTAGAGTATGATCCCAAATAGAAGGGCTGTATGGATGATCTACTGAGCGGAGGGATGGCATGACCGACTTCATACACTTAGACATTTCAGTCAATCTCATAGCGAATTAAAATGCCCAACAAAAAGAAATGATGAGAATTTGTTTTTTAGATCATTGATAGCGCGACTGATCCTTCCGATAGTTCTCGCAGCCACTCTAACTGGCTGTGCGCCGCAAATGACAGCGACGGTCAAAATCGGAAGCAGTCTTGAGTTCAAAGTCGAAGTCGCCAACACCGAACAGCGACAGCGAGATGGGCTTCGTGACCGAAATTCTCTACCGGGAGGTATGTTATTTCCATTTTCCTCCCAAGAGAAACGCCAAGTGTGGATGGCAGGTATGGAAATACCGATCGACATCGCATGGATCGCCGATGGCAAAGTGCTCGCCGTTGACACTCTCACCCCATGCCGACTCAGTGATCAGAGTCAATGCCCCCGCTGGACATCACCTGCTCCTGTCGATGCCTTGCTCGAGGTCTCCGCTGGGGCACTTGACGGCATCAAGCCCGGCACCCCCGTTACTTGGTAGCGGCAGAGCCGGCGTACCCAGCCCCGCACATACCCAGACATGCGGAACGTGCCACCGGCGCGCTATCCTGCTTCAACTGGCCCCGTAGCTCAGGGGATAGAGCACCGCTCTCCTAAAGCGGGTGTCGTTGGTTCGAATCCAACCGGGGTCGCCAGCGCGAGGCCTCGCACCCTCGGCGTTACCCGCCGAAGGCGACGGCAATCGCGCCTTCGCTTCTGACGCGGCGGTTGTAGGCTCGCCCCCATGTGCACAGTAGTGGTCCGGGTCCCCGAGCCCGGCACAGGCCCGGTCAGGCTCCTCGCGGTGCGAGATGAGGACCCCGGCCGCCCATGGCGGCCCCTGGGCCACTGGTGGCGCGAGCACCCCACGATGCGAGGCATTCAGGACCAGCAGGCGGGCGGGGCCTGGCTAGCCACGCTCGGGGGGCGGGCCGCCGTGCTGCTTAACCGCGACGGCGGCTCGGTCTCTCCTCAGCCCACCTCCCGCGGCACGCTGGTGACAGCGACGGTGACCGGGCAGCCGCTACCATCGCCACTCACCACATTGGGATTCAACCTCGTCGACGCCACCTTTGAACGGGTGCGGGTGACCTCATGGACGGGCGGACGTCCCCGCGTCGAGACGCTCTCCCCCGGCACGCACATGATCGCCCACGACGACGTCGACGACGCCCGCACGCCCCGGATCCGGGCCTGGCTCGAACGGTTCGCCGAGACCACCACCGAATCTGACCCGTGGTGGCTCGACTGGATGCACGTCCTGCGCGACAGCGCACGCCTCGCACCCACTGACGACCGGGCGATCGTGCGCGACAACCGCCCACAGCGGCCCACGCTCACCTTGCTGGTGTGCGCGGTATCGGTGCATGCCGACAGCACCGAAGCCGCGATGGCCACGCTGGAGCGTCCAGGCCGCTGGAACCCCCTGAGCCTCAGCAGCTAGAGGAACTCACGGCGTGCAGGCCCTTGGTGGGCTGCAGCGAGATGTGAGCCACCTTCGAGTCCGTCACCTCGAACACCAGCGCACTCGACTTGCCCCGCAACACAAGGGCCTCCTTGCCCGAGAGAGTCTCCTTCTTGGCGGCGGAGTATGCCTTCGTCACCGCGTCGCTCGAGTCGCCCACCTTCACACCCTTGTCGGTGACAGTGTTCTCCGTGGCGATGATGGTGGTTACCTCGGCGTTCTCCGCAGTCCACAACTCGATGACAGGCTTGCCGCCACCGTCGAGCAGCATTTGGCCCTTGCAGTCCGTCTCAGGCTCGAGCTTATAACCCTCCGGAATCGCAGCACCAAGCTTCACAGGGCCAAACCCGTTCGGACCGAGCTTCCAGTCCGCGGCATTACCTTGAGCGCTGGGCGCCGCGCTCGAACTTGAGCCCTGAGACCCCGACGGCGAAGAATCGCCCCCGCTGCACCCAGCAAGCAACACGATCACGGCTCCGGCGGCCAACACACGACGAATCATTGAATCTCCCTTCTCGGCGGAGAAGACTAGCCGATCACCGCAGCGCGCCGTAGGTGGACTTGGCCTTCTCCAGCGCCGACACGTAACCCTCTCGCTCATACGTGTCGACCACCGCGTCCTTTGGCACGCTCAGTAACCCTCGGGCCTGGCTCAAGGTCAATTCACGGGCGGCAAGCCAGTCGACCAGCCCATCCACCAGGATCTGGGCGTAGGCCGCACCGCGCCGCACCAGCGACGACGTGGTCATCACGACATCGGCCCCAGCCAGGATGTACTTGATGACGTCCTCGGGGGTGTCGACGCCGGTGGTGGCGGCCAGCGATGCGGCGATCCGCCCATGCAGCACCGCGATCCACGTGCGCGGAAGACGCGCCTCGCCGGGGTGCGACAGCGACACGCCCGACTCCACCGTCAACCGGTCAATGTCGATGTCTGGTTGGAGGAAACGGTTGAACAGGACCAGCCCATCGGCACCGGCTTGGTCCAGTTGGACGCACATATTTCCCACCGACGAGAAATAAGGGCTGAGCTTGACCGCCACCGGAATACTGACGGATTCCTTGACGGCCCTCACGATCTCTAGGTGCCGCTCCTCCACCGCGGCCCCCTGCATGGTGACATCGCCTGGCACGAAGTAGATGTTGAGTTCGATGCCCGCCGCGCCCGCGTCCTGCAGACGGCGCGCGGTGCCCGTCCATCCGCCCAGCGACGCCCCGTTGAGTGAGGCGATGAGCGGTACGTCGATGGCGGACGCGCCCTCCTCCACCAGCTTGAGATAGGCGTACGACGCGTCGCGGCCGGAGCGGGGAACCGACGGGAAGTAGCTGAGCGCCTCGGCGTACGAGTCGTCGTAGAGATCCTCCAGTTCGGCCTGGGCCTCCGCCTCGCGGCGCAACTGCTCCTCGAACAGCGAATACAGCACGACGGCGCCCACGCCCCCATCGGCTAGCGACTTGATACCCGCTACCGTCTGCGACAACGGACCGGCCGAGGCGACGACGGGGTTACGCAGGGGCAGCCCAAGGTAGGTGGTGGTCAGATCCATGTCGCCTCCTCGGCGGTCATCGGGGTTCGTGGTCATTGCACTGGGCGTGGGTCGGCAGCGAACTTGTCGGCACCACGGGTGGCCAGTTCCTCGTATTCGGCCCATCGGCGATCCACCTGGGCCTGCGCGAGAGCGATCAGCCGGTCGGCCTCCTCCGGATCCGCAGCCTTGAGCACCTTGTAGCGCAACTCCGCCGACTGGTACTTAGCCAGCGACACCCGCGGCCGCGGCGAATCCAGCAGGAACGGGTTGCCGCCCGCGTCGCGGATGATCGGGTTGTAGCGCATGAGCGGCCAATGCCCAGAATTCACCGCCCGGTACTGTTGCTCCAAGCCCTTGCGCATGTCGAAGCCCTGCGCGATGCAGTGGCTGTAAGCGATGATGAGGCTCGGCCCGTCGTAGGCCTCCGCCTCACGGAATGCCTTGAGCGTCTGCTGCGGGTCGGCACCCATCGCCACGCGCGCCACATAGACCGAGCCGTAGGCCATGGCCTGCATGGCAAGGTCCTTCTTGTTGGTCATCTTGCCACCGGAGGCGAACTTCGCCACCGCCCCAAGCGGCGTCGACTTAGACGCCTGGCCGCCCGTGTTGGAATACACCTCTGTGTCGAGGACGAGGATGTTGACGTTGCGACCCGAGGCAAGCACGTGGTCCACCCCAGCCGAGCCGATGTCGTACGCCCAGCCGTCCCCGCCGACGATCCACACGGAGCGACGCAGCAGATGATCGGCGACGGACTTGAGATCCTCGACGGCCGGTCCGTTCATCTCCTCCAACCGGGCCTTGAGCGTGTTGACGCGCACCAGTTGATCGGCCATCTCGGAGCCCTCCACCTGGGAGGCGCCGAGGATGGAATCGGCCAGTTCGGCGCCCACCTCGTCGCGCAGTTCGGCGAGCCGGGTGCGGGCGAGTTCCTCGTGTAGGTCCGCGGCCAGCCGCATGCCCAGCCCGAACTCGGCATTGTCCTCGAACAGCGAGTTGGACCATGCCGGCCCGCGGCCCTGTGCGTTCTTGGCCCACGGTGTGGTGGGCAGGTTGCCGCCGTAGATCGACGAGCAGCCGGTGGCGTTGGCGATGATGGCACGATCACCGAAGAGCTGGCTCAGCAGCTTGAGGTAAGGGGTCTCGCCACACCCAGAGCAGGCCCCGGAGAACTCGAACAGCGGTTCCAGGAACTGCGTGCCACGCACCGTGGAGAAGTCCACCCACGCGCGGTCATTGATCGGCAGCGTTTCGAAGAACTCGACCGCCTCCTTGTCGGCGTCACGCTCCAGTTTCTGGGTGAGGTTGATGGCGCGGCGTGAGGGCTGGTCGACGGGACGCACGGGGCAGGCCTCGACACACAGGCCGCAGCCGGTGCAGTCCTCCACGTAGACCTGCAGCGTGTAGCGAGTGGCGGGCAGACCAGCCGCGTTGAGCGGTGCCGACAAGAAGCCATCGGGCGCGCCCTCGACGGCAGCCTCAGGGTACGACTTGGCGCGCAACACCGCGTGGGGGCACACGAACGCACAGTTGCCGCACTGGATGCAGTTCTCCGCGTCCCACTCGGCCACGATCTCGGAGACGTTGCGTTTCTCAAACTTGGTGGTGCCCGACGGGTACGACCCGTCCACCGGCAAGGCCGAGACGGGCAGGGCGTCGCCGCGGCCGCGCAGCATCGTCGCGGTGACAGAGCGCACGAACTCGGGGGCGTTGGCCGGCACAGGGGCGATGAAACCTCGCTCGGAGGTGGCTTCCGCAGGAATGGCCATCTCGTGCAACTCGGCAAGTGTCTGGTCGACAGCCTCATGGTTCTTGCGCACCACCTCAGCCGACTTGCGGGCGTAGGTCTTGGAGATGGCGTCCTTGATCTTGGCGATGGCCACATCGCGCGGCAAGACCCCGGAAATCGCGAAGAAACACGTCTGCAAGATGGTGTTGGTGCGGCTGCCGAGCCCTGCGGCACGCGCCACCTTGCCCGCGTCGATCTCGTAGACCTTCAGCCCCAAGTCGATGATCTTGCGCTGCATCTCGGCTGGTAGATGATGCCAGGTGCCTTCCTGCCCATGGGGCGAATTGAGCAGCAGCGTGGTGCCCGGCCGGGCGAACTCGAGCACGTCGACGCGCTCCAGGATGGACCAGTGATGGCAGCCGATGAACCCCGCCTTGCTCACCAGATATGGAGCCTTGATCGGGTTGGGGCCGAACCGGAGATGGGAGACCGTACGCGAGCCAGACTTCTTGGAGTCGTAGACGAAGTAGCCCTGGGCGTAGGTGCCGTCAGCGGAGCCGAGGATCTTGATGGTGTTCTTGTTGGCGCCAACGGTGCCGTCGGAACCCATGCCATAGAACACGGCGCGCAGCGTCTCCGGGTCCTCAAAGTCAAGGCTCTCATCTACGTCGAGCGACAGCATAGTGACGTCGTCGTGGATGCCGACCGTGAACCGCGGCCGCGGCGACTCCAATGCCAACTCGTCGAAGATAGCGCTGACCATCGCAGGGGTGAACTCCTTCGACGACAAGCCGTAGCGCCCACCGATCACGAGCGGGAGACGGTCGCGCTGCCCGGCAGCCACGGCCTCGGCTAGGGCCGAGCTGACGTCGAGGAACAGCGGCTCGCCCGCCGCACCAGGCTCCTTCGTGCGGTCCAGCACAGCCACCTTGGCGGCGCTGGCGGGAATCGCGTCCAGCAACTCGGCGGTGGGGAACGGACGGTAGAGCCGCACCTGGACCACGCCAACGCGGCCGCCATCGGCGTTGATCCTGTCGACCACGGGCATAATCGCCTCGACACCGGAGCCCATAATCACCACGACACGCTCCGCGTCGGGAGCGCCGTGATATTCGACCAGCCGGTACCGGCGGCCGGTGAGGGACGCGAACCGGTCCATCTCGTCCGCGATCACCTTGGGAGCCCACAGGTAGTACGGGTTGGCCGTCTCGCGAGACTGGAAATAGGTGTCGGGGTTTTGGGCCGTGCCGCGGATGAATGGGTTGGCGGGGCTGAGTGCCCGCTCCCGGTGCTCACGCACGAGTTGCGGAGAGATGAGCGTACGGAGGTCGTCGTCGCTGAGTTGCTGGAGGGTGTTCAGTTCGTGGCTGGTGCGGAACCCGTCGAAGAAGTGGACGATGGGCAACCGGGTACGAAGCGTCGCGGCATGGGCGACCGCCGCCATGTCGTGGGCCTCCTGCACCGACGCGGAGCTGAGCAGGCATACGCCCGTTTGACGCACCGCCATGACGTCTTGGTGGTCTCCGAAGATGGACAGACCCTGGGTGGCCAGGGAACGTGCAGCAACGTGGAACACCGTGGAGGTGAGTTCGCCCGCGATGCGATACATGTTGGGAATCATGAGCAGCAGGCCCTGCGACGCGGTGAACGTCGTGGACAGGGCGCCACCCTGGAGCGCGCCATGCATGGCTCCGGCGGCCCCACCCTCGGACTGCATCTCGATGACGGTGGGCACCTGGCCCCACACGTTGGTGCGTCCATGGGCGGACCACTCGTCGGCCAGTTCGGCCATGGTGGAACTCGGGGTGATCGGGTAGATGGAACACAGTTCGCTCACCCGGTAGGCGACGTCGGCCGCAGCCTCGTTGCCGTCAACGATTTTGATCATCGGTCGGACTCCTTGACCATCTCGATGGCGTGGACGGGGCACTGCTCGAAGCAGGTGGCGCACCCGGTGCATTTCTCGTAGTCGAATCGGTAACGCTTGCCCTTGCCGAGCTTGATCACCGCGTCCTCGGGGCAGGCGCCGTAGCAGCCGTCGCATTCGAAGCAGTTGCCACAACTCAGGCACCGGCGGGCCTCAAACTCGGCCTCGGCGTCGGAAAGGCCAGCGACGATCTCGCCGAATCCGCCGATGCGTTCGGTGAGGTCGGCCTCCGTGTGCTGGCGGCGGGCGTGGTCTCCGAAATACCACAGGTTCATGCCTTCGAGATCCACGATGGGATGCTTGGGCGGCTGGTTGTAGACCTCGTTGTTGAGCCAGGCGTCGATGCGACGCGCGGCCCTCTTGCCGTGGCCGACACCAATGGTGACGGTGCGCTCGGAGGGCACAGCATCGCCGCCAGCGAAGATGCCGGGCACGGCGGTCATGAGAGTGTTGGGGTCGACATCGACCACATCGTCGTTGAAGCTCATGCCGGGAATGGCGTGGAGGAAGTCTGTGTCGGCGCGCTGCCCCAAGGCAAGGATCACGGTGTCGGCGGCCAGCTTCTCGAACCGGCCAGTACCGCGGGCTTTACCATTCTCATCGAGTTCCATGATCTCCACGGTGAGGTCCGAGTCGTCCATCTCCGTGATGGTGCGCAGCCAGTTCATCTTGACGCCCTCGGCCTCGGCACCCTCGCGTTCCTCCTCGTGGGCGGGCATCTGCGCCTGGGTGCGGCGGTAAACGACGATGGATTCCTCGGCGCCCAGCCGGCGAGCCACGCGGGCGGCGTCCATGGCGGTGTTGCCGCCACCGTAGACGGCCACCCTGCGGCCGATGATGGGGCGTTCACCGGAGGCCACATCGCGCAGGAAGCTGACGGCATCCACCACCCGTGAGGCGTCGGCCGAGGGGATGTCGACTCGCTTGGAGAGGTGGGCCCCGACGGCAACGAACACCGCGTCGAACTTGCCCTCCTCCTGCGTCGCGAGGAGGTCCTTGATGGGGCTGTTCTGACGGAACGTGACCCCCATATCGACCAGGCGGGCGATCTCGGCGTCGAGCACGTCGCGAGGAAGGCGATACTCGGGGATGCCATAGCGCATCATGCCGCCAGGCTTGTCGCCCGCGTCGTAGATCTCCACCTCGTGCCCCAGGCGGGTGAGGTGATACGCGGCGGACAGGCCGGAGGGGCCGGCTCCGACGACCAGCACACGGCAGCCGGAGCGGCGGCGCGGCTTGCGGAACTTCCATCCCTTCTCGATGGCGAGGTCGCCGAGGTAGCGCTCGACGGAGTGAATGCTGACGGCGGAGTCGAGGTCGCCTCGGTTGCAGGCCGTCTCGCATGGGTGGTAGCAGACGCGGCCGTGGATGGCGGGGAACGGGTTGTCAGCCACGAGCTGGCGCCACGCCGCCTCGGCCTGGCCGACCTTGATCAGGCGCAGCCATTCTTGGATGTTCTCCCCCGCTGGGCAGCCCGCGTTGCAGGGCGGCAGCATGTCGAGATAGATGGGTCTGCGGGACCGCACCGGAGCGACACGCGCCTCGCTCTGGCTGAGGTCCGGTTGGACAGTCATATCCCTGCGTTCGAGCGCCATTGCTGGTCCCTTCTGTGTTTCCTATTAGGCATCGTAGGCCCTAAAACAGCAGCGCGCTTACATAGGATTTCCACGCGGATTAGTTTGCGAATTTCACTCCACTATTGAGCGTCGAGCTGCTCCAAGACAAAGGCCAATTCCTCGGCCCGCTCCCGCCACTTGTCATAGCGTCCACTGCGGCCGCCGTGCCCTGCCACCATCTCGCAGCGCAGCAGGATGGGACGCTCCCCCTGGTCGCTGGTGACGGTCTCGCGTAGGCGCGCCACCCACTTGGCCGGCTCCACATAGAAGACTCGAATGTCGTTGAGGCTGGTCACCGCCAGGATCGCCGGGTACTCGGCGGCCTTGATGTTCTCGTACGGGGTATAGCCCTTCATGTAGGCGTACACATCCGCGTCGTGTAGCGGATCTCCCCACTCCTCCCACTCGCCCACCGTCAACGGAAGCGACGGGTCCAGGATGGTGGTGAGGGCATCGACGAAAGGAACGACAGCCACGATCGCCCGGAACGCGTCAGGGGCAAGGTTGACCGCAGCGCCCATGAGCAGCCCTCCCGCGGAACCACCCTCTGCGGCGAGCCTCCCGGGGGCCACCCAGCCAGCGTCCACCAACGCCCGGGCGACCGCGACGAAATCGGTGAAGGTGTTGCGTTTGGCCAGCAGCTTGCCCTGCTCGTACCAATGTCTCCCCATCTCCCCGCCACCGCGCACATGGGCAATGGCGCACACCACGCCGCGGTCCAGCAGCGACAGCCGCGACACCACGAAGCCCGGGTCGACGCACACCTCGTAGGAGCCGTAGCCGTACAGATGGCCGGGGTTCGTGCCGTCCGGGACGACGTCTGCCCTGGCCACGAGCGAGACCGGGATGCTGACGCCGTCGTCGGCCTCCACCCAGATTCTCCGCTCGGTGTAGGCGGCGCGGTCGTAGCCGGGCACCGGAGTCTCGCGCAACACCGTCACTTCCCGGGTGGCGAAATCAACCTCGCAGGTGGTGGTGGGAATGAGCAAACTGGTCAACTCGTAGCGCAGGCGAGGCGCATCGGTCATGCGATTGTCTCCCACCTCCACGGTGTCCAGTTCCCCACCGGAGGTGACGTCCCACGCGGCCTCGACGTCCCAGGCGCCATCGACGCGGGGGACGACACGCACCGTCGCCAGACCGCCAGAGCGGAGCGAGACCACCGCTGCCGCGTCGAAATAGTCGACGGACTCGATACGTTCGCCCTCGGCCGGGGCCAGGATCGTGGCCCACTCATCCGGCTCACTCGTCCCCAGAGGAGCCCGCGCCAACTCGAATCCGACGTGGTTGGCGTTGTGGACGACGAGGAGGTGATCGTCGGCGACCTCGACGGCGTACTCCAGGCCCGGGCGACGCGCGGCGACCACGACCGGGCGGGACGCGGTGTCTGCCAGATCCACCAACTGGAACTCCGTGGATGTGGTGGAGTACGTTCCAATCACCAAATGGGTTCCCGTACGCGCCCGCCCCTGATAGATGGCGAACTTCTCGTCGTCCTCCTGCAGGAGCAGCTCGTCCGTCTCGGCGGAGGCCCCGACGGCATGACGCCAGGACTGGAACGAGCGCCAGGCGTCGTTGACCCGGGTGTAATGGAGCCGGGTACCGTCGGCGCTGAAGACGAGCCCAGCGCCGATGCCACGCAGCGCGTCGTCGAGCACGTCACCGGTGGCGATATCGACGACGGTGGCATCGAAGCGTTCGTCGCCGGAAAGGTCGACGCTGTAGGCGAGCCGCGTGTGGTCCTCGGAGACCGTGAACGCGCCAAGGCTGAAGAACTCTTGGCCCTCGGCAAGCGCGGGGCAGTCGAGGATCAGTTCCTCGCCCGGCAGGATGTCGCCAGGCACCAGGTCAGGCATGTCATCGCCGTCAGCAGGCACCCGGGAAAAGGTGGGGTACTGCTGCCCCTCGGCGGTGCGCCGCAGATACCACCAGTCGCCGCTGCGGACAGGCACAGACAGGTCGGTCTCCAGGGTGCGGGTCTTGATCTCGTCAAAGATCGCTTCCTGGAGCGGCTTCAGGTGGGCCAGCCGTTCATCGGTATAGGCATTCTCGGCCTCGAGGTGTGCGATCACCGCGGGGTCCTCTTTGTCGCGCAGCCACTCGAAGGGATCGGCGACCTCGTCGCCGTGGTGGATGCGGACATGGTCTCCATGGGCGGGAATCGGTGCGGTCATGGCGGACACCTTAGACGTTGCGGGCTTGTTAGGGTCATGCCATGACCACGATCACGGTTCTCGGCGCCGGAGCCATGGGTTCCGCCATCACCGCTCCCCTCACCGTCGCGGGGCACGACGTGCGGCTCTGGGGAACGCACCTCGACGACCACCTCATCGCCGCCATCGAAGCGGGTGACCCTCATCCGCGCACCGGTGTGACCGCCCCCTCGAACCTGACCCTCTTCCGCTCCTCAGAGCTCGGCGTGGCGCTGCACGGGGCCGATATCGCGGTGCTGGCCGTGTCCTCGCCGGGAGTGGTGGGCACCACGGAGCGGATGGCCCCGTACCTCGACGGGGTGCAGGCTATCTGGCTGACGTCCAAGGGGTTCGCACCCGATTCGTCCGGGCGTATCCAGTTGCTGCCGCAGGTCATGGAAGACACGCTCGCCGGGCGCGCCATTCCCATCGTCGCCATCGGAGGACCGTGCAAGGCCAACGAGGTGGCCGCGGCCCGGCCCACCGCCGCGATTTTCGCCGCCTCCGAGTCACCCGAACGCTGGACTGCGCTGGCGGGCACCTCGTCCTATCGTCTGGCGAGCACCACGGACCGCGACGGCGTGGAACTGTGCGCCGCCCTGAAGAACGTCTACGCCATAGCGCTGGGCGTGGCCGACGGCATGGGCGAGTTGGGGGGACAACCGTTTCACGACTTCAAGGCGGCCGCCTTCGCGCAGGCGCTCGCCGAGTTGCGCACGCTGCTGGAGGCCGAGGGAGCCGACCCGTGGACCGCGCTTGGGCTGGCGGGCGCAGGCGACCTCGAAGTCACCGGGCTCTCCGGGCGCAACAAGGTCTACGGGACGCGGATTGGCCGCGGACAAGCCGCTCAGGCGGCCTTGGCGGAGATGATCGCCGCGGAACAGACCGTCGAAGGAGTCCCCGCCGTTAAGCTGGCCACAGAGTTTGTCGAGCAGCGGCACCCGGAGTTGGTAGGAGCGCTTCCCCTGCTGTTCGCCCTCCGCGCCGTCGTGCATGACGCGGCGCCGGCGGCCACGCTCATCGGCGCGGCGTTGCCCGGCTGACTCGACGCCCCGGCAAGGCCGCCTGGGCGCCCTCGAGAGATAGGCTCAGCATGTCCGATTCCCCCGTCATACTCGCCCTCGACTCATCCACCACCGCCACGAAGGCCATCGCCTTCGACCTAGACGGTCGCAGCGTCGTCGAGGCACGCCGCGACTACCCCCGCCATACCCCTCACCCCGGCTGGCAGGAGCAGGACGCCGCCGACTGGTGGCGCGCCACCTCGGAGTCCATCCGCGAGGTCACCGACCGGCTCGGAGGAACACGGGAGATCCTGGCGTTGTGCATGACCCATCAGCGTGAATCGTTCGTACTGCTAGACGAGCACGACGAACCTATCCGTCCGGCCGTGTTGTGGCTCGACACCCGTGCTGGCGAGCAGATCGAGCGGCTCGGCAACAAGCGTGTCCACGCCATCTCCGGCAAGCCTGCGTCGACGACGCCGAGCTTCTACAAGCTCGCTTGGCTCGCCGACCACGAACCGGAGGCGCTGGGAGCCGCCCGGCATGTCGTCGAGGTGCATGGCTTCCTCACTCACAAGCTGACGGGCCAATGGGTCACGAGTTGGGCCACCGCGGATCCCATGGCAGTGCTCGACATGGAGTCGTTCACCTATTCTCCGGAGCTACTCGGCATGGCGGGGCTCGACATCGAGCAGATGGCCGAGTTGCGCCCGCCTGGCAGCATCATGGCCACCGTCACCGACGAGATGGCAGACGCACTCGGCCTGCCACGCGACCTTCCCGTGGTGGCAGGCGCCGGCGACGGGCAGTCAGCGGGTTTGGGGGCCAATGTCACCACCGCGTCACGGGCCTACCTGAGCCTGGGCACGTCCATGACGATGGGCGTCCACTCGCACGACTATGTGCATTCGCGTGCGTTTCGCACATTGTCGAGCCCCATCGCCGGTGCCTACACGCTGGAGGCGCTGCTCAGTTCCGGAGGATTGTGCATCGCCTGGTTCCGGGACCGGCTCTCCGGGATGGACCCGGCCGACGGGCCCATCGAGCCCCGCCTCAATGACTTGGCGGCCGAGGTCCCGCCAGGCGCTCGCGGGGTGCGGTTCCTGCCGTATCTGACCAGCGCCGAGACCCCTTTCTGGGACGCCGACGCCCGGGGTGCATTCGTCGGTCTCTCCGACGCGCATGGGGTGCCGGAGATGTTCCGCGCAGTACTGGAGGGTCTGGCATTGGAGGAGCGAGGTTCGCTGAAGCGGGTGGAGAAGGCCACTGGCGTCGCCGTCGAGCGGCTCGTGGTGATGGGCGGAGGCACGAAGTCGCCGCTGTTCAATCAGATCCTCGCCGATGCGCTCCAGCGTCCCATCGAGGTGTGCGCGGAGCCCGAGACCACATGCCTTGGCGCCGCGATCCTGGGTGCCGCGGCCGTCGGAGCGGACGGAATCTCTGGCGTGTCCGAGGCGGCTCAGCGGATGAGCCGGGTCTCTCACACCGTCGAGCCACAGCCGCACTTAGGGGACGTGTACAAGATGGCGGCTAAGGCACATCGATCCCTCTACCCGGCTTTGAAGAGGGTCTTCCCCATCATCGCCAAACTGCGGTCTCTGGGCTAACGAAGCACCGCCACCACGGCCTCGCGCTGCTCATCGCCCAGCTTGAAGCGGGCGGTGAGCAGGCCGCGAGCGCGATCCAGTTTGAACGCGGGGTCATCGATCTTGCGGGCGATGCGCACCATGCCCGTGGCGTCGGCCACCGGGTCCACGCCGCTGCCTTCGGCGGTGGCCGTCTTGTCGACGGGGTTCCCGTCGCGCTCGAGGTCGGCCTCGGTGTCGCCTTCGCGGATCACCCGAACCAACTCAGCGACATAGACGGGATCCACCGTAGCGTCGTAGACCCAGCGGCGGCCCAGGGCGGAGTGCTCCATGGTGCCGATGAGCCGGCCCAGACCCTCGTCGAACGGCGCGCTCCGATAGGTCACCGGCACGTGGTATACCTGCCCGCCGGCAGCGACCAGCAGCGTCTCCACGCCAACCTCGTCCTCTGGATCCACGAAACGGAAGGAGCCGACGATGTCGGCCTCTGCGGCCGGCCCCTCGAACCAGCTCTGCGTGATCAGCCAGGCGGCCAGAAGGTCGCGCTTGCTGGGGGTCAGAGTCGCCGCATGGAGTTCAGCGGTACCGGACATGTCGTCTCCTTCGGGATAAGGCTGCCCCTACCCTATGCCTGAACGCAGATAGCTCAGGCGTCGCCCTTCAGCTCCTCCGGGTCGAGGGCCTTGATCTGCTCAATGACGGAGTCTAGCTGCTTGCCGTTGAGCAGACCGCTCTGCCGGAAGACGAGCTTCCCGGCACGGAATCCCATGATGGTGGGGATGGATGCGATCTCCAGCGCGGCGGCGAGATCGCGGGCGTCCTCGGTATCCACCTTGCCGAAGGTGACGTCCGCGTGACGCTCGGAGGCGGCGTCGTAGATCGGTGAGAAACGGGTGCAGGGGCCGCACCAAGCGGCCCAGAAGTCGACGAGGACGACGTCGTTGTTCTCGATCGTCTCCGCGAAGTTGGTGGCGGTCAGCGCGGTGGTCGCCATGGCGATCCCCTTTCCTGGTTCGTTTGCTGCCCGGTACAACGCAGAGTTCACCCGCCCTATTCCAGATACCCCATCGGGTATCTACGGCTACTTGATGGCGATGATGCGCCGCATGGGCAGCGGCACCCGCAGCACTTTCCCGGTGGCCCGCTCGGCCATGAAAGCGATGGCGGGCCCTATCCGGTCTGGATCGGCGGGCATGCGCAGCCCTTCGACGAGGCGGCGAGCGTCAGCCACGTCGGCCACCTCGTAGTAGTACTTGGCTCGGGAATCCTCCGTCTTCACCAAACCCACCTCAGCCAGCGCCGTCTTGGCCTTGAACTCGGTGATGCCAGGCACTTGGGGCGAGACGCGCAGGTGGCGGGCCAAGCGGGACACAATGCGCAGATCCTCGACGTTGGCAGGCCTCAACGACGGAGTCAGCGCCGCAAACACGCCTCCCGGGCGGAGGACCCGTGCCGCCTCGGCCAGGAACCGGGGCCTGTCGGCCACCACCGCCACCCCAAGCGAGGTCACGACGGCATCGAAGCTCTCATCCGCAAAGGGGAGGTAGGAGGCGTGCCCCTGCACGAGTGGCCCCCGCCCGCGGCGGGCTGCCTCGTGGAGTTGTGTCTCGGAGCGGTCGAGCCCGATGACGGTCCGTCCAGGTTCAGCGAGCCGTTCGACCATGGCACCAGCCCCGCAGGCCAGGTCGAGGACGATGCGAGCCGATGCCGACACGGCCCGAGCCAGCCAGTCGTAGGGGGTGTGGTCGCCGCCGCGGGAACGCCTCAGCACATCCTCGACGGCCCCAGGGCTCCGGGCGCCGAACCAGGGCAACAGCCCTTCGGCCTCAGTCATCCGCACTCACAAACAGCAGTTCGGCCACCTCGAGAGCAAGTTCCGCCTCCTCGTCCCCATCGCCTCTGATGAGTACGAAATCACCGCGCATCTGGGCCTCGAAGGCGCGGCCAGGCCGCAGCCCGAGTCGCGATAGCACCTCAAGGACGGAGGAATCCGCCTGAATGTTCTCGCTCATCCGCTCCAGGACGAGCCTGCGGGGCTCAGCGCTCACCTTGCCAGCCAGCGGCTCCGCCCCCTGCCGGAAGGGTGTGTGCTCGATGTCGAGACCGAGGGCCTTGAGCCCGGGGATCGGGTTTCCATAGGGCGAGCGGGTGGGGGCGTCGAGGATCTCGACGAGGCGGCGTTCCACGTCGGCGGAGATGACGTGTTCCCACCGGCATGCCTCGTCGTGCACCTTCTCCCAGTCGAGGCCAATGACTTGAGTGAGGAGGCACTCGGCCAAGCGGTGCTTGCGCATAACCTCGCGGGCCCGCGTGGCTCCAGCCCGGGTGAGCTTGATGGTGCGGTCTGCGTCGACGACGAGCAACCCGTCGCGCTCCATCCTGGCCACGGTCTGGGAAACGGTGGGCCCGGACTGATGAAGCCGCTCAGCGATGCGGGCGCGCAGCGGCTGAACCCCCTCCTCGAGGAGTTCATAGATCGTGCGGAGATACATCTCCGTGGTATCGATCAGGTCGCTCATTGGCGGCCTCCCTTCTGGGCCAATCCTAATTGGAGCACCGAAGAATCGCGGTCGCGCGGGCCGCGGCACCCCACCCGGTCACCAAGGTCGAAGAAGCCACCGACCGCGACGAATGACTCCGTGCAGCCGGCCAAGGTCGTCAACGAGACACATGTCGGCGAAACGGCCGGGGGCAAGTTCGCCCACATCAGCCAATCCGTGCCAAGCAGCGGGAGTGGTGGCGGCCATGAGGGCCGCGTCCGCGATGCTCACCCCTACCTCCCGCACCACGAACTCGAATGCTCGGGCCATGGTGAGGGTGGAGCCCGCGATGGGTCCGGGAGCGCCATCTCCGGTGACGAGGCGGGCCGTGCCGTCGCGAACCTCGACCTCCAGTTCGCCCAAGACATAGCGGCCGTCACCCTGCCCGGTGGCGCTCATGGCGTCGGTGACCAGCGCCACCCTGCCAGGACCCGCAGCATCGATGGACATGGCGGCAATGACGGGCTTGTGGTGGATACCGTCGCAGATGAGTTCCACCATGACCCGCTCGTCCGCTAGGAGCACGGGCACGGGGCCGGGCTCGCGGTGATGGATAGGGCGCATAGCGCTGAACAGATGCGTGGCGATGTCCGCGCCCCACTCGATGGATTGCGCGGTGACGCGATCGTCGGCGTCAGAGTGCCCGAAGGCGACGTGCACCCCCGCCTCCGTGAAGCGCCGCGTGGCGTCCTCACCATGGGCACGCTCGACGGCGAGCGTAATCATCTTAAGCGCCGCGCCTCCCGCCGCGATGATCCGTTCTACGAGCCGCGGCTCGGGATCGCACAGGAGCGCGGCGTCATGGGCCCCCTTGCGCGCCTCGGCGAGAAAGGGGCCCTCCAGGTGGACTCCCGCGATGTCGCCCGCATCGTAGAGGCGGCGCAGCACGGCGAGTTGAGCCTCGAGTTTCTCGATGGGTTCGGTGACGGTGCTGGCAAAGATCGTCGTGGTGCCTTGCGTGCGGTGATAGGCGATAGCCCTGCGGTTAGCCTCCTCGTCTGGATCGCCGAAACTGACGCCAACGGCGCCGTGGCAATGGGTATCGACGAAGCCCGGCACGGCCCACAGGCCGAGCGGGTCGGAAGCCCCGGGCTCGACGGATGCGATCCGTTCTCCGTCGAAGGCGATCGTGGCGCCGTCGACGACGCCGCCAGGCGTGACCGCATGGGCAATGGCGATGGTCATGCCAGCACCGTAGACTCAACGGCCACGTTCCCCCTCCCGACGCGCCCATGCACCTGACTCCTATGACCTTCTCTCGAGGAGGAAAGACAAATCACAGTGATGACGCGGCCGATCTCGGCGCGATTTGATCATCCGCTTACACCGGCTTTGACACCAGCTACCCCGCGACCACCTGGATTTTCTTCGCACTTTTCGAGCATTCATTACCATGCCCACGCGACAACGACGACGCTGAAGTGAAGCCACCGATATGCCCCTGAACGGGTGCACCATCGCCCCTCAGCATCATCACATGCGAGCTTCCAAGCCGTCATTCCCCAGTTCACAACCATTCGCGTATTCAGCCTAAACAGGAAGTATTCTCATGCGCGCCTCCTGGGGGTAGAACACATCCACTCGGACGGTTCGTCCTGGCATACGCAGGCACTATGCTGGGGCGGTGATCCAGATCCCCGAGAATCTTCTACCCGCCGACGGCCGCTTCGGTTCGGGACCCGCCAAGGTGCGCCCCGAAGCTCTGGAGTACCTGGGGCTTCGCGGCGACATCCTGGGCACCTCTCACCGTCAAGCTCCTGTGCGCACATTGGTGCGCTCGGTCCAAGAGGCCCTCGCCCAGTTGTACCGGATGCCCGACGGGTACGAGGTGGTGCTCGGTAACGGCGGCGCAAGCTTAGTGTGGGACATGGCGGTCTGCTCCCTGATCGAGCATCGCTCTGCCCACGGCGTCTACGGGGAATTCACCCGCAAGTTCGCCGGCGCCTCCGCGAAGGCTCCCCACCTCGACGAACCGGTGGTTTTCGAGGCACCGGCCGGATCAGTGACGCTGCCCGAAGCCTGTGATGCCGACGTTTATGCCTGGGCCCAGAACGAGACCTCTACCGGCGCCTCCGCGCCCGTGCGCCGGGTTGGGGAGTCCCTCGTCCTGATCGACGCGACATCAGCCGCAGGAGGCATCGACGCCGACCTTGCCCAGACAGACCTCTACTATTTCTCGCCACAGAAGAACTTCTCCTCTGACGGCGGGCTGTGGTTAACTTTCGCCTCACCCGCGGCCATTGAGCGAGCCGCTCAAATCAAGGCCTCGGGCCGTTGGATCCCCGCGACCCTCGACTTCATCGCCGCCGTCGAGAACTCCCGGAAGAACCAGACCCTCAACACCCCGGCGCTGGCCACGCTCCTCCTGTTGGAGGAGCAGGTGCGCTGGATGTTGGAGCTTGGAGGCATGGACGCGGTCGCAGCCCGCTGCGCCGCATCCTCGAAGGTGCTCTACGACTGGGCCGAGGCTCGCGACTTCGCCACACCGTTCGTGGCCGACCCGGAACACCGCTCCCCCGTCGTGGCCACCATCGACCTCGCCGACGACGTGGACGGCACGTGGCTAATCGCCGAATTGCGCGCCAACGGGATCGTCGACGTCGATCCTTACCGGGCATTGGGCCGCAACCAGTTGCGCGTCGGTTGCTTCGCCTCGGTGGATACAGCCGATGTCGAGGCTCTCACTGCCTGCGTCGACTACCTTATCGAGCGCCGCTGAGTCTCCCGAGCGACGCGAGAAGACGGCCCTGCCGGTCGGCGCCGGGACCGGCATCGACTGCGGGTTTGCAGATGCCATCCATATAGAGCGCCTCACCCCAGACCGGGATGCTGGCTTCGATGAAGGCGAGCTCGTCGTCATCGAAGGCCACTTCACGCCCCTCCGCCTGGGCGATGTCCCACGCGTGCACGATGAGATCGAAGCCGTAGAAGGCCATCAACGTGTCGGCTAGGGTGGTTGGTCCGAACCAGCCCTCATAGGTCGCCAGCAGCGCATCCTCATCGGCGACGGCGGCTCGCACCGCCTCCGAGTGGGCCTCCCACACCTCGCCAGGGCGCCCTTCCGGGCGCGGGCCCAGGCCGACACCGCGCGCAGCGAAAACATCACGCTGAGTGTTGACGATGTGGTCCAACACATCCGCTGCGCTCCACCCTTCGCAGGCGCTCGGCTGGCTCCAGGCGTCGGCTCCGAAGGCGTCGAGACGTTGCGTGAAACGGTCGATGCGCTGGAGGAACTGTGCAATTCTCGTATCCATATCTCCCAAGTGTGCAGGAGAATATGAACGACCGTCGTCAACCCTCACCTTGCCGACGCGTCGCTCCCGGTCTTCTCAAAAGCGCCCGAGTTCGCGCTGAAACGCAGCCAGCGGTTTGTCGGAGCTGAGCACGAACCGAACCAGTTCCAGCGATCCCGGATCTGTCTGCCGTGCCCGGGCTGCGGCGATAGCTGCCGCGGCGACATCCTCCTTCGGCCATCCGAACGCTCCCGCGGAAACAGCGGGCAGCGCCACGCTGCGGCACCCAAGGTCGACGGCGACGGCCAGCGAGTTGTCAAAGGAAGCCCGCAGCAGCGCGGGGTCGTCTTGACCGGCGTGCCGGTTCGGCCCGACGGTGTGGATCACCCATGCCGCCGGAAGACCGAACCCGGGTGTGGCCACAGCCTGACCGACGGGCAGCCCACCAGGCAGGCTGGTGGCCCGCAACTCCTCACAGGCGGCAAGTAACCGAGGCCCGGCCGCCCGATGGATAGCTCCGTCCACCCCGCCGCCTCCAAGCAGCGTCCAGTTCGCCGCGTTGACCACCGCGTCCACGTCTTGTGCCGTGATATCTCCCAGCACCGCTTCGATCAGCATGCCCCTGTTCTAACCCACCAGGCGTGGCTTGTCGAACTCTTCGACGGGTACGAGCCCACGGATGAATGAGGCGAAGTCTGGAGCCAAGACAACGGCGGCGTACCCGGCTCCGCGATCCACGTGTACCACGCTGGGCTCTCCCTCAGGGCCGCACTCCCGGTAGTCCAGCATGATGAGTTCGCGGGTTCCGGTGGGCGTGTCACCGACCCCGATGCCCCACTCCGGATAGCCCCACACGTCGCGCATGAACCTGGCTCCCTGTGGCCCCAGGAGCGACCTGCTGGCGGTGCGCCCTATGCCGAAGATGCCCCAGATCGCCACATGATCCTTGACCCATGACGTCGGCTGCGGCACGGGATGTGCCCGGGCAAGGCCGCCACCGTTGTTGAACGAAGAGAATTCGACGTAGGAGTCCGGAAGCCGTTTGCCGAACACACACTCCGCAGCGACGATCTGCATGGCGGACAGCTCCGGTTCGAAGTAGGCCTGCGCCCATTCGCCGCGCGCCCAGAAGTCGCCTGCGTCGAATTCGTCGAAATGGCCGGTGGTGCGTTCGCGGTGCACGGATACCTCCAATCGTCGCTCGTCACGCTACCGGCTGGGGCGTTCACCTCCTCCTTGGCCGCTGGCACGAATCCGCGGCGACCCACCTGCGGGTTAGGCTGCTGGCATGTTCTTCTGGACTGGCTGGGGCGGAGTCTCCTTCGGAATGTTGTTCGTGGGCTTCATGGTCGGTGCCTTGCTCTCCGTTGGGATGGGGCTGATGCCCATCGCGTTGGGCATGGCGCTCGGCTGTCTGGCCTGCGGGGCGTTCAGCACCTATCTCGGGCTTCATCTCAACGTGTACAAGCCCGCCGAACAGATCGCTCAGCGCGAGGCCCAGTTCCGGGCCGACCTCAACGCCGACGTGGAGGCCGGGCGGTTCCAGTTCGCCCCAAACGTGCCTCCTCCGGCAACCCCCGAAGAAGCACAAATCCAGGTGGAGCGCTGGGTGGAGCACGATAGGCAACAAACCACGTTGAAGCTGCGCAACCGCCACACCGGTTATGGCATTCCGATGCAGTACATCGGCATGTTCCAGGTGGTGCTGGGTTTGGCTTTCTTCGTGGCGTGGGCCTATCTCGCCCTGACCACCTAAGAGTCGCCGAGGTCTCGCCTGAAGGAACCAGTCGCATAGCCGACGGCGGTTGGGGTCAGCGTTTGGACACCAGGGTGATCACTCCTGCCGCCAGTGCGACGACACCCGCCAAGCTGAGCGCGATGAGCGTGCCGCTCATCGGCGGGGCGCTCTTGTCGTCCCTCGGGCTATCCTCCTCCGCCGCGGAGGCCGTAGGCGAGGCAGAAGGTGCCGGGGACCCGGACGGAGACGCGCTGGGTTGCGACACCTTGATGGTCTCGTCCGATGACGGCACATAGGCCCGCCGAATCCTTGAGTTTCCGCCCACGAAGAGCGCGTCCTCGTTGTTCGCCGCGATCGACTCACCCTCGGGGGCACCGATGATGGTCTGCGTCAGAAGTCGTTCCCAGTTCCAGGCGTCCAGGTAGACGACTCCCTCCTTGCAGCGCAAAGCCAGCGTCGACCCGTCGGCCAAGAAGACCGCATCGGTGACGCCCTCGGGCGCGTCGGCGACCCGGGTCAGTTTGTTGACCCGCTGCCGTGAGGGTTCGAGCTCGGCGCGATAGACCGCGGCGCCGGAGCCCGCGGTGACGATATAGATCCGGCCCCGGCCGGAGATGGCCATCGCCTGGGCATGATGGGAACCGTCCTCGTAGCTGAACGCATACGACTGGTAGGTGCTGCGCTCGCCCTCCACCGATCCCAGCCGGAAGACCGTGATCGACTCGCGCGAGGAGTCCTTGTCTCCGATGTCGCCGACCCACAGCCGGTTACTGAACGACGACAGCGCCTGCACCGATTTGGGTTTCCCGCTAAAACTCACGGTACTGCCGTCGGAGGCGTTGACGAGCACACCCTCGTTGGCGCGCGGCCCCGCGAGCCACAACGAGTCGGTGCTCGACAGGTAGGCCATGCCCACCGCCGGCGTCGTCCCCTTGGGAGGGTTGATGTCGTCAGCCAGCGCGGGCGCCGCGTTGAGCAGGCCAAGCCCTGCGAGCGCTCCTGCGGCAACAATTTTTCGCTTCATCGGGCTCCCCACCGCGCGTTGGCTAAAGCACCGACGATAGCGACCACGAGGAGAACCAGGAAGACTCCCGTGACGATCATGCGGCGACTTTTCGGATTCACTGTGCCGATGGTAGTCGCGGGCTACGGTTGGTGCATGCAGCGGCTAGCTCTGTTCGCCATCGCGATCGACGACGTGCGCGATATCTTCGGCGCCCGGGCCGACTTGGCGGAGCGCCTCCGCGACGTCGCGGCCAAGCGATTCGCCCCTCCCACCCGTAAGCGGAGTTTCTTCCGTCCGCTCCTCACCCGGGACCCGGCTCTCGGTGTCGACCCCACTCTCCCGTCACGACGCGACGTTGACGCACTGCTCGCGGGAGGCTACATCGAGCCCGAGCGGTTGCCCCAGAGCTGGGCCATCGTCACGGCCTGGCTCGACGAGTTGTCCGCGGCTTCCACGCGAGTCGACTGGGATGCCGAGCAGTTCGAACGCATCGAGTGGAGCCTGGCCACCGCGGGCCTCAGCAGCGACTTCTCCTTGCGGCGTCTGGCCGAACGCCCCCTCGGCGTGCCGCTGCATCCGCTGCAAGGCCAGTTGACCGGCTACTGCAAACACGTGCACGCGGTCGACACCCTCCATGCCTTGACCGCTGCTCTGGCCAATCCCGAGGTCAGCGACGAGGCGACCCGGTTGGCCAAGCAGGTCAGCGACGTGCTTCGGGCCACCGGGTCTGCCCTTGATGTGGTGGTCGTCGGCGAGTAACGCCTCAGTCGATCACCAGCACGAGGTCTCCGCCTTCGAGTTGCGTGGTTCCCGGGAGGACGACGCGACGCACCACGCCAGCGATGGGCGCGTTGATCGCTGCCTCCATCTTCATGGCCTCGATGGTGGCCACCTGGTCTCCTGCGGCCACCTCATCGCCTTCCTTCACCGTCGGGGTGACCGCGCCGGAGAAGGGGGCGGCGACGTGTCCCTTGTTGTTCGCGTCGGCCCGTTCGGCGGCCGCCACCTCGGACTTGATCGACAGGTCACGGACCCGCACCGGCCTCAGTTGCCCATTGAGCAGGCACATGACGGTGCGCTTGCCTCGCTTGTCGGGCTCGCCGATGGCCTCCAGCCCCGCGAGCAGCGTGACGCCCTTCTCCAGCTTGATGGCGTATTCCGTCCCCGGTTCCATGCCATACAGGTAGGGCACGGTGGGTAGCACGGAGATGTCGCCAAAATCTTGGCGCTGCTGCTGAAAGTCCCTCGTCGGCCCCGGGAACAGCAACCGGTTGAGGGTCTGCTGGCGTTCGCGTCCAGGCTCGGCCAAGACCGCCAGATCCTCGGCCGCCACCTCGGTGACCCGCACTGGCGTGCGGCGGCCCTCCATGGCCTTGGAACGGAACGGCTCTGGCCACCCGCCTGCCGGTTCGCCGAGTTCCCCGTTGAGGAAGCCGACGACGGAGTCGGGCAGGTCGAAGCGCTGCGGGTCGGCCTCGAACTCGGCCGGGTCGGCTCCGACGGCCACGAGATGCAGGGCTAGGTCGCCCACCACCTTCGAGGACGGGGTCACCTTCGTGGGGCGGCCAAGAATCTTGTCGGCCGCCTCGTACATGTCCTCGATGGCCTCGAACTTCTCTCCCAGGCCCAAGGCGATTGCCTGCTGGCGCAGGTTCGACAACTGCCCGCCGGGGATCTCGTGCGAGTAGACACGGCCCGACGGCGCGGGCAAGCCCGACTCGAATGGGGCGTACAGCTTGCGCACGGCCTCCCAGTAGGGCTCGAGATCGAGCGCTGCCTGAGTGTTCAGATCTGGCATCCACTCGGTCTGATCGAGCGCCATGAGCAGGGCAGACATGGGGGGTTGGGACGTCGTCGAACTCATGGCCGAGTTCGCCACGTCGACGGCGTCCACGCCGACGGTGATCGCGGCCATGAGTGTGGCGAGCTGCCCGCCTGTGGTGTCGTGGGTATGCAGATGTACGGGTAGGTCGAAGCGTTCACGCAGCGCCGTCACGAGGCGGCGGGCGGCCTCGGGCCGCAGCAACCCGGCCATGTCCTTGATGGCGAGGATGTGGGCCCCGGCGTCGACGATCCGCTCAGCCAGGCGCAGGTAATAGTCAAGGGTGTAGATGCGTTCCGCCGGGTCCAGCAGGTTCGACGTATAGCACAGCGCCACCTCCGCCACGGATGTAGTTTCCCGGACGGCGTCAATGGCGGGGCGCATCTGTTCGACATCGTTGAGGGCATCGAAGATGCGGAAGATGTCGATACCGGTGGAGGCCGCCTCGTGCACGAAAGCGTTGGTGACGGCCGTGGGGTATGGGGTGTAGCCAACGGTGTTGCGTCCACGCAGCAGCATCTGGAGGTTCTGGTTGGGCATGGCCTCGCGCAGCTTGGCAAGCCGTTCCCAAGGGTCCTCGCCCAGGAACCGCAGCGCCACGTCGTAGGTGGCCCCGCCCCAACACTCCACCGATAGCATGCCCGGCAGCAACCGTGCCTGGCTGGGGGCGATGGCCACGAGGTCGCGGGTGCGGATCCGAGTGGCCAGCAGCGACTGGTGGGCGTCGCGGTAGGTGGTGTCGGTGATGCCGACGGCCTTCTGCTGACGCAGGGCCGTAGCGAAGCCTTCGGCCCCCAGCGCTAGAAGACGCTGACGGGAGCCGTCGGGCACGGCTGAGGCGAGGTCAACTGACGGCAGCTTGCGACGCGGGTTGAGTGTGGTGGGGGCGCTGCCGTTGGGCTTGTTGACGGTCACCTCGGCCATATGCCGCAGCAGCTTCGTGGCGCGGTCCGCGGGGGTGCGAGCCGTGAGCAAGTAGGGCCGCTCGTCGATGAACGACGTCGTGATGTTGCCCTTCTCGAAATCTGGGTCGTCGAGGACGGCGCGCAGGAAGGCGATATTGGTGGCCACGCCGCGAATACGGAATTCGGCGAGTGCGCGGCGGGCGCGGGCGGTGGCGGCGGGAAGGTCGCGGCCGCGGGCGGTGAGCTTGACCAGCAGCGAGTCGAAGTGTGGACTGATCTCGACGCCGGTGCCGGAAGTGCCACCGTCCAGACGCACTCCCGCACCGTTGGCGGAGCGGTAGGCGGTGATGACGCCCGTGTCGGGACGGAACGAGTTGAGCGGATCCTCCGTGGTGATGCGGCACTGCAGCGCGGCGCCTCGGATATGCAACTCGTCTTGCCGGATGCCGATCTCCTCGAGCGATTGACCACCCGCGATACGCATCTGGGCCTGCACCAAGTCGATGTCGGTGATCTCCTCGGTGACGGTGTGCTCCACTTGGATGCGGGGATTCATCTCGATGAACACGTGCTTCCCGGCACGTTCGCCCTCCGTCTCGACGAGGAACTCGACAGTACCCGCGCAGGTGTAGTCGATAGCCCGGGCGAACTTGACCGCGTCGGCGGTGAGCGCGTCGCGCAACTCGCTGGAGATGTTGGGGGCGGGCGCGATCTCGACCACCTTCTGGTGGCGACGCTGCACCGAGCAGTCGCGCTC
>JBHADA010000103.1:0-4458 GCA_041854805.1 Arachnia sp.
CGCAGAACAAGTCCGCAAGGCCCTACTCACCAGATCTTTCAACATTTTCAACCTCTTTCGCGAAACCCAATATACAGCCGCAAGTCCTTTAGATTGCATCTACGGCAAGGCAGTAACAGCACATCGGGTTGAAAAGTACCCCAAGGCAACCAAAAAGGAGTTTGACGTCGTAGTTACAGTCACGCTCAAGAGTGTTAAATTCGATCCCCATGTCAGCGACTCTGTCACACTGGAATGCAGCTTCGAGAAATGAGCCCAACCGAAGATTTACCACTCCACGAGGCGAAAATCAAGATGCGAATGATGGCATCCTATCTCGCGGCGGCAGAAAAGACCTATGCACAGCTAGCACTCCTTGCACACCAAAGCGGCTGGACTGCCAACAAGATTGCCTCCGAGTTGAACGTATCGAAGAGATTCGCCGAACTTCTGCTGGCAGGAGAGAGTCTGCGGAAAGCACTGATCGATGATTCCTGTGAGGATCTTTAGCGACTATTCGCATTTGACCATGGCGCCTTGACCGGTCAAGCGGTGTTGTCGCGCTCGGTGGGCGCTGTGTAACAGGATATGTGTCCGGTAATGGTTGGTGTTTGGGCAAGAAGTACCCGGCTGCGGTCAAGACCCGGGAGAACGCCTGGGACCGTTTCATCCCGTTCCTCGGCTTCGGGCCAGCCACCAGGAAGGCAATCTACACCCCCAGGAGATAGGAGATGGTGGACTCCCGAAATTTGCCCGGCCCGCCCACAAACAGCACCTCACGATGTTCCCTCCTATGCCGGATCTGCTGGCAGCAGTTCGCTGGGCTGCCCGTGGTAGCTGATCACCAACTCGTCACGCGCTCTGGTGGCAGCGACGTAGAGCAGCGAGCGTTCCCGCAGCAAGGCGTCGTCGCGCTCGCCCCGATCGAAGTCGTAGGCCGCTAGCCCGGCTGGAATGAAGTCAGCGCCGGCCCCGAAGATCAGCACCTTTGTGAACTCCATGCCCTTGGCCCGATGCATGGTCAGCGCCAACGGCACGTCCTTGTGATGGGTGCCTGTCTCCAGTGCCCGGATCCGGACCCCGCGGTCGTCCAGCCCAGCCACGACGCGGTCTCGGGTGTAGCGGTCACGCACCAAGACCCCGATACTGCCTGGCTCCGTGCCTGAAGCCACCCAATCCCGCAAGGTTTCGGCGGCGGCGTCCAGCTCCTCGGCGAGCGTGGCGTAGTGCCTTACCTGGGGGGATGGGCCGCCGCGGGCCGAGATGTAGCCGCGCATGCTCTCTTGCTCCCCGTCTGAGTCCAGGACGGCTTGACCTTCCAGGACTCCGACGGCCCAGGCCAAGTTTTGGCGGGTGGTGCGGTAGTTGAGTCGCAGCTTGCGGGAGCGTCCACGGGTGGCAATCCCGAAAGCGGACAGCACTACCCGGTGGCCGTAGATCCGCTGATGGGCGTCTTCGGCGATGAAGATGTCGTTGGGGCCCTCCGCGGCGATTGCCCGGACCAGTTGCCAGTGGCATGGCCTAAAGTCTTGCCCCTCGTCCACCAGCACCCGCACCCCGGCCAGCGGATGGTGCCGAAGGTGTGCCGCGGCGATGGCCGCCGCCTCGGCATAGTCGACGGTTCCTGCCATTCGGGCGGCCGCCCGGTAGGCCTCCACCACGGCCCAGATCGCCTTCCGGGCGGATCGGGCGAGCCGGACTCCCCTGCCCGGCCGAGCCACCCGCAGGTATTCGGCCTCCGAGGTGATGCGGGCCGGCAGGATCACCAACTCATACTCGCTTTGCAGGAACGCGGGCCGACGCAGCTCCTCAGCCAACCCGCCCCCTGCGGTGTCCAACGCGATCTGCCAGGCGTTGGGCGGGGTGCGGCCGTGCACATCTTCCCGGCCCAGCCCCAAGACCTTCGTGACGGCTTCGGCCACTTCGGTGCCGGGGGCGCATCGGAGCACTCCAGCGGCCAGGGCGTCGATACCGGTTACAAATACCCCGGGCCCCGTGGCGGCCTTCGGCAGTTCACGTAGCAGGTTCAGCTCTGGGTCTAGGCGTCGCAGACTGCGTTCGAGTTCATGAGCCAAGTTCTTGGTGAACGTGGTCACGATGACGCCGCCCTGGCGACCAAGGCGGCGGGCGCGATGCACCACAACCACGGTCTTGCCGGTGCCCGCTCCCCCGGCCAGCCGGAAGGAGCCGTTCCAGTCTCGCTCCACCCAGTTGCGCTGCTGCGGATGCAGGAACACCTTCCAGGCGGAGAAGTCTCCCTCCAGGATGACGCGCCGCAACTCGTCGGCCCCCTCGAGCTTGGCGAAGGTCATCAGCGAGGCGCTCCGGTGGAAGGCATCCAAGAGTTCAGCATCGGAGGCCTCCGCGGGCTCGGTGAAGCTAGCCACCACGGCGTCGAGGTCGGCTGGCTGGTCACGCACCAGTTCGAGTTCCGTTGCCACCTCGGTGATCGGGTCCCCCGAGGCTAACCCCAAGAGCGCGAGCTCTTGCCATTCAGGTAGCCCGGCCGCGTAGGCCGCCACCGCTTCCGGTGCTGTCAGTTGGCAGGCGCGCTCAGCAACCTCGGGCGGCAGGCCGAGGGTGACGATGAGGTCGGCTGCACTGAATGGAATCAGTGGCGCCGGTCCCGAGGGCTGCGACTCCGGCGTCTGCCTCTGCTGAGGTGCCGGCGCTGGGGCAGCGGCTACTTCATGGAAGGCGGGCATCCCATTGACCGGGTTGAGCGTTAGCCGGACCTTGGCGGCCACTTCGTAGGCCTCGTCGTGTGGGTAGATGCCGTGCACGACGTAGCTAGTGGGGTTGCCCTCAAGTTTGAACAGCAGCGCCCGATGGTTGAGGTCTACGCGTCCGGTGCGGGCACGCTGATCGGCCGAGTTCTTCACAGGTTCGATGTGCAGCCCGGGGGCCTCGTCGTTGGTGGTGAGTTTGTCGAAGAACGCGAGGATGCGCCCGGCCAGGGATGGGTCGCGTGGCTCCCTCGGCTTGGAATACCAGATATAGCTTCTACCCACTGACCGGCTCCTCCCATGCGGCGACGATTTGCTCCACGTCTGGGCCGAAGACCCGCCAGCCCGCTATGGGCTCCGGCGGCCCAATGGACACGGCGATGCGCCGAGACTCCCAGACCAGGTCGAAGGGCACCCCATTGCCCAGTTCGATGCCCGGCTCGGCCTCCGGCGGGGCGATGCCGGCCTGGCTAAGGGCGGCGATGAGTCGCAGCATGTCGGGCTCACCGTCAAACTCCCCGGCGATCCCGAGCCAGGGATCGGCTACCTGCGCGGGAGCGGCTGCCTGCATTGCGGTCATAGAGGTGGCCGCAAACTGGCGCTGCCCGGTGGGCACGAACATGGCGGCGTTGGCCAGCCACAGCCATTCCTGCCACGCGTGCTGCGCTTGTTCGGTGGTCAGGTCCGTCTCGTCGTCCAACACGGCGGCCAGCGGCATCGTTCCTGGGGCCGCAGCCGCAGTGGCCACGCTCAGCGACCCGACACGCCAAATCCGAACCTGAGATCCGGGGGGCAGCCAAGCCGCGGCGGGGTCATCGTCCGCCGGCGGCTGGCCCTTCGTGTGCAGGGCAACCGCAACGGTTCGGCCGAAGCGGGTGAGGTTGTCGGGGTCTGGGGTTTGGAGCCAGGCGGCTAGGAAGGCCATGGGTCCCTCGGTGAGCGCGGCACGGGCCGTGCCGGTGTGTTGGAACTCAGGGCGCGAGTTGAGCCGTGCGGTGAGCGCCTCGTCGAACCAGGCGGGACGCTGGGCGCGGCCCCGTTCGTGGGCGTCGAGGTCTGCCGCGGTGACGCTGAGCACCGCGATTCCGCTCTCGGCGAGCACGCGGCGCTTCTCAGCGTCCTCGGCGATTCGGTTGTGCTCTGGCGAGGCGTGGTAGGCCCAGCCGTCGGTGAAGATCGCCACGTCTGGCAGCCCTGCGGCGGATAGCACGAAGTCTGGGCGGGCCTGGCCAACGTTCACCTGGGGTTGGAGGCGGAATCGTCGTCCACCGAGTTCGGTGAAAATGACGTTGCCCCATTCGCTAGGCGCTTGGCGCACCACGCCCCCCAGTTTGCGTGCGAGTTCCAGGAAAGCTCTCCGGAATCGCTGCTCCAGCCAAGATTCGCCGTCATCGGTTACCGGCTTGGCTGCCTCGATCCGCCAGGCGGGGGCAGCCGGCGGCTGGGCCTGCCCACTGACCCCCAGGAGATCGCGCAGGTATCGTTCCGCCGCGGCCCGGGAGGTGTTCTCCACGTCTTGAGGGGCGGCGAACGGGAGAAGACAGCGGTGGCAACTCAGGTGCGGCTCCGTCCGGCAGGGGCAGTCCCGCACGATGTCGAGCGCCGCGCGCAGGACGGGCCACAGTTCCGCCTGATCGACCAGCCGCGCCAGGTAACCGGTACCGCCGGGCACGCCGTCGTGCAGCAGGAGAGCGTCGCGGTTGCCGTGGCCCGGGTCGACGGCAGAGACGACGCCGAGGTGGTCTGGGGCTCC
>JBHADA010000104.1:0-7169 GCA_041854805.1 Arachnia sp.
CGCCCGGGTGTAGAACCGGACGCCTTCTGGGCCGTGGATGTGGTGATCGCCTAGGAGGGATTCCTTCCATCCGCCGAAGGAGTAGTAGGCCACGGGTGTGGGGATCGGCACGTTCACGCCCACCATGCCCGCCTCGACGTCGAGCGTGAAGCGGCGCGCCATGCCGCCGTCGTTGGTGAAGATGGCGGCGCCGTTGCCGAACTCGGAGGAGTTGACCTGCGCAATCGCCTCGTCGTACGAGTCGGCGTGGATGATGGCCAGCACCGGGCCGAAGACCTCCTCGAAGTAGAGCGGGGAGTCGAGTGGCACGTTGTCCACGACGGTGGGGCCGAGGAAATGGCCGTTCTCATGGCCCGGGATCACCAGGCCGCGACCATCGAGCACGATCTCCGCGCCGCGAGACTCGGCGTCGTCGATGAGGGAGACGATGTACTTCTTGGACTTGGCGTCGATGACGGGGCCCATCTCGACGCCCTCATCCATGCCGTAGCCCACCTTGATCTTCTCCGCGTGGGCCTTGACCTTCCGAGCCAGCTCGGGGCCGACCCCGCCGACCGCCACGACGACGGGCAGCGCCATGCACCGCTCACCCGCCGCACCGAACGCAGCGGCCGTGATGTGCTGGGCCGCGAAGTCCAGGTCGGCGTCGGGCATCACGATGGCATGGTTGTTCGCCCCACCCAACGCCTGCACCCGCTTGCCGTGGCTGACGCCGACGTCCTGCACCACATGCGCCACCGGCGTGGACCCGACGAACGAGATGGCGTCGATGCCGGGATGCTCCAGCACCTTCCTGACCATGTCACGGTTGCCGGAGACGACGTTGAACACACCGTCGGGCAGGCCCGCCTCCTTGTACAGCTCCGCGGTGAGCAGAGCCGCCGATGGCGTGGCCGAGGCCGGCTTGAGGATGAACGCGTTGCCGGTGGCGATGGCCACGGGGTGCATCCACATGGGCACCATCGTGGGGAAGTTGAACGGGCAGATGCCCGCCACGACACCCACCGGCTGCCGAATGGTGTGGATGTCGACGCCCGAGGAGATGTCGGAGGAGTACTCGCCCTTGAGCGCCACGTTGATGCCGCAGACGAAGTCCAGCGTCTCGCGCCCGCGCTGAATCTCGCCCACGGCATCCGAGTAGTTCTTGCCGTGTTCGGTCACGATGAGCCGGGCCATCTCGTCCTCGTGCGCTAGCACCAACTCGCGCATCTTGAACATGATGGCGGTGCGCTTGGCCAAAGACACCTTCGCCCACTTCTCCTGCGCCTCGCGAGCCACCGCCACCGCGTGGTCCAGGTCCGCATCGGAGGCCTGTAACAGCTCGGCCTCGATCTCTCCGGTGCCCGGGTTTTCCACCCCGAAACGCCCGACGGGCGCTCCCTCGTAATACTGCCCAGCAACCCAGTGAGCAATGGTCTTCATCTTTGACTCCTGTCGTGTATGAGGCTCATCCAGCGCAGGCAACGCTGGCGCGCATCGCTGGCTAGATTATCGCCGGTTCACCCAGCGAAACAAGTTTTGTCCGAACATTTCCACCGATTTGCCTATGTGTACGCCGCGTCCTTGCGGCCCCGGCGTCGACGCGGTGGTTTGTCTCCACAACAGTGTCGAGTCGGCGTCGCCGAAAAAGAAACGGGGCGGGTGAAGGCCACCCGCCCCGCTCGTCGATCGATCAGCGGTTCTTACGCTCGTCGATGATGATGGCGATCACGATGATCGCGCCCTTGACCACCATCTGCATGAATGGCGAGACACTCATGAGGTCGAGGCCGTTGTTGATGACGCCGATGATCAGCGCGCCCACCACGACGCCCCACACCTTGCCGACGCCGCCATTGAAGGAGGTGCCGCCGATGACGGCTGCGGTGATGCAGTCGAGTTCGAGCATGTTGCCGGCGCTGGGCTGGCCAGAGCTGATGCGGGCGGCCAACACCATGCCGCCCACGGCGGCGAGGGTTCCGATGAGGGTGTAGATGAAGAACTGCACCTTCGGAATGGAGATGCCCGACACGCGGGCCGCCTGCTCGTTGCCTCCGATGGCGTAGACATGGCGGCCGAAGCGGGTGCGGTTGAGCACGACCCAGATCACGGCGGCGGCGGCGATGAAGATGAGCACCGGCACCGGGATGCCCAGGATGTTGCCCTGCCCCATCCACTTGTAGCCCTCGGCGAGGTTCGAGACGGGCTTACCGTCGGTGTACAGGTTGGCCAGGCCGCGGGCCGCAGTCATCATGCCAAGCGTCGCCACGAACGGAGGAATCCGGAACACCGCGATGAGACCACCGACGGTGCCACCAACGAGGGCGCCCGTGACGAGGCCGATGATCACCGAGATGAACACCGGCATCACCGGCAAGTTGAACATGTTCGACGGGTTGCCCACCACCTGCGCGAAGCTGGCCGACACCACCCCGACGAGGGCCACGGTGGCGCCCACCGACAAGTCGATGCCCTTGGTGATGATGGCGAACATCATGCCCAGCGCGATGACACCGATGGGGGTCACCTGGACCACGACGTTGATGAGGTTTTGCACTTGGAGGAAGCGTCCGCCGGTGATGATGCTCAAGATGACCATGAAGCCGATCAGGATGAACAAGATCGCATAGTCGCGGACGATCTGGCCGAAATCGAGGCCGCTCCTTTCCGGCACGGTTGCGTTCGCAGACATCAGTGTTCCTTTCCTGCAACCAGATCGCCGCCGGTGGCGAGGTGCATGACTCGTTCTTGGTTGGCTTCTTCGCGGCTGAGCTCGCCGGAGACCCGGCCCTCGTGCATGACGATGATGCGGTCGCTCATGCCGAGAACCTCGGGCATCTCGGACGAGACCATGATGATGGCCTTGCCCTGCTGAGCTAGCAGGCTCATGAGGCGGTGGATCTCGCTCTTCGCGCCCACGTCGATGCCGCGGGTGGGTTCGTCGATCATGAGGATCTCGGGCATGGTCAGCAGCCAACGCGAGATGAGCGCCTTCTGCTGGTTGCCGCCCGAGAGGTTCTGGATCAACTGCCTGAGCGACGGGGTCTTGATCGCCAGCTTCTCGCGCTGATCCGTGACCTCCTCCTTCATCTGCCCGAGGCGTAGCCAACCGCCAGGGCTGAACCGTGGAAGGGCCGCCACCGACATGTTGTCGGCCACCGACAGCACGCCCATGATGCCGTTGAGCTTGCGATCCTCGGTCAATAGGCCCAAGTTCGCGTTGATGGCGTCGGCGGGTGTCTTGATCTGGACGGACTTGCCGTCCACCTCGATGGTGCCCGACTCCGGAGGATGGATGCCGAAGATGGTCTCCAATACCTCGGTGCGGCCGGCGCCCATGAGCCCAGCGAAACCGAGAATCTCTCCGCGGCGCAATTCGAAGCTGACGTCACGCACCAGCTTGCCGCGGTTGAGGCCCCGCACGCTGAGCACCACCTCGCCGATGTCCGCCTCCAGCTTCGGGAACAGGTCCGTCAACTCGCGGCCCACCATCATGGTGATCAGCTTGTCGCGGTCCAGCTCGCTGGCCTCCTTCGTGGCGACCCATTCACCGTCGCGGAAGACGGTGATGTCGTCGGAGATCTTGAACACTTCGTCCATCTTGTGGGTGATGTAGACGATCGCCACGCCCTGCCCAGTGAGCCGCTTGATCATGCCGTGGAGATGTTCCACCTCGCGCTCGGGAATGGCGGAGGTGGGCTCGTCCATGATGATGATCTTGGCGTTGTAGCTGATTGCCTTGGCAATCTCGACCATCTGCTGCCTGGCAACGGTCAACGTCTTCATCACGGCGCGGGGATTGATGTCGATTCCCCACTCGTCGAAGAGTTCCTGGGTCTTCTGGGTCATCAGCTTGTGATCAACCAGCCCGAAGGCGCCGCGCGGCTCGCGTCCCAGCCAGATGTTCTCCGCCACCCGCATCTCTGGAACGGGGGAGAGCTCCTGATGGATCATCGAGATGCCGGCGGCCATGCCTTCGCGGGCGTCCTTGAAGGTGACCGGCTCGCCTTCGAGGAGCATGGTGCCGTCGTCGGGTTGATACATCCCGATGAGCACCTTCATGAGGGTGGACTTGCCGGCCCCGTTCTCTCCCATGAGGGCGTGGACACGGCCACGCCGCAGGTCGAGCTGCACGCCCTTGAGGGCCTTCACTCCTGGGAAGGTCTTGACGATGCCGCGCATCTCGACGACGACATCGGAATCTGCAACTTCAGTGTTAGTCATTGGTGTCTCTCTGCCTCGACGTGGTGGGCGGTGCACACCGCCCACGCCGGTCGTCGACTACTGGAACTCCGACATGTTTTCGGGGGTCACCAGCCGGTAGGGCACGTCGACCACGTTGGCGACCTCTTCGCCGTTGTGCATCTTGATGATCGAGTCGATGCCGCCCGCGCCCTGGCCCTTCGCGTCCTGGAAGACGGTCACCTCGAGTTCGCCCTTGCCCATGGCGGCCAATGCGTCTGGGGTGGCATCGACGCCGCCGACGAAGACCTTGTCCAGCTTGCCCGCGGCCTTGAGGGCCTGGATCGCGCCCAGGGCCATCTCGTCGTTGTTGGAGCAGATGACGGTGATGTCGTCGCCAGACTGGATCCAGTTCTCGGTGATCTGGAGGCCCTTGTCGCGGTACCAGTTGCCGGCCTGTTCCCGGATGACCTTCATCTCAGGGAACTTCTCCTTGACGACGTTCTTGCAGCCCTCGGTGCGTAGACGCGCGGCCTCGTTCGCGGGATCGCCCTGAAGGATGGCGACGTTGCCCTTGCCGCCAGCGAGCTTGCCGAGTGCCTCCATCTCGAGCGTGCCGGCGACGAGCGAGTCGGAACCCACGTAGGGGACATCTGCCGGTAGCTGCGCTGGGCGGCGGTTGACGTAGACGAGCGGGATCTTGGCGTTCTGCGCTGCCGTGGTCATGGGGTCAGAGGCGTCGGTGTCGACCGGGATGATGATGATGCCGTCGACGCCCTGCGCGATGAAGTTCTCAACCTGACCCAGTTGGACGTCGGCCTTCTCCTGGGCGGCGACGATGTTGACCTCGACGCCAGCTTCCTTTGCCCTGGCTTCGATACCTGCGGCGACGTTCTGCAGGAACTGGTCTAGGACGGGGAACGTGACGCCGATCTTGAGCTTCTTCCCGTCCTTCGGGGTGACGAGGTCCTCGGGCGCGTACTCGACGGTTTTGAGGGCTGAAGCGTTGTTCGCGTTCTCCTCGGGTGCGGCCGTGGTGCCGCAGGCCGCGAGGGCCAAGATTGTGCTGGCTGTAAGGGCCAGCTTGACGATTCTCCTCATGCGGTTGGTGCCTACCTTCCTCGTTCCTGGCGCGACGTTGTCGCCGGTGGAGTGCCGCGCTCCTGCGCGTGACCCCGTAAGCCTCGCCGTTCGCAGCCCATTTGTCAAGACAAATGTTCGCGGCGATGGGGAAAGCCTTGGCTTGTACCACTCACCAGGTGGACGCTCGACACGCTCGGCGACAGGTGGCAGCGCCGCGTCCAACCTGCATGGGGCGATCACCCCATGTTCGAGCGCAGCGTCGCGGCTCCATGTGGAATATCGTCAGGACGCATACCCTCGTGGAAGGTCATTTGATGCGTCGACGCTCGTTGCTGTCACTACCTGTGCTTGCCATGGGGGCTTCAGTGGCGGGGTGCTACGGCTCGGCTGGGGCACAGGGGACCGGCCCCTCCTCGTCGGAAATGCTGGGCCAGTCCAGCGACGCCTACGGCGGCTCGCAAGCGACGCCGATATCGTCCGCGGATAGATTTCAGACCTTGCCGGCTCGTATCTCGGGGCACCGGTTCACGGTTCGCGTCTCGCCTCTGGTGCGAATTTCCAAGGACGCCACGGCGCTGGCCTTGCAGATCACCCGCGCAGAGGACGACGCCTCGGTCACCGACATCAAGGAGGACTTCACCAGCTCGGAGAATGCGGTCCCAGTGAGCACCTACTTGGCCAACAACGCGCTGGCGGACCACCCCCGTGGAGCCAGCGGCACGCGGCTGCTGGATCCGGCGACCTCTCGGGTGTGGAACTCCACCCAGGCCAGCACTGGCCGTGCCCTCATGCTGGCCCCGGGGGAGACGGGAACCACCTATGTTCCCTTCGGCGCGGTCGATATCAACCAAGTCACGGTGCTCGTGCCTCAGACGGGGTTCGTCACGGTTCGCGTGATCGGCCGCGACGCCGCGGAATCCGCCGGAGTCGACCTCGTGGCTCTGGACACGGAGCTCGGCGACATCACCATCAACGCGGCCTTGGGTGCCCCCGTGCGCGTCGAGCGGCCCGCGGTGGCGAACCCCAATGCCCGTCCGCCAGCCCCCTCGGGGCCCACGGCGCGAGGCGCCGACGGAGTGACGGTCAAGGCCAACCGGCCGAAACAGAAGGGGACGATCACCCTGAGGCTGGGGCATCTCACCCGAAGCGGCGGCCTGCTATGGGGCGAACTGGTGGTCGTCGCCGGTAAGAACGGCACGGGCGCACCTCTGGGAGCGTGGCTCAACGACGACTCGACGCCCGCCACGAAGGGGGAGACGTCGGGCGCCGTCGGAATCGCGGATGGGCTGATGCTCGTCGCGGGGACGCAGCGCATCGCCCCAGCCTCCTATATCCGCCCGGGCGACAATGCCCGCACGCTTCTCACCGAGCGGGTCCTAGTCGACGTGTTGAAGGAGGGGGCCGCCACCACCGTGTGCGTGGCATGGCCAGATACCGGGCAGGAGACCGTCATTCTGGACCACGCCCGGGCAGGGGGCCCCGCCGAATGGAACTACCCGTTCCGCCTCACCGACATCCCCGTCCGGTAACCAGCTTGATGCCCAGTTCGCATTGGATGTCGTAGCTGTATTGGCAGTTGACGAAGAACTCGTCGGCGACGCATACCCCCCGGACTGGGGGGTAGAAACTGCTTCCAGAAGGGTAGAATCTGTGCATGAGCCTGAAGATCAAGGACCCCGCGGGCCTGCCCCGGTGATCGTCGACTCTTCCGCCATCACGGCGCTGCTGCCGCGAGCCCGGCCGATCGCATTCGCCCGCTGCTTCAGGAGGTAGGCGGCACTATGGCGGCGCCCACCTACCTGGAGTTGCTTATCGTCCTCCAGAACAAGCAAGTGACCAGGCCGCGGGAAAGTCTCGATGCAGTGCTGGAGGCTTTCCAGGTTGATGTCGTGCCCTTCACCGCTGCTCACGCCCGGATAGCCCAG
>JBHADA010000105.1:0-11755 GCA_041854805.1 Arachnia sp.
CGCGGCCGACCTGGCGATGCTGGCCGACGGCGGTTACAGCGTCTACGGCTCCGACTCGCCGCTCGCGGCCGATCAGCCCGACGTCGAGCCGCGCCGCCGCGGCGCCGGAACCGAGGTCCCCGCCAACGCCTAGTCGGCGCCCTCAGGACTCACAATGGGCAGCAACGCCAGACAGATCTTCGGGAGCGGTGAGGGCACCGACCGCCGTCGGCCAAGCCGCGAGGAGGCATAGGCTGGCCGCATGATCAGCATCACCGTCAAGTTTCCGCTCAAACCCGAGTTCGCCGATGACTGGCCAGAAATCAGCCGCGAGTTCACCGAGGCGACCCGGGCCGAGCCCGGCAACATGTGGTTCGAGTGGGCCCGCTGTGTCGACGACCCCACCTCCTATCTGCTCACCGAGGCCTTCGACGACGACGCGGCCGCGGCGCACGTCAACTCGGCCCACTTCGCCACGATGCGTGAGGAATTCCCAACGTACCTGCGCACCACCCCCTTCATCGTTTCTCGCCAAGTGGAAGGCAACGGCTGGGACCGCATGGGCGAGCTCGCCATCGAGGACCTAGTGGTCAGCGCGTCGCGCGACATCGCCGCTCCTGCGGCCAGGATTTTCGAGATGATCGCCGACCCATCACGCCAGCCCGAATGGGACGGCAACGGCAACCTCGGCCATGCGGATACGGGCCAGCGGGTCTATGGCGTCGGCGACCAGTTCGTGATGACCAACTCGAACGGCGCCGTACGCGTCAACCACGTGGTGGAGTTCGAGGAGGGACGACTCATCGCCTGGATGCCCTCGCCGGTGGGCGAGCGGCGCCCCGGGCATCTGTGGCGATGGGCCCTGGAGCCCCTCGACTCGGGAAGGACCCGAGTGACTCACACCTACGATTGGTCGGGCCTAACCGACGAGCGGCGAATGGCCAAGGCCCGCACGACGACGGCAGAGACCCTCGCCGCCTCGCTCGATCGCCTGGCGGCGCTGGCCGGGGGCTGAATCCATCCTGTAGCCCAGGTCAAGCGGTGTTCAGCGGTCCCGTAGGAAGGTCGTGATATCGGCGAGGACGGCGTTTCGTGAACCCGACAGGAAGTGCCCCTCGCCGTCCAAGGCCACGAGGTCGGCATCCCGGAACCGGGCGGCCGCCTCGCGCGATTCGGCGATGGGGACGATGTTGTCGTCGGTACCGTGGAAGATGATCACCGGGCCCGTGTAACGGCTCGTCTGCCCGAGGAGATCGACGTCGTGGAGTGCCTCGAAGTAGGACCGTCCCAGCGTCATGCTCAAGATCGAGTAGGTCTCCGGCAAGTCCGCCGCCGTGGGGTACTTCGAGCGGATGGCATCGTCGATGCCGAACGCGGGGCACAGGAGCACTAGGGAGGCGATGTCGTCGCGTCTCGAGGCGGCCAACGCGGCCACCACGCCCCCGTGGCTGACTCCCACATAGTGGATGCGCCCCGAGTCGACGAAGTCCTGCCGTGCGGCGTGATCGGTGACGGCCTGCAGATCGGCCACCTCGGTGAACATGGTCATGGCCGTGGTATCCCCACCGCTGCGGCTGGTGGTGCTGCCGCCAACGAAATCGAAGAGGTAAACCACGTACCCCTCCTCCACCAGCGCCTCTGCGTAGGGCTCGCCGCTCTCATAGGAGGCGCCGAGTCCAGGGGCGTAGATGATGGCGGGATGGGTCCCTTCGCCGACGGGACGGTATATCTCGGCCCAGATCTTCCCGTTCGGCCCGTCGATCCTCGTCTCCTTCACCACGGCCCCGCTGGGGCTCGCCGACGGCGAGACGGGAGCCGAGGAGGAGACAGGAACGCTCAGGCTGGATGACGGCACCGGCTTGGGTGGCGCGCTGCACGCGGCCACCGCTGCCGCGATGAGGCAGGCCACCGCTCGTATTCGCCCACGCATTAGCGCCTCCTCTCTTGCGGCATCGTCGCTAGGCCACCGGCCGCGCCATTCGCCTCGCACCTCGCCCAACGCATGCGCGACACCTTCCGCCGGTTCCCGTTCGTCGCGGGAGAATACCCGCATGCGAGGGACAACGGACACGTCAGGATCGCATCCGCTGTCCAGTCACGCTGGGCTCGCGACTGGGAACTACCAGACATGACGACCATCTCACCCGACCCAGACTGGTTGGAGAGGCTGTTCGACCGCCACGCGAATGCCGTGCGCGCCTACGCCATCCGGCGAGTGGGTCACGACGACGCCGACGACGTCGTGGCCGAGGTCTTCACGACGGCGTGGAGGCGGCAAAACGATGTGCCGGACGCGGCTCTTCCCTGGCTTCTCCGCGCCGCTTATCACACCGTGCAACACCAGCGCCGCTCCCTCGCTCGCCGTCTCAGCCTCCGCGACGCCCTCGCCGAGGTGCGAGCCGCCCGTTCCAGTCCCGCAGCCGAGGAGGCAAGCGCCGCCCTGGCCGACAGCATCCTTGCCTGCCTACCCGCCTTGGACGCCGAGGTCCTGCGCCTCGCGGCCTGGGAGGAGCTTTCCCCCGCGGAGATCGCCCTCGTCCTCGGCATCAGCGACAGCGCCGCACGAACCAGACTCAAACGTGCCCGGCAACGGGCCCAGCGACTGTTGACCGACTCTCCCAGCTCTGGGGACGCCCGCACCTCCCATTTGAGCGTCGTCCCACACCTTTGAGGATTCCCATGAACATCGACACCTTGTTGAAACGCACCGATCCCGCCGCCACAGCACCTGCCTACACCGCCGACCAACGGCGCCAAATCCTCGACGATATCGTCGCCTCCAAGCCTGCCGCTCGCCCCCGGAGGTGGCTACGCCGGGTCGCAGCGGCCGCGGCCATCCCCGTGGTGGGCTTCGGCACCTGGAACGTCTTCGGCTGGGTCGGCATGGCTCAAGCCAACGATGTCCTCACCCGGGCCGCGATCAACGCCACGGATCCCCCTGCCGCGGCCAGCCAATACTGGAAACTCACCACCAGCGGAACCATCACGCACGATTTCGGCTCCACTCTGTGCCTCATGGACTTCACGGACGTGGAATATGTCGCCGTGGACGGCTCCCGGCCGTCCTGGCATGTGCGGGGAAAACGCACGGTCAACAAGCGGATCTACGGAACCGAGGATTGTAGGTCGCACAGGGACGCCGAGATCTGGACTTCGGACCTTGCCCCTAATGGCTATTCGGACGGCGGGTACTTCGACCCTTCCGCTGATTTCCTAGCGAGCCTTCCCCGCGACGTCGAGGCGCTACGCAAGAAGCTCTACGAGGACAACGGCGACAAGGGGTCCTTCCCGGATCGCGGCGTCTACTTCGCCATCGCCGACCTGCTCCGCACGGGCAGGGCCCCAGCCGACCTGCGGACCTCACTCTTCGAGATCCTCAAGACGCTGCCGGTCGGGAAGACGGGCGAGCGAGTCGTCAACGGGCGCACCCTCGTCTCCCTTGGGTACCGCACCATCACCGGATGGGGAGACGAGGTGCTCATCGATCCCGCCACAGGCGACTTGGCCGGTGAGGTCTCCACCACCCACGTGGCGCTGGAGACTCAGACCGTCGTGACCCGCGAAGTGGTCGACGACATCCCCGCCGATGTGCGCAAGAAGGCGATCGTCTATCACGCGGTGGTCTCACCCGACGGCGTCGAACTGCAGTGCCCCAAGGACGGCAACTGCTGACACCGGGAAACCTACCCGAGGCTCGCCCGCCAGCCGAGGCTGTGGGCCCCGTCGTAGGGAATCACACCGTGGAACTGCGGCACGGATGCGTCGAATACCAGCGGAAGGAAATGGCGGTCGCCGTCCCACATGGGCAGTTCCATCATGGTGGCCACGTCATGCCAGGCCAGCGTTCCCTCCTCGTTGGCCTGGGGCGGCACGCCCGTGAAGCCGGTGATGAGGAAGACGAAGCCGAACACGTCGCGTCCGTTAAACCCGGGCCAGGAGACGGTGCCACGCAACTCCATCTGGGTGGCCTCAATACCGGCCTCCTCCCGCAACTCCCGGCGCATGGCGGCAACGATGTCCTCGTTGCGCTCCACCTTGCCGCCCAGCCCGTTGTATTTGCCGAGCTGCTCGTCGTCGTCGCGGGCGACGCGGTGCACGAGCAGCACCCGATCCCGTTCCGGCGTGGTCACGTACCCGAGGACGGTCAGCTCAGGCGAATAGGGCATGGCGTCAATCTATCGCCTCCGCTGCGGGCCGCCTGGGAAGGCGCCGCACCGCCAAGGCACGGGTGCCCGACGTGGTCCGCGCCACGACGAGGGTGATCGCATTGGGGCCCTTCGGCTTGAGCCGCCGCCGCAAGGCGGCCGGGTCGACGTCGATGGCCCGTTTCTTGATCTCCACCGTGCCCACCTCGTGCTCACGCAGCCAGGAACGCAACCGTTTGACGTCGTAGGGCAGTGATTCCAACACCTCGAAACACGTGGCGAACGGGGAGTCGACCTCGCGGTCCGTGGAGAGATACGCGACGTGCCCGTCCAGCAGCCACGCATCCGCGGCGACACCGCCGAGCAGCCCGGCACGGATGACGGCGCCGTCGGGCTCGACGATGTAGCGCCCCACAGGCCCGACCTCCAGTGACCGGGCCGTCTCCGGCCCCAGTTCATGTGTCCCCGACTCGTCGATGACGACGGCCCGGGGACCAGGCGGAAGCCGATTCCACAGTGACGCCTCCACCACATCGCCGCGGTGGCTCACCCAGCAGGCCTGGAGGCCTTTCGGGATGATCTCCTTCGGCACCCCGGGGCCGAGCTTGACGGCGGCGAACCGCGGACCGGCCAGTTGCTCTGCGACGAACTCCCACGGCGGTGCGAGGTCCTCCATCCTCCACGTACGGCCGCGGGCGGTGCGACGCGCCGGGTCCAGGAAGACGGCGGCGCCTTCCGGCACGCGGGTCTCTTCCGCGCGGCCAACACGGGCCTCTCCCCCCACCAAGGCAAGATTGTGCGCAGCCGCCTCCGCCGTGGCCGGATCCGCGTCGATCGCCACGACGGCGAGCCCGGCCCTCGCGAAGGCCATGGCGTCGGAGCCGATGCCACACCCCAGGTCCCACACCTGGCTAACGCCCGCCGCGGCGAATCTCCGCGCCCGCCAGCACGCCACTGGCTCCCGCGTCGCCTGCTCCAGCCCGTCGCGCGTGAACCACATCTCGCCCGCCTTGGCGAACCGGCCGAGGGCCCTTAAACGCAGCGCCGCCTGCGTTGACGCCCACGCGGCCAGATCCGCGCCAAACTCGCGCCTCAGCCGCTCACCCGCGCCGAGCGACGACGGATCGGTCTCGGCCATCGCCGCGGCCAGGGCCCGCTCGCGGGCGTCCACGGCTACCGAACCACGACCTGGCCGACCGGGAGCCCCGGGTGCGCGGAGATGCCCAGCCCCGAGGGCGCCAGCCCGGCGGCCAAGGCCTCCACGCCGACCGCGGCAATCATGGCCCCGTTGTCCGTGCACAACGCGGGGCGTGGGCGGCGCACCTCGATGCCCGCCGCCGCGGCCCGCTCCTCCAGCAGGCCCCGCAGCCGCGAATTGGCCGCCACTCCCCCGCCGATGAGGATCGACGCCACGTCCAGCTCCCGCGCGGCATCGAGGGCCTTAGCCGTGAGCACGTCGCACACGGCCTCCTGGAAGCTGGCAGCCACGTCCGCCACCGGGATCTCCCTGCCGTCGATGCGTGCCCGCTCCACCCACCGGGCCACGGCGGTCTTGAGACCGGAGAAGGAGAAGTCGAAGCGATGCCGCTCTAGGTCGTGACGGGCCGTGAGGCCTCGCGGGAACCGGATCGCGCTCGGGTCGCCCTCCTGGGCGAGCCTGTCGATCACTGGTCCCCCCGGATAGGAGAGGCCCAGGATACGGGCCACCTTGTCGTAGGCTTCGCCGGCAGCGTCGTCGATGGTGGACCCCACCTCCACAATGTCGGTGGCGATGTCGCGAACGTGCAGCAGCGACGTGTGCCCGCCGGAGACCAGCAGGGCCAGCGCGGGCGTGGGCAGGGTGCCGTGGTCGAGCAGGTCGACGGCGACATGGCCAACGAGGTGATTGACGCCATAGAGGGGCTTGTTGAGGTAGGCGGCCAGGGCCTTCGCCGAGGCGAGGCCGACGACGAGGGCGCCCACCAGCCCCGGGCCGGCCGTCACCGCGATGGCGTCGAGTTCCGTCAGGTCAACGCCGGCCGCCCCAGCGGCCCGTTCCAGCGTCGGGATGAGCGCCTCGAGGTGCGCACGGCTGGCTACCTCGGGCACCACCCCACCGAAACGCACGTGCTGCTCGACGGAACTGGCCACTTCGTTGGCCAGCAGCTCGTGGCCTCGCACGATTCCCACGCCTGTCTCGTCGCACGACGATTCCAGACCCAGCACCAACGGCCTCATGTCGCCTCCATATCCCACATGCCGACCGAATCGGCGTCAACGCCCTCCAGGGACCTCTGCATGACCAGGGCGTCGCCTCCTGGTCCGTAGTAGTCGCGGCGGGTGGCGACCGGAACGAAGCCGTACCCGCGGTACAGCGTGATCGCCGGCTCGTTGCCCGCGTCCACCTCCAGCATGATCGTCAGGGCCCCCTTGCCGATGGCCCATTGCAAGCCGGCCACAAGCATGACGCGGGCGATGCCGAGGCGCCGGTGCGTGGGGACCACGACGATGCGATGCAGGTCGGCCACTTCTTCGACGAGTTGGAAGCAGGCCGCTCCGATGGCCTCCCCCGTGTCGCGGCGCGCGATGAGGACGAGCCTTCCCTCGCCCTCCACCTCGGCCCGCCACGAGTCCTGCGACCATGGCCTGTCGAAGGAGTCCTCCAACGCGACGAGGTCGTCGAGGTCCGCGGCTGTGGCCGCATCTACGATCATCGCTTGACCCGTAGCCTGGGCAGGGCCGACTTCGGTTTTCCCGGCACCGAGGCGTCGGGCGCACGCAGGTAGAAGGGTTCGCCGCCGGCGGCGGGAAGTCGCGTCCAAACCGCCGCCAGCACGGCCGGGTCCAGCGCGGTGGGCGCCCCGCCCGCGGCCGCCAGTCCCGTTGCCTCGGGCAGGTGCCCGGCCAGCGGCAGGCTTGGCACCTCGTCCGGGCTGCTCACCCGCGGCTCGCCCACCCGGGCGCCATCTCGGTAGCGGGCCCAGTACACCTCCTTGCGGCGCGCGTCCGCCGCGACCACGAATTCGTCCGGCGCATCCACCCATTGGGCGGCCACTACGTCGAGTGAGCACACGCCGTGCGGGGTGAGTCCGGCGGCGTGGGCGAGGCTCCACGCAGTGGCGATGCCGACGCGCAGCCCGGTGAACGGGCCAGGCCCCATGCCCACCGCGACCTCGGCCACCTCGCCCAACCCGATGCCCGCCTCCGCACAGGCCTCCAGTACCGACGGCATGAGGGTCTCGGCGTGTGCCCGGGTGTCGTCAACGACGACGCGGATGCGCGGCTCGCCGTCGCGGGCGAGACCGACGGCCACGTAACGAGAAGTGTCGATGGCGAGCGTCCAGGTCATAGCGGTCTCCTCAGCGGCTCAAGGGCACCAGCCCAGCGGGGCCCGACGCCGGTCACGTACACGGTGCGGATGTCATCATCCAGTTCGCGCACAATCTCGATCTCGAGGCGGCTCTCCGAGAGCCACTCCGCCAAGCCCGATCCCCACTCGATGAGGGTGACGTTGCCGGACAGGGACGCGTCGAGGTCGATATCGGCCAGTTCGGCGGAGTCGCTCAATCGGTAGGCGTCGACGTGCACCAGCCCGGGCCCTCCCGAGGGGTTGGGATGCACCCGCGACAGCACGAACGTCGGGGAGATGACGGGACCCTCCACGCCTAGGGCCGCGCCGATGCCCTGGGCCAGCGTGGTCTTGCCCGCACCAAGGTCGCCGCTGGCGACGATGACGTCGCCGGCACGCAGCAGGGCCGCGACGCGGCCCCCGAGGCTTCGCATGTCGTCGGCTGTGGCGGCCTCCACGGCCACCGGCAGGTCGCGGCCCATCCGCACCCCATGGGGCTCAGTGGCCACCACGTCGAAACCGTTGTCGCGCCACCATTGGATGAGCTGGGGGAATTCCTCGCGGGCGAACAGCTCCAACCTGGACGCTCCGCGCCTCGCCGCGATCACGCCCGCGGCGGCCACCACCTCGCGGGCTAGGCCCCGTTGGGTATGCCCCGGCGACACGCTGACCCGTCGCAGCGTCGCCACCTCAGCGGAGAAGGCCACGAGCAGACCAGCGACGATACGCCCGTCGCTCTCGGCCACCACACCGACGCCATCGGCGAGGGCTGCCTCGATGCTGGCGACGTCGTCGGAAAGGGCCTCGGCGGGCGGATCAACCGGCGGCCGGGCCCCAAAGGCCTCGCGAATGACTCCCAGCAGCGCGGCCGCATCCTCCTGCGCGGCCACGCGCAGCGTCACAGACTCCTCAACCATCGCCGCCAAGTATCGCCTACCGGCGACGATTATGGGGACGCCGCCCACGGTGCGGGTGTCGCTTGGCCTGCTGTTTGGGTGCGATGAGGGCCAGGTAGTCGGCCTCGTCGATCGGCACCCCGGAGGGAACGCGGGCGCCGGTGGCTTCCCGCAGTTCGGGGCTACCCGGGGTCACCTCCGCCAAGGCGCTGCTGATCCCCGCCTGTCCGAGCAGACGACGCCCCATCTTGCGTTGATGCGGCAGCACGATGGTGGCCACCACGCCCTCCTGTCCCGCGCGAGCGGTTCGGCCGGCGCGATGCAGGTAGTCCTTCGAGTCGCGGGGCGGGTCCACCTGCAACACGAGCGTGACGTCGTCGACGTGGATGCCGCGGGCGGCCACGTCCGTAGCCACCAGCACGGGCACGGTCCCCTCCCGGAACGCCGCGAGGATGCGGGCGCGGGCTCCCTGAGTGAGGCCGCCGTGCAGCGCACCGGCCATGACGCCTGCCTCGCGGAGCTGCGCGGCGATTCGATCGGTGCCCATCTGGGTGCGGGCGAAGAGCACCGTCTTGCCTTCACGGTTGGCGATCTCGGCGGTGACCTGGTTCTTATGATGCGGCTTGACCAGTAGCGGGCGGTGCAGCATTGTCGTCACGGCCGCCTGGCCAGAGTCCACCTCGTGGGTGGCGGGGTCGGTGAGATACCGCTTGACCAGAGAGTCGACGGCGTCGTCCAGCGTGGCGGAGAACAACAGCCGCTGCCCACCCTCCGGCGTGGCATCGAGGATGGTGCGCACTTCGTGGAGGAACCCCATGTCAGCCATGTGATCCGCCTCGTCGAGGACGCTGATGCTCACGCGGCTGAGGTCCGCGGCGCCCTGCTCGACCAGGTCGATGAGCCTGCCGGGTGTGGCCACCACCACGTCGACACCGCGCTCGAAGGCACGGATCTGTGGGCCATAGCTCATGCCGCCGGCCACCAGGATGAGGTCGAGTCCCACGGTGGAGGCCAGCGGGGCCAGGTTGTCGGCGATCTGGAGGGCCAGCTCGCGGGTAGGCGTGAGGATGATGGCGCGGGGAGACCCGATGGACGGGGCGCCTGCCAAACGGGTGAGCAGGGGCAGGCCGAAGGCGAGGGTCTTACCCGAGCCGGTACGGCCACGGCCAAGCACGTCGCGGCCGGCATTGGCGTCTCCGATGGTGGCGGCCTGGATGGGGAAGGGATCGGTGATGCCCTGCGCGGCCAAGGCCCTGGCGAGGGGCTCGGCGACCCCCAGCTCAAGGAAGCCGGTGGGCAGGTCGCCGGTGAATTCGTCAGCGGCCCGGGAGGTCCAGCTCATCTGGTCCGGGGCTGCCTTGGCGGGGGTGCCGCCGCGTCGTGGGCCAAAACGCTGGCGGGAATCGTCGCGGTGAGCTGGACGGCGGTGGGGTTTGCGTTCCTCCCTCCCCCATGGCCGACGCCCATCGGCCTGGGCGGGGCGGCGGTCGCGGCGCGGCGAGTCGTCGCGATCCTGCTCGAAACGCTTCCTCGGTCGCTCGTCGCCCGTGCGGCGTTCGGGGGAAGCATGTCCCCTGTCGCCATCACGACGCCGGGCGCCGCGGTGTCCTTCAGGGTGATCGCCGAATTCGAGGGCGCGGCGCTCCTTGCGGTTGCGGGGCGCGCCTGCGGGTTTGGCCCCCCGCGGACGGTGGGGATTGAGGCCCTTCGCGGCCCGCTTCTCGGCGGACCAGCGCGGCTTGCGGCGTGGAGATGTCATGGTTTCCTTCGCGGGATTGGCCCGCTGAACTTCACGCGTCGACGATTCTCGCCGCGGCCGGGCCCGCCAAGTCTACGCCGAACGACCCCGATTCCCGAATCTTGGTCTATGCGGCGAGGACGCCGCGGCGTACCGACATGCCGATGGCCTTGTGGTAATGCCCCACCAACTCGGCGCAGACCTTCGTCCAGGTTCGCCCCAGCGTCGAGGCGCGGGCGGCACGTGCGAACGCGGCACGCTTGGCGTCGTCACCCACCAGGTCCACCACTTGGGCGCGCATGCCGCGCAGATCCCCGGGCGGATACAGCCAGCCGGTGCGCGACGGGTTGATGAGGTCGATCGGGCCGCCGCGCCGGGGAGCGACGACGGGCAGCCCGGAGGCCTTGGCCTCTTGGATCGACTGGCAGAACGTCTCTAACTCCCCCGGGTGTACGAACAGATCGAGGCTGGCGAGGGCAGTCGGCAGGTCCTCCCCCGTCAACTGGCCTAGGAACACGGCCCTGGGCAGGATCGCTTCGAGTTGGGCGCGGAGCGGGCCGTCACCGATGACGACCAGCCGGGTGCCAGGCAGGTCTGCCACGGCCGTCAGGTCCTCCACGCGTTTCTCCGACGCCAGCCGACCCATGTAGCCGATCAGCCGCTCACCGTTGGGTGCATAGCGGCGGCGGAACTGGGCGTCGCGTTTGGCCGGGTTGAACCGGACCGAGTCGACGCCCCGGCCCCACACCCCCACCCTGGGGACGCCATGGGCGATGAGTTGGTCCCGGGCGAAGGTCGACGGGGCGAAGTTGAGCGAGGCTAGGCAGTGGACCTGCCGCAGGTGATGCCACAGCAGCGGTTCCACGTGCGGAAAGCCGTAACGCGCCGCGTAGGTGGGCACCTCGGTCTGATAGATCCCGACCATCGGAATGCCCAGCTTCGCTCCGACGGAAGCGGCTTTGTAACCGACGACGAAAGGCGCGGCCAAGTGAATGACGTCTGGGCGGAAACCAGAGATGATCCGCTCCACGTTGAACGACGAGGTGGTCACCACCCGAACCATGTCGTAGCCGGGTAGCCCGATGGAGGTGACGGTCTCGATGGGAAATCCACAGTATTGGCTAGGAGTGCGGCCGCCGTCCTGCGGCGCAATCACCAGCGCCTCGTGCCCATCTGCCCGAAGGTGCTCCAAGACTCGCAATACCGAGTTGGTGACGCCGTTCAAGTTTGGCAGGAAGGATTCCGCCACGATCGCGACTCTCACGATACCGAGTCTAATGCGGACTGTGGTATGGGCCATATTCGCGCTCATCAGAGTCTTGGAAACGCGCCGATGGGGCGCCCATCAGGACGCCCCATCGGGTTGCGAGCAACGATCAGCGCTTGCGGGCGGCGATGGCCGCACCACCGGCGACGACGGCCAGGGCCGCGATGCCGATCAGGCTGACCGCCCCCTCCTCACCGGTGCGCGGCAGGCCGGGCCGCTTCGGGGATTCGGTGGGAGTGGGCCGCGAGTCCTCGCTCGGCTCAGGCGAGGGCGTCACGCTCGGCTCAGGCGAAGGCGACACGCTCGGCTCAGGCGAAGGCGACACGCTCGGCTCAGGCGAAGGCGACACGCTCGGCTCAGGCGAAGGCGACACGCTCGGCTCAGGCGACGGCGAGGGCGGAG
>JBHADA010000106.1:0-4349 GCA_041854805.1 Arachnia sp.
AGGTGGGACTTCACCGTGCTGGTCTCCACGACGAGCTCGGCAGCGATCTCCGCGTTCGACCGGCCGGCGGCCAGCAGGCGCACAATCTCCAGTTCCCGCGGGGTCAGGGACGCCAGCTCCTGCGCATTCGCTGCCGGGGCCCGGCGGCGGGCGAACTCGGCGATGACCCGCCGGGTCACGCTGTGATCCATCATCCCGTAGCCGGCCGCTAGCCTGCGCACCGCCCGGACCAGGTCGTCGGGTTCGCAGTCCTTGAGAATGAACCCGTCGGCGCCAGCCTCCAGGGCGCCAAACACGGCGGAGTCCAGGTCGAAGGTGGTCACCACCAGCACCGCAGGGGTGGCCCCGTCGCGCTCGGCAACGATGGCGCGGGTGGCGGTTAGCCCGTCGCCTCCTGGCATCCGGAGGTCCATGCACACGACGTCCGGGCGATACCGGCGCACCACACGCAGCCCGTCGCGCCCATTGGACGCCTCCGCCACCACCTCAATGTCGCCCGGTTCTTCGAGCAGTACCCGGAATCCGGTACGCACCATCATCTGGTCGTCGATCAGCACGACCCGAATCATGCATCCTCCTCAGTTGGGGGCAGTCGCAGGCGTACCCGCCAACCGCCCTCAGGGGTGGGGCCGGCGGTCAGGTCTCCACCTACGCCCTGCGCTCGCTCGCGCATCAACCTAAGCCCGGTGCCCCCCGCAGCCAACTCGCCCGGGCACGACGATGGTCCGTTGGTGACCACTAGCTCCAGCATGCCCGCGTGCTGGCCGACCTCAACCCGGATCCACGCCTCAGGCGCATGCTGTAGGGCGTTGCTGATGGACTGTTGGGCAACCCGATAGGCGGCAGCATCGGCCGCGGGAGGCAGCGCCCACGCCCCAGCTGAGAGGTCGAGGTCCACCTGAACCCCGAGTCCTGCGATGGTGGCCACCAGATCCGGGAGATCCTTCAGCCCCGCAGCGACGGCGTTGTCCCGCAGTAACCCAACTACCGCGCGCAACTCGTTGAGGGTGGTCTTGCCTTGGCTGCGCAGCTGCGCAGCCGCTTGCTTGGCCGCTGCCGGGTCGCGGTCGACGAGCCGCTCGATGGCTGCCGCCTGCACGACGATGCCGGCTAGGTGATGAGCCGCGACGTCGTGCAGCTCGCCGGCCAGCCGACGCCGCTCCTGGGCCAGCGTGACCTCCAGGTCCCGCTCGTGCTGCTTCGCATCCGCCAGTCGCGCTGCCTCGGCGCCCCGTCGATTGCTGGCCACCAGGGCACCACCCAAGAACACCAGCACATACATGGTGATCAAATCGAATGCGCCATCGCCCCACTCCCGCCACGAGCCCGCCATCGGAAAGCCGAGAAACAGCAGCGACTCGATGGTCGCGCAAGCGATCATCAGGGGGATCCCGCGAATAGCCGGCCACCGAACACCCAACCCGAAGGCGGACACGGGAACTGCCATCCCCCAGGCATAGGTTGGGGGCGGCGCGACGAACGAGATCGTCACCTGCAGGCCCCAAACCAGCAGGAAGCACAGCAGGGGAGCTCGGCGCCACAGCACCAAGGCGGTGGATTGGATCAGGAGTAGGGCCTCAACGAGATACCATCCCGCCGGAAACAGCTCCGGCGGAACCACGATCGATAGCACCAGGTTCCATGCGCCCACCCCCGCGGCCACTGACACGTCGAAGCGGGTGACGCCTAGTGTGTGGGTTGCCCGCCTCAACGGACGTGTCCTTTCCGGCCGATGGTTCATGCCCTAGAAGGCTAGGCGGAAGGTGAGCGCATTGCTGGTCAGGCACCACCAGGCGAAGCCGAGCAGCCCCAGAACAAGCAGGCTCGCGACGGTGATCCGCCGCCACCCGGCGCGCCGCCGCACCACCGAGATCAGGTCCCAAACGGCGGGCAGCAACGCCAAGACACCCGCCCAGTGCAGCGGGATCAGCACTAGGCCGATCTCTTGAAGCGGAGGGATCACAAAGCTTCGACCGGCGGGGAGCAACACCGCTGGCCAAGCGGTCACGCCTGCCAGACCCAGCAGCGCGCCGCCGCGGGCCGTCCTCCCCTCCGGGGATAGGGGCTCCGCTGCCGGGCGTCCAGCCCGCGCCGCTCGCCACCGGGTCAGGGCGCCAAGTGGCCAACAGGCGAGGACCGCGGCGAGCGCGAGCACGCCGACGAGGAGCATGGCCGCCTTGCCTTGCTGGGCGGGCACGAGTGTCGTGGGCCCAAAGCTGATCCGCCGCACCTCGCCGTCCGCGACCACCGCGGCCAGGCGCGTGTTACCGTCGACCTCCTGCCACAGCCAATCCCCAACCGGCTGGTACTGCGTCCCGCCGAGCTGGATCCACCCGTTCGACTCAGCAGTGATGCTTACCGTGGTCGCCAACTCCTCCCAAGCGCCAACTGCGGTGGAGTAGGACCGGCGAGTGTCGGTGTACGTCCCGGAGATGACCTCGGCCTGCTCCGGATCCACATCTCCCGTCGGGTTGGCTCCCGGCAGGTACCGGTCGGCGAACTGCTCCACAAGCCACGGCGGGATCGCCGGACCGGCACCGTCGGCACCGTTGCCGTTGAGGGACACGAAGATGCCGATCCCGTCATCGGGGTAGATCTCAAAGATGGAATGGAAGGCGGGCAAGGCACCGCCGTGTTGGGCGAAGCGATGCCCGTTGCGGCTTCCCAATATGTAACCCAGGCCCATCGGATCCGCTCCCAAACGCACGCTCGCCTCGTCGGGCAGGCCAGGCCGCCACATCTGTTCCCAGGTGTCCGCGCGCAGCAGCTCCGGGTCCCTCGCCAGCTGGGTCAGCATGAACTGCGCGGCGTCGGCGCCGGAACCGGTGAGGGAGCCGTCTGGATCCTCTGTCGTTTGTGCGGCCTCGGGTGGCACCACCTCGCCGGAGCCGCTGTACCCGGTGGCCAGCCGCTCGGCCACGTCGGCCGGGAACGGGTTGTCCCGGTAGGTGGCCCGCGTCATCCCGGCGGGCCGCAGCACATGCTCCTCCACGTAGTCCGGGAACGGTTGCCCGCTAACCCGAGCCACCAGCTCGCCCAGGAGTGACATGCCGTAGTTCGAGTACGACGGCGTGGTGCCCGGCTCGAACACCAGCTTCGGGGAATCGGCGATCACGTCGTCTACGAGCCACCGCTCTTCGAAACCAGCGGTATGGGTAAGGAGGTGCCGCACGGTGACGGGGGCGTCGCTGACCCGTTCCAGCGTAAGATCGTCCAGGTAGGTGTTGATGTCGGCATCCAGGTCCACCTTTCCCTGCTCCACGAGTTGCAGCACCGCGATCGACGTGGGGATCTTCGAGATTGAGGCCCACCGGAACATGTGCTTCTCGGGGTCAACCGGCACCGGCTCGGTACCGTTGGAACCCAGATCCGCATAGCCGTACCCGCGAGTGGTCAGCACCTCGCCATCCTTGACCACCGCCACCACGGCCCCTGGCACCTTGCCCTCCATGAGGGCTGTGGGCACCACCCCATCGAGCCAGGCCTCGACGTCTCCCCGCGTCAACTCATGTTCGCCCATCTCAGCGGTGGGCGAGGGTGGGGACCAGGCCGGCGAGGCGCAGGCGCTGAGTAGCAGGACAATGACCGTGGTGAGCCCGGCGAACAACCGCCGGCAGGTATCCAAAGGGGGTTTCATGCCAACCAGCCTCCCGGCCACAGCGGCGGTGCTGCTAGCCTCGCGCGACGCAACTTGCGTTACGACCTCCGATGCAATTACCTCTTAGCCGCTCTGGTCCGCATCGTGGGAGGAGGGCAGCTCCCATAGGGCGGATATGGGTAGCCCCCATAGCTTCGGCGCGTAACGGTAGGCCTCGGTGCCGGTATTGAGCACGACCCCACCGACGAAGCGATCGCCCAGCCGGTCCCGAAGCAGCGACAAGCCGCGGAACTGCTTGGCCTGGAAGGATGTGGCGGCCTTGACTTCGATGCCGATGACCTGACCCGCGGGGGTCTCCAAGACGAGGTCCACCTCGGCCTCATCGCTTGCGCGATAGTGGTACAGGTCGTAGCGCACGGGGCTCCACGCCTGCTGCTTGAGCAATTCGGCGGCGACGAAGCCTTCGAGCATCCTGCCGAAGTCCTCCTGGTGAAGCATGTTGGCCACATGCTCTGCCGTCGCTCCCGCGACATGCATGGCGAGCGCCGAGTCCAGCAGGAGCGTCTTGGGTTTGCCGGACTCACGCCGCGAGAGGACCGGCTTCCAAGGGCGGATGGCGGCAATCAGATGGATGTCGCGCAGCAGATCGAGATAGGGCTCAACGCTGGCAGCGGGGATCTGGCTCGCGGCCGCCAACTTGGCCTTGACCGTCTCGCCCATCTGCTGCGCGGCCAGCAGGCGAAGCAGGGAC